>JANMEB010000498.1:0-14925 GCA_031376585.1 Planctomycetota bacterium | reverse complement strand
GCAGAGTTCAAATTCACAAGCGGATCGATCGAACACGCTTCGGGGATCATTGACACAATCCAGCCAAGATCTTGGCGAAGCAACTCGCCTGGAATCACGACCCAACTCGATCCTTCAATCGAATTCCGACTCAAGGCCGATTCCACAGAGCAGGCCAGAAGCATTGAGACCGGCAATTCCGAAAACCGCTAATGCAACGCCGCCGAGTTTTGGCAATTCGCAAGATTCGACTCAAGCGCCATCGAATCCGCTGCTCCAGAGTCAACGACCGCCTCAAAACACCGGCGGCAGCTTCCCGCTTGATAAGCGTTGATTCCATAATCTCAACCGCCAGACTATTTCTTGGCGTCCGGGCGAACGATTTCATTACCGATCCATTTGGCGACTGTTCCGTCGCCGCCAACAGACCAGCCGGCACTTCCATCGGACGTGAACGCGATGGCATTGAGGCTCGTCTCATCGACTTGCCGCCAAGAATTTCCCCAATCGCTTGAGACGTCCGTTCCCGTTGGGCCGACCGCGACAAAGTGAGCTTCGAAATTAAGGTTCAACACCGCGACGGCGCTGCGATAGCCGCTGGGTGATTCGCCTTCGATCGCGCGCCAATTGCGACCGGAGTCGTCGGTAATCGCAATATTACCGGAACGATTGTTTGGTTGCTTGTAATCGCCCCCAACGGCAACTCCGTGATTTGCGTTGGCGAAAGCAATCGAAAAGGTGCCGGCCGATTCGGTCGACGCAATCGGTGTCGTTGCGACGTACCAGGACTTGCCGCCGTCCACGGACGAAAACACTCGCGACGAAGCTTCGTTGTCGGGGCCGTGTTCTCCGCCAGTGGCAATCCAAACCGATTGATCGTCCATGACTGCCATGCTCGTGCCGCTGGCTGCGAAAGCGGCTTCGCCCGGATGCATCTGTGGTCGTCGATCAACCGGAAAGCTTGCCCATGTTTTTCCTCCGTCGGACGTTTCGATCAAGAACAATTGTCCGTCCTGTGGATCGCTGAATGCGATGCCACGCTGCGTGTCCCAAAACGACATCGCGTCGAAAAAAATCGTTTTCGCATCGTTGCGGTAGACTTCAGCCCAAGTCTTTCCACCGTCGTCAGTACGAAAAACGAGTCCGGGAGAACCCGCGTTAATGATCAAGCAAACTTGGTCGTCAAACGCATGAATATCCCGGAAATCAAGCTTCTCAGCGCCCGCAATCGTAAGTTGCGTCCACGTGGTTCCGCCATCGACCGTTCGAATCACGGTTCCACTGGCGCCACTGGCCCAGACAACTCTTTCGTTGACAACCGATAAACCGCGCAAGCTCGTGCTCACACCGCTCGGTTGAACGTGCCAGACTTTGGAAGGCTCTCTTATCGGCGCTGCGTTCTGTGTCCATGCCGTTTCGGAAAAAGCAACGCCGAACATCATTAATGCTAAGAGCTGGAAACAAAAACGTACGAAAGGGTCAGACCCCAATTTTCTCCGAAGACTACACAAATTGGCGTCAGACCCTGGAGGTTTCGTTGTCCGTACTAACGCTTTGGGTTTCATGCAAACGCTCACGATAAACTAGGTTTCGTCGATTGGCCCCAAGCCCAATTGATCAATGGGACGGGAAAGCATGTCGTCGTTCGGATCGGATGCCCGCTCATCGGGATCGACTGGCCGAACGACGGCTCGCTTGGTGCGAATGGCAATGACTTCCACTGGAGTTCCAGGTTCAATAGCAAAGCCATCGCTAACGGCGTCATAATTGCGGTCGTCGATTTGGATAATGCCGCTGGGAAGCATCTTTGTTTTGGCAACACCCCGTCGTCCCACCAGTGGCTTGAGAAGTCCTTGCAAATCATTTTGGGGCAAAACATCTTTTTCGCTCATGGCACCGATTAGAATTTTTCTGCCGAACGGTGTGCTGGGCCAAATCTTAACCGCGGCAGCGATTATCATCGGCAGCGAAAAACAAGTTACTGCCAACAAGGCCGCTCCCGCAATTAGCGAATGAAAAAACGCCGAGATGATGCCAGCAAGAATCAGCAGCGCGGCCAACACGCCAAGCATTCCAGCCGACGGAACAAACAGCTCTAGGCAAATCACGCCGAACCCAAGCACAATCAAAATGATGGCCAGAATCAATGGGTCCATAGCGCCTAGCGGGAAAAGTCTTCGAATCAATCTCAACGATGATACGCTGAATTGCTTGCCCAACCAAGACGTGAGACCGTATATGCTTGGACATGTCTTTGTTTAACCGGACCGCTTCGAGCCGTTGCCGCGTCTTTGTTTAACCGGACCGCTTCGGGCCGTTGCAGCATCGGTGTTGAAGTTAGCCGTGCGTTGAACTCGCTGCACTTGAACGCCGGGCGGTTCAACGGGAACGGAAAAATACGCAGGCGAATTATTCATCGTCCGGTCGAACCACTACGCGGTTGCCGGAGACTTCGATGACGACGACGGGTTGTTCGGGGTCGATCAAGAGCCCTTCGGAAACGACATCGATCACTTCATGCCCAAATTTGGCTTTGCCCGCAGGGACCAGTGGAGTCACCGTTCTGCCAGATTGCCCCAACAAATGTTGCCAGTTGACCATGGATTCGCGTTGGTCCATATCAAGTAGCGAATCGTCGGAACCGGGCGAATTCAGCATCAGCCGTTTGAATACCGGCATGTGAGCCAAATATTTTCGAAAGAAGAACATGGCAACCAACAGGCCGGCCACCGCCGCGAAGATCATCGATAGCGACACTGGCAATTGCGCGTAATCCTCCGCCGTGCGCGGAATGACAAAGGTCTGCATCGCCAGCACAATGGATACGAAGATCATGCCGATGCCGCCTAAACCAAACACACCCATGCCTGGCAAGACAAATAACTCCAGAAGTACAAACGCAAGCCCCACGACGAACAACAGGACTTCCAGCCAATGCACGTTGCCGTTACAGCTTTGGCTCCAGAAGAACAACAACAAACAGAGCGTGCCCAAGAATCCCGGAAGCCCAACACCCGGAGTCGACATCTCCGTCATCAAAAAGAACATCGCACCAAACAACAGCCACGCAGTCACCCACGGCGACGTGAGGAATCTCGCGAGGTTGTGAATCCAGCGATCCGTCAATGTCGGAGTCAGCGCCACTGGATCACGCTGCAATTGATAGAGCGACTTGATTTGTGGAAAGTCGTCGACCAAGTAGCGCGCGACGAACATCGATTCGGCTTCGCGACCAATAATTCCATTCTCTACCGAAAGTTCGCGCAGTGGCAGCCAATCGGATTGTTCCTCGTCGGTAAGTTCCTTTTGTTGTTCAGCGCTCATTAATCGAAGCTGTCCTGTGTCCTTGTGCGACCACAGACTCAGCGAATGTTGCGGGTCTGCCAAGGCTTGTAGCAGCGACCAATCGCGATCAGACTTGATTGCAAGTTCTTGAAGAGGCTCCCTAAATAGTTCGTTGCCTGTGGGTTTGACCGCGCGAGACGTACCGCCCAGGACAGCATCTGGCCCCATTACGATGTGATCGCATGAGAGCGCAATCAACGTCGACGGGCCCTTGGCAAATTTCGGAATGTAGGCGACCGTCCGGCTCTTGGTCGAATCGTATTCGGCCAGACGAGACGCCAACCGCAAACACTGAGTTGGGTTTCCCCCTTCACTTTCGATAGTTATCAAAATCAAATTGACGTTGGGGTCAAGCTGATTAAGCGCGTTGAGTACCCACGAGACTTCGCGTTCGTCGACCGCGCCGGTCACACTAACGTGGACGGCGTTCCACGGCGCACCTAATGTCGGATCACCTTCCAGCGAATCCGGCGTCAAGCGAAATCGTTGTGCCAAGTCGCCACGTGCTTCGACGCGGTGGCGCAACAATTGAAACGTGGACAACATCTGACTTGTGTAGAGCGGCAAACTTCCGGGTTCGCTCATCGTCTCCGACTGCACCACTTTGCCGGTCCCTTCGAGGCGAAGCAATTCCGCGCGGTCGACGTAGACAACTTTTCCGTCGCCCACATCGACGCGATACAACGATTGATTTGAGTCGAGCATGCTAAGAGCCACTTCGATCGGCAATGTCAATCGCTTGGCGGAGATTTGCCGATAAGTATTTCGCAGACCGTCATCAATCGACGGCTCGTCAATTCCGGCTTGCCCGATAGAAGCATCGCGATGCATGACAAGGTGATTGCAGGCCAGCGCGACCAAAACTGCGTGGCCAAGCAGTTCGCTTTTGGGTTGAATGCTGCCCGGTTCTGTCGCCTCGTAAAAGCCCTTGGGGCCAGGGACGTAAGCGACAAGCTCAATACCGCTGACCTCATTGCTAATCAAAAACCGACTTAAATCCAAGCAGCTTCCAAGTCGACTGCCGCGTCCGTTTTGGCCGTTGGACGTATCGAATTCCAAAACGACCACGGGGCGCTGGGCTGCTTCCGTCACGGCCGTTGTCTGCTCGAGGATACGCCCTAATGTGCTCTCAACCTGTTCTTGCACACGGGCATTAATCGGCAAAGCGACTTGCACGAGATACCCCTTGCGTCGATTTTCGGTCTGCCGTACTGGCTGACCGTCGTCGTCCTCAACTTGAGGCTCAAGTGCATTTACAGCGGTTTGTTGAGCAGCAATCGCATTGTCAACTGGTGTCGAAAGCAAAACGAATCCAAAACACAGCCACGTGATTTGGGCGAAAGTCCCCGCTTGCCGAATTGCCGATCGAACCAAACAAACGTGTGACATTACCTTCCTTTTTGCTGCATCGCATTCCGTCCGTCGCTTTATTATAGGTCAGCCCAGCCCTCGGAACAGCGAACCACTTTTCTAGCGAATCGACTCGCATTGAAGCCAGCCGCGACGCACGTCTGCAGGTGACCTATCGAAAATTTGACAGTTACAACAGAATAACGGGCGCGTTGCATTTTTCGCGTTACATTGTGCTTCTTGTTTTCGGATGCGGTCGAATGAGTTGGACTCAGTCGTGGCGTCGTCAAATTGCAGTGCTGTTCGTATTGATGGCGATCGCTACGGCCGCAATTACGCTAGCCGAAATATTTTGGACGAGGGATATGGATTTGACCTCGTTGCAAAACCGCGCGGTCGAGTTGCAAAAGTTTATGGCCAAAAGGCCAGCGCCCCAGACCGAATCGGAATTGTCGCGACAACTCCATTCATGGGCAGAAGAACGCGGATTACAAGTCGTGTGCCTGGCGGTAGACGGTTCGTTGATCGCCCAGTCGCACCCCGAGCGTTCATTGGTACCATTGCTTAACTCCGTTGAACTCTCGATGCTAACGCCGGGACGAATCGTTGTCGTCATGAACAATTCGGCTACCGGAAACGACTCGACCGTGGTCGTCGTGCAGCCCTGGTCCGGGTCGGCGCTGGAGACGACAGGCCACGATCCGCGCGATCAGATCGCCTTTATCGGCATCGGCTCCCGAAGCCGCGGTCGTGTCGGGCTGCGACAATTGCTACCCATTTGGTGGATGGCGGTGGCTTCATTTCTGGTGGTCGTGACGCTTTGGTGGACGACAGAACGGCGGAATGCCGAGGTCAAGAAGGGATTTGTTGATGCTTCGCGAAAACTTTCCGCAGGGCAATTTCAAGATCCGCCTTCGTCCGTCACGCACGACCCCGATTGGCACGATTTATCTCAAGCGTTTTTCCTGATGGAATCTAATCTCGCCCAACGAGAACAGCTCGTGGAAGAAGAGCGGCTCCGAGTCCAAGCCGTCCTGTCGTCGATGGTCGAAGGCGTAATCGGAATCGATGCCAATCAACGAATCATGGTCACGAATGAGTCGGCGATGACAATGCTCTCGTTGCATCCCGATTTCGTTATTGGCCGCTACGCCGGTGAAGTTGTCCGGAATCCTAGTTTCGAAATTGCAATCGACAAGGCTCGTGCCACGGGCCAAGCAATCGAAACTGAATTTGAAACCGTCGGCCCGCGGCGTCGTGCTTTGAGCATGCGAGTGGCGCCGCTTTCGTCCGATCATCAAGCAGAGTTAGCGGTCGTTCTGTACGATGTTACCGACTTGCGGCGGCTGGAGACGATTCGTCGCGATTTCGTGGCCAACGTTTCGCATGAGCTAAAAACGCCGCTTGCCGCGATAAAAGCGTACGCCGAGACGCTGCGGCTGGGCGCGATTGACGACAAAGAAAATAACCGCCACTTCTTGGAGCAAATCGAGATTCATGCTGATCTGTTGGACCGGCAAGTCCGCGACTTGATGCACTTGGCCCGCGTCGAATCTGGCCGCGCTGCTTTCGAATTGTGCGCCGTCGACCTCGATCTAGCTTGCGTTGATTGCGTTGGGCGTTTTCGAGAAGAAGCTCTTCGACGCGAAGTCCGTTTGAGCGTTGCCCAGAGTGCCGAGCCGGTCATGGCGATTGCCGATCGCGAAGCAATCGGAACCATTTTGGATAATTTGATCAGCAATGCCGTCCGGTACACACGCGTTGGCGGTTGGGTACGAGTTTCCGCGACGTATGACAAAGCGAACGCATCAATTACGATCGCGGACAACGGAATCGGTATCGCGCCGGAACACCAAAGCCGCGTGTTCGAACGGTTTTATCGGGTCGACAAAGCGCGATCGCGCGACGTGGGCGGCACCGGACTAGGCTTGGCAATCGTCAAACACACGGTGCAAGCGCTGGGCGGACAAATTGAACTGACGAGTTCCATTGGCCGAGGGAGCACTTTCCGAATCTTGCTTCACAAAGCATAACTCATCGTCCAAAATTGCTGCTTTCACGTGAACCTATTGGGAACTGTGAAGAAACGCTCATCAAAATTTCATCGAAATCACTAGCCGCGTTCGCGAGTTCTTAACAACCGATCCGTAATATCTTCTCGTCCAAGCAGCGTTGCTTGGAGAAAGTCATCTTTAGGAGAAGATTCGTATGAAACGGAAAAATGGTTTTACTCTGATTGAACTGTTGGTGGTGATCGCGATCATCGGGATCTTGATCTCTATGTTGTTGCCTGCGGTTTTGGCGGTACGGAACGCCGCTCGCTCAACTCAGTGCGCAAATAACTTGCGGCAACTTGGTTTGGCGTTGTTGGCAAAATCGTCAAATGATCCGACTGGCTACTTGTGCAGCGGCGCGTTTGACTCCCGAAGAGACGGTTCTGTGGAACTCTTCTCATGGGTCTCTGATTGCGTCGGCCAAAACACGCTGCCCAGCGTCATGTTGTGTCCGAGCAGTCCGTGTCTGGGTTCTGAAAAACTGAACGACCTAATCGGGAAAGACACTTCGAACGCGGCGGTAACACCGCCGGATCGAATTGGATCGGGAAGCGGCCCCATCCTCAACGCCATGTTGCCTTACAGCGCTCCTCGGATCGACTATGTCCGCGATAATCTGATTGAAAAGGGAATGAATACGAACTATGCATCGAGTTGGCACATGGTTCGATCGGCACCCGGAATAGTTGATGGCCTAACCGTGGGCAACATGAAGAACTTTCTCAATACGGCAGGCCCCCTGACGTTGCAACGAATTGATGCCGCCGCCGTTCCAAGTTCGTCAATCCCATTGCTCGGTTGCGCGGACAAAGGCGATTCGGCAGAAGCGACTTTGTCGGCAACAATTTCATCCGACTTTAAACTTGCCAAAGGAATTGTCTTGGCAGAATCTTTCAACGACGGCCCGTCGTTTTTCGACGATGTTGATGGCAAAGTCAAGATTGTGCCCACCGGTACGCCGATGGATTGGTTGGATTCGAGCCTTCCGTCGCGAGGCCAAACTGTTACGGATGAAAGTATCTTCACGGGCAGCGCTGGTATCCCACTTGTCCTGCAAGACACTCGCGACTGGCGTGCATATCACAGTCGCAAACTCAACATCGTTTTTGCCGATGGAAGCGTTCGCGCGATCGTTGATGAAAACGGCGATGGCTACATCAACCCTGGCTTTCCAGTCCCACCGGGTAGCGATGTTGAGATTACGGGATATTCCGACAGCCGCTGCGAAGTTAATCCTTGGGAGTTGTTCCTCGGTACCTTCATCGATCACGGGTTTACGCAAAAAGCGTTTGAGTAGTCCTCCACCTTTGAGACGAATCGCTTGAAGCAACCCTCAAGCGAACGCGGCACCGAATCTCGGTGCCGCGTTTTTTTTTGGTGACGATGGCTTCCCCTCATGTTTTTGATTAACCGGACCGCTTCGGGCCGCTGGCGTACTACCGTTAAAGTTCACCGCGTGGTGCGGTCACGGCGTTTGGAAGCCGGGCGGTTAAACGTGGATTCTAGCCAATTTCACACGCCCTTAACCAAATCTTCACAGGTTCTTCACAATTGACAATTATGGTAACTCTCAACAGAAATGGCCCGGAATTGAACTTAAGGATATGACATGATTTTGAACCGGAAGAATGTCGGAGTTGCGTTGACGATTGGACTACTGGCAAGCTTTGGAACGGCACTCGCACAAGATGGACTTGCAAATTTGGCTGGCAAAGTTGAGATCGATGGATCGAGCACTGTGGCTCCGATTTCGATTGCGGTGGCAGATTCATTTGCGAAAAAATGTCCCAAGGTTTCGGTACCCGTACTGATTTCGGGGACCGGTGGTGGCTTCAAACGATTCGTGATCGGCGAAATTGATATTTCCGACGCTTCTCGTCCGATTAAAAAGGCCGAATTAGAATCTGCCCGTGCGAACGCGATAAAGTTTCACGAGTTGCCGATTGCGTATGACGGTTTGACAATCGCCGTGCATCGCGACAACAAGTGGTGCAACCAACTCACGGTTGAGCAAATCAAAAAGATCTTCCGGGCAGATTCGGCAGCTAAGCGTTGGAAAGATGTCGAACCGTCTTGGCCTGATCGCGACATTAAGATTTTCGCGCCGGGAACCGACTCGGGGACATTTGACTATTTCAAAGAAGTCGTCGCCTCGGATGGCGCGATTCGCGAGGACATTTCCGTCAGTGAAGACGACAATCAACTGGTCGTGGGCATTGCGGAAACAGCCGACGCAATCGGATTTTTTGGTGTCGCATACTATATGGAGAATCGCGACAAATTGAAGGCCGTTTCGATCGTAAGCCCCGCGACGGGCAAGCCCGTGGCTCCGACCCCCGAAGCCATCGAGTCGGGAGAATACGCACCGTTTTCTCGTCCACTTTTTATCTACGTAAATGCCAAGTCCTTCCGTCGCCCGGAAGTTCGAGTTCTGGTCGAACACTACTTGGAAAACGCAGCAGAGCTTTCTAAATCCGTGGGATACGTGCCACTCCCCGCAGAAGTCTACGAGCGCGCCAAGCAATTGCTAAAAAACCGAAAGACTGGAACTTGCTATATCGACGCGGCTGGGAAAACGGTTTCCGGTAAGTTAACGGATGTCTACAAAGCCGAAAATTTGGCTGACTAATAGTTTTGCCAATGCTACCTTTCCCCGCTGAGGGAAGTACTAGGGTGAGGGAAACTCGACCGCGCGACGAAACCTTTAACTGTGTCTATTAGGTCGCAAACTATGGCGCAAGCAACCACGCTCGAGCCGGAATTGTCATCGAGTCCACCTCGCTTGTTGGCGGAATTGCCTTTTCGTTCGCTTCGTTGGATTCGCGTAAAAGAATCGTTTGTCAAATTTCTGCTCATGGGTTGCACGCTGTTTTCTGTGATGATCACATTGGCAATCATCATACTGTTGACGGTGGAGGCGGTTAAGTTTTTTAGAATGCCGGGTACCAGCGTGTCTGGTTTTCTGTTCGGCACTCGTTGGAATCCGCTACTCGGAGAGACGAAACATTTTGGGGTTTTGCCGCTCGTGTCAGGCACGCTTTGGATCACCGCCATTGCGATGAGCGTCGCGATGCCACTGGGTTTGATAACGGCAATATTCTTGAGCGAATATTCGCCGCGCAAATTACGTGCAATTCTGAAACCGACTCTGGAGATTTTGGCGGGCATCCCGACGGTCGTTTTCGGTTTTTTTGCGTTGACTTTTATTACGCCCATGCTGCGCTTGATTCCTGGTTTCCAAGTCGATATTTATAACGCGCTGAGTGCCGGTATCGCCGTTGGAATCCTGAGCATTCCGACCATTTGTTCCTTGGCCGAAGATGCACTTCAAGCGGTTCCGCGCAACTTACGCGAAGCCGCATTTAGCTTAGGTGGCACCAGGTTCGACGTATCGGTAAAAGTCGTAATTCCCGCAGCATTGTCCGGTATCGTCTCCGCATTTTTGTTGGGAGCGACGAGGGCCATCGGTGAGACAATGATTGTTACGCTTGCCGCCGGGAACCGGGCTCGCATTTCATGGGATCCGCGTGTTGAAATGCAAACCATGACGGGCTATATCGCACAAGTTGCCAAAGGCGATGTCTCCAATTTCGGCGTCGAATACTATTCGATCTACGCGGTTGCCGCAGCATTGTTTTTGCTGACATTGGCGATGACGTTTTTCGGACATGTGATTCGAAAGCGATTCCGTGAGGCCTACGAATGATTGAGCTACGCTCCATCAAACCAGACTTTTCGCGCTGGCCGGTTGGTTCGGTCCGCCGACGAATCGTCGTTAACGAAGTCTTCAAATCGGCTTGCATCGCGATCGCGAGCTTGTCGGTGATTGTCTTGCTGGTTTTGTTGGGATCGATTCTGGTGGAAGGTGCTCCGGCATTAAGCTGGAAGTTCATAACCGGTGCGCCCAGCCCGGATCCGAAAAATTGCGGAATTGGTCCCGTCATCATGGGTTCGATTTGGGTTTGTTTGGGGTGCGCAGCGATCGCCGTTCCTTTGGGAGTCGGCACCGCAATTTTCATGGAGGAGTTTCCGCCTCGCAGCACCATCGCCCGACGGTTCCATGAATTCGTACAACTCAACATTACCAACTTGGCGGGCGTCCCATCGATCGTTTATGGCATTCTCGGTTTGACTGCGTTCGCCAACATGTTCGGCCTGTTCGGAAAGCCCGATGAACCGGCGTTTGAACTGGGCGCGCAACATTTCCGTCAGTATGTCACCGAAGGAACCGAAGTCGTTCTCATTCCAATAGCAAGTCCGACTGACGTGCCCATTCTGGTCGACAGCATGACCGTCGAAACATTTGACGGAAAGCCGATCAAGCTAATCGTGGTCGCGCCAGGCAACGAACTTCCGCAAGATGCAAGTATGCTCAAGAAGACTTTGTGGTCTGACGCCGAGGGAGGGCTTATCACAAAGAAACCCTGGTACTATTTGCGGCTCCCGTTTGGCCGAAGCATTTTGGCCGCCAGCCTGACGCTGATGTTGGTTGTGCTTCCCGTGATCATTATCTCGACTCAAGAAGCATTGCGTTCCGTTCCCAAAACACTTCGCGAAGGCTCGTTGGGTTTGGGTTCGACGCCTTGGCAAATGGTTTGGAATGTGACTTTGCCTGCCGCAATTCCCGGAATTATGACGGGGACAATTTTGTCCGTTAGCCGAGCGATTGGTGAAGCCGCGCCGGTGTTAATGTTGGCCGGAATCGTCTACATAACGAAAAGTCCACGGCATTTGGCGGACGATTTTGCCGTGCTCCCAATTCAGATATATTACTGGGCGGGACAGCCAATTGCACAAGGAGATGGAATCAACTTTCAAAATCTCGCCGCAGCAGGGATCATCGTGCTGCTGGCGATCTTGTTAGCATTTAACGCCCTCGCGATTATCATTCGTCAGAGAACTCAACGACCACTGTCTTGATCGGTTTTTCATTTGTCCGTTCGCGGCCAAAAATAGGTGTCACGTGAGCCAAATTGAGCTAGTCAAACTTTCCAGGCAGCAGCCTGTTGTACCGGCGGTCGATGCGCTGCCGCCAAAGATGATGATCACCATCCGCGATTTCAATGCGTGGTACGGAGATTTCCAAGCACTACATAATCTCACGTTGAACATTCCGGAAAAGCAAGTTACCGCATTCATCGGGCCCAGCGGTTGCGGCAAGAGTACGTTGCTACGCTGGATCAATCGGATGAACGATGTCGTGTCGACGGCACATGCCGCCGGAACACTCGAGTTGCCCGATCTCGATATTCTTGGTCGGACGACCGACGTAGTTGCTCTCCGCCGCAGGATCGGGATTGTCTTTCAAAAGCCAAACCCATTTCCCAAATCAATTTATGACAACGTGGCCTTCGGCCCTCGATTGCACTTTCGCCAGATGGCTCGTCGCGACTTGGATGATCTGGTGGAATGGTCGCTTCGCAAAGCTGCAGTCTGGGATGAAGTCAAAGATCGCTTGCGCCAATCAGCGCTAAGTTTGAGCGGCGGTCAACAACAACGCTTGTGTATCGCGCGGACAATCGCCGTCGGGCCCGACGTTTTGTTGATGGACGAACCTTGCTCGGCCCTTGATCCGGCTTCGACCGCCCGTATTGAAGACTTAATTTTCGAGTTACGAGAACAGTACACCATCGTGATCGTTACGCATAACATGCATCAAGCCGCGCGGGTCAGCGATCGTACGGCCTTCTTTTACGAAGGTTGTATCGTCGAGGACGGCCCCACCAATTTTGTGTTTACCCGGCCCAGACAAAAACAAACCGAGGATTACGTTACGGGCCGATTTGGCTAACGAAAACAAGCCCTCAACCATATTTATGTAGCCGCCGGTCAACGAGAAAGTCATTCATGTCCAAGCTTTTCGAAATGGAAATGCAGAACATCGAGCGCAAGCTCATGTCGCTGTTTGGACTTGTGGAAAAGATGATTGACGATGCCGTACGTTCCCTGAGTGAACATCGCGTTGATCTGGTCTCGCAAATCATCCAATCCGATGAACGAGTCAATCAAACCGAAGTCACGATTGAGGAGGAATGCTTAAAAGTCTTGGCCTTGCACCAGCCGGTCGCGGGCAACTTGCGTCGAATCGCGACGGTACTCAAAATCAATATTGACCTAGAACGAATTGCTGATTTGGCTTGCAATATTGCCGAACGAGCGGAATCGCTAAATCAATTTCCGTATTTCCCAATTCCAGATCAACTTCCCACTATGGTCAGACTGGCGACCGACATGGTTCGCAAGGCACTCGATTCGTTTGTGGAACTCGATACGAAGAAGGCGGCCGATGTGATTCGCGGGGACGCCAAAGTCGATGAGCTTAACCGAGTTGTGATCGAAGAGTTGCGCAACCTCATGATGACCGATTCACAGTTGATCGAACCTGGGATGCATTGTTTTTCCGTTTCGCGGCACGTCGAACGCATCGGCGATCATGCGGAGAACATCGCCGAAGACGTCATTTACCTCGTCGATGGGACGATTGTTCGACACCGACATGGACAGCTTTTCAATGAGCCCAAACGACTGTGATCGCAATGTCACGCGCTAAGATTTTGATAGTGGAAGACGATCGGGCTCTGTCCGAAGTGTTGCGTTATAACTTGGCTCACGCTGGCTACGACGTGCATTGCGCTTTCGACGGACGGGATGCAATTAATCAGGCGCGCGCGAAGCTTCCCGATCTAGTTTTGCTGGACGTGATGATTCCCGTCTTGGACGGCATCGAAGTCGCCCGACAACTGCGGACTCAACCGCAAACTCAGAAATCTCGCATCCTCATGCTGACCGCAAAAAGCGAAGAGACCGATCAGATCGTAGGCTTCGCGGCGGGCGCGGACGACTACGTGGTAAAACCATACAGCGTGAAGATATTGCTCGAACGAGTCAAAGCCTTGTTGCGCCGAGTGGCTGGTGAAGACGAGTCATCCGCGGACGTCGTCGCAGCCAACGGCGTCCAAATCGATCGAGTCAAGCACCGTGTCATGGTCGATCAGGAGCAAGTGAATTTGACACCGAGCGAATTCCGCTTGCTGGAAACGCTCATTCGCCAACCGGGCCGGGCCTTTGACCGGTTGGAACTAATGGAAGCCGCTTTGGGAGACGACGCGAATGCTTTGGAACGAACCATTGACGTTCACGTTCGTTCGCTGCGAAAGAAACTTGGCCCCGCCCGCGACTTGATCGAAACCGTTCGCGGCGTCGGCTATCGGTTTCTGGAATCGAGCCTCTAGCGGTGAATTCGGCTAGTACTGGACGATTCTCCCGATCTTGTCCGCGCGGCGAAAACCTTTTAAACTTGTCGCGGCAAACAATGGCTTTTCGCGATCCCCTGTAGCTCAGTTGGTAGAGCAACGGACTGTTAATCCGTGTGTCCCAGGTTCGAGCCCTGGCGGGGGAGCTTTCGACAAAACCGCTTTTCCCACGCGGATTAATATTTAGAGAGAAAATAGACGGTGTTCTGCGTTTACGTTCTGCAAAATTCGACTGGGCAGTTTTACGTGGGCCAGACAAATGACTTGGCTCGGCGAATAAGTCAACATAATTCAACCGATACAGGTCGCAAACATTTTGCGGCAAACCATGGTCCTTGGGCTCTCGTCTGGAGTGAGTTGCATGAAACTCGTCAATCGGCGATTCAGCGAGAAAAGGAAATCAAGTCGATGAAGTCGTCCCGATGGATTCGCGACAAGCTTCTAAATGGGTCACCATTGCACAGTTGGTAGAGCAATCCCGGCGCGCCGGGATTAATCCGTGTGTCCCAGGTTCGAGCCCTGGCGGGGGAGCTTTTCACTTGTCCTCGTAAACCAGCCTCCCCACTAGTTAACGCCCCCGCCGAGAGTCTCTCTTCTCGGGCTCTTTGATTTCTTGCTTTATTCGCAGCCTTTTTCACGACTGGCATTCTCTCGCCGCGCTCTCTGTTCGCGAGATTTGGAATAGGGTCCGAACCGAACCGTGGGGGTTCAGTTCGCACCCTATTATTTTTTCCGCGAACTCTCACGCTCTCTCGTTTAACAGGGCTAGTTATTTAACAGCCCAATTTGACATTTGCGGTTTTTGGACTGTCGCGCCTTGGTGCGTTTAACAGCCTAGATTGACATTCGAGGCGGGGTATAATGCGTTGTTTGTCCGAGGCACCGTACTGACTTGGCCCAACGTTATGCGACGCATTGTCCTAAACCTGCTCTTCGGTTTCGCA
>JANMEB010000496.1:0-1354 GCA_031376585.1 Planctomycetota bacterium | reverse complement strand
TGCTCCGTATCGGCTGCCGCAGTTCACGTTGCGCTTTCTCGCGCTGGCAACGGCGCTTGCCGCGGTTTGGTTTGCGCTGTGGCCAATTACCTCGATTGCGTCGCGCGTGGTGCTGGCCGTGATTGTACTAACCTATTTGTTCGGCTGTGCCCGGACTCGCCTCGCGGTACTTGTGATGCTGCCAGCATTTTACGTACCCCAACTGTTTACCTTTTTAATTGAGAGCCACTCCCTAGATGTCTGGCGTGACATGTTCTGGTTAATGCCGGGGCAGGGGGCTGCGATCACAATCATAATTTGGTTGTTAGCGGTCACCATTGGTCGACGGGGTGGCCTCTGGTTGTGGACGACGGTCGGGGTCGCATTTATCGTTCCGAGTGTTTACTGCGTGTGGACTTGGCTCACCAGGTTTTGACGGGTTGCGATGAGTTGTTCAGCGTGAACAATAGCTAACTCGGAATGAGTCCTCGCATCTATTCGGTCCAACCGCAGCATTCATGCTCGGTAGAAAGCCGAGCATTCGCTGGGGCAGCGACGCTCCGAAATTCGACATGAGTGATGGCGGCGACGGAAGTGATCGGTACTTTGCTCAGGTCGTTGGCAACTCGCGATGGAGACGGTAGGTCTTGCGAGATTTTTGTTAGCGTGACTTGTAAGTCGCTAACGAATTCGTTGCGGCGGGGGGCTTCGCTCAAAAACGATGCAATTAAAAAGCCGCTTATCAGGGTGATCGCCAAGAGTACGTTTTTCATGATTCGTGTTGATCTGGAAAAGCCGTGGGTTTCTGTCACCAATCAATTGCACTCCGCGTGCCAATCGGTCCGCCATCGGATCGAGGGCCGAAAGTCCGGCAAATATTTCGACAAGCTCACTGCCTCGGTAAGACCGATAGCGTTACTGCGGATCAAACTGACGGCGGCCTAATCGAGTTGAACACAAGCCATCAGCGGGCGACGGTACATCACGAAGTAAAAAAGCTCATTTGGTCGTTCAACGCCAAGGCGACGGCGCAGGTCGGAATTGACGTCGCCTTCGGCTTGTCGTTAAACGAGTCTTCTTAGATTGCGGACGGTGCAATACCCCACCGAAGCGGCATGGAAAAGTGCCGTCCGGAGACTTTTCGAAAAATTTACCGCGGGGCGCAAAAATTTGTCGAACTCGGCACGCGATTTTTTTCGACAAAATTTCGAAAAAGCATTATGATGCGCATAGCGCGGGATCAACGAGCCGCGCCCGACTCATGGGCCAGCGATCATTGCCTAGCGAACGATTCGAGGATGTTGACGACGGAAAGCCTTTCGAACATGGAGTTCAAAATGTCCACGACCCGATTTCTAACTGAAACCGACTTGCG
>JANMEB010000461.1:0-1646 GCA_031376585.1 Planctomycetota bacterium | reverse complement strand
ATCAATGACGCGATCCGTAAGGCGACCAACAAAGTTCGATCCAATTGCCATTGCCGTATGACTCGCAGTTCTCTGGCGATTCCCGAAATGAACTCGCCATGGTCCGTCATTTGGCGCGGCTGGCGATCGATTTGAACAAATGAAACGCGATTGCACGCTGTTAGCCTCCGATCGGCGATCGTTCGCATCGAAAGCGGAATCAATAGGCGAATCCAATCCTTCTGTTTTTGGTTGTAATGTCGTTTTCGCCAATTGGCGTGCGCTAAAAAAAAAGCGGCCGTGAGCAAGTCGTTCAGGAAAACATTCAAATCGCTTGCAAGTGATTTGATTCGCTCCGATTGATCGCTTGACACCCGTTGCGTCACAACACCAGGGTATTCAACCAACGGAGGTGGTTCGGAAGCGGACTTTGACAGCAGTGGCACGATTCGGCGAAACAAGAACTTGCTCGCGCCAAATAGGGCGACCGGTTGATAAATGAGCTTGCTGAGGTATTTCCGATTCAGCAAATTCAATCGGCCCCTGTCTACCAAGCGCGAAGGATCAAGTTTCGAAAGCTTCGATTTTCCGCCGTTGATTAAACGATCGTATTCCAGCATCCAATCTGAGGTCACTTGCAATCCGCCGATGCCATCACCCAGCGTATGGTTGCCGATCAGCGTCACATGCGATTCGTTTGGGCCAACGACAAACCAAAAAACGGCACCCCCGTCTCGATGAACGTCGGTCGGAGTCATTTGGTACGCTTGGTCGTCTGTCGCTCGCTCGATCCAACGAAAGTTCCGAAAGGGTTCGCCGCGATCAACAAATTCCAACCGCTCCGGATCGACGGTCACTTGAAATCCTGGATGCCGCTGGAAAATAGCCTCGGCCGCCGCGATCGCCGCGGTGCGATCCAATTGACCGTGGAATAGCAATCGAACCCCCAAGCAATTGGGGTGGCTCGGATTGTCCAAGAAATACATCAATTTCTCGAATGGCACCAGTCGCGTGGGATATTTCATAACAACCCAGCGAATTATCTTTGCGTGGGTGCGGGAGATTTCTTGGCCGGAGGTGTGCTCGACAAGACTTTGATCCTGATGTCGCGAAACCAAATTCTATTACCGTGGTCTTGCAAACAAACTCTACCCGACGACAGAGTGCCGAACTTTTTCCATTCTTTAAATTTGCTTTCAGCGACACGCTTGTTCCAGTCCTCCGCGCCAATGTTCGCATCCAGAACCATCTTTCCATTGAGCCAATGCTCGATTCGTTTTCCTTGGGCGACGATCTTCGCCGAGTTCCATTCGCCGACTGGATTGAGCTGTTTATCGTTGGGAGCATACAAGGCATAGAGCGACGCCGCCGACGTCAACTCGTTCTTTCCATCAGCATGCCGATCGTCGTCCAAGATTTGATATTCGGGCCCAGTCAAGTACGGTGCCTTTTCGCCCAATCCGACACGGTACATTACACCGCTATTTGCTCCTTCGGCGACCCTCCATTCGAAAGTCAATTCGAAATCGGCGAACTCTTCCTTGGTCACGATATCACCGCCGCCGCTGCCATCAAAATGAAGCGTTTTGTCGTCGATAGTCCAGCCTTTACCGACCGGCTCTGCGGCGTAGCCACGCCACGCGTCGAGTGACGAACCGTCGAACAGA
>JANMEB010000439.1:0-1889 GCA_031376585.1 Planctomycetota bacterium | reverse complement strand
GAACTCTGGGCGCTCACCAATCCAACAACCAGCGCCATGTACGCCGGATTGAGCGCGGAACCAAAAAACGCAAATGCACGAGCCAGTCAAACAACGGAAGCAGGTCGAAAATTCTATTCGACAAACAGTCAAAGTGGCCGCGACGGACTTGGTATCGCTGGGCGCGTACCACTGACTAAGAGTCCGCGAAACAACGTCAATGGATTGCCTGCTTCTAAAGTACATAGACCGGTTGCTTTTGCTGATGGAAAACGAACACGCATTGCGGAGTCGCGAATCGGAATCCATACGGATGATGTGCTACGGCGAGAGAGCGATTCCGAACGCCGATTGGCTCCAACAAGTTCAGTGCTAGCGAAATGTTCGATGCGCGAGATCGAATACTTCTTTTTGGATTCCAACTGATTTGTTGGCAAGCAAATCCTTGCGAAATCGCGCGAGCGGATGTTGAGGAAGCTGGGCCGTTGGGAAGGATCTTCGAAACGGAATGGCAATCGGGGAAAGGCCTGCTCTGTACAAAACATAAAAGATTGCAAAAAGAATCATTAGGTTGCGGGTGATGATCATCAGGAGTTGGCGGATGAACTTCGTCGAGGCGCTGACGATGGGGTCGTTTGACAGGGTAACTCATCTCAACAGAGCCATTGTTCTCTCGTTGCTTTGGGTCGTTGCTTCGATCTCAACGGCGAGCGCTGATTGGATCGACGATTTCATTGCTCAACAGGTCAATGAACGAAGGATACCTGGACTGTCGATCGCTGTCCTTCGAGACGGTGAAATTCTCAAAGCAGCCGGATACGGGATGGCAAATCTCGAGCTTCAGGTTCCGGCGACGAAGGAAACCGTTTACGAAATTGGCTCGATTTCTAAACAGTTTGCAGCGGAAGCTGTGATGCTGTTGGTGGAAGAGGGAAAATTGGATCTCGACAAGTCGATTACCGAGTATCTCCCTTCGAACGCGCCGGAATCATGGAAACCAATCCGCGTTAGAAACTTGCTCAACCAAACATCTGGCTTGAAAGATTGGACGGAAGTAAAGGAGTTCTCCTATCGACGCGAATACACTAGCGAAGAATTCATTGACTTGGTTTCCGCGTTCCCTTTGGAGTTTCAACCGAATGAAGATTGGAAATATTCAAATACCAATCTGCCTCTGGTCGGAATAATCGTAGAGCGGGTGAGCCAGAAGTCATACGAAGAGTTCGTTAGCGAGCGGATTTTTGCCCTTTTGGGCCTTCCGTCCATTCAATTTAATCACAATAGCAAAATCGTTTCCGGGCGAGCAAGTGGATATGTTTTGCGAGGGGGTCGATTGGAACAAGGCGAACCCTTTCGTCCGAAGATTATTGCTCCCAGCGGCGGAGTTTTGGCGAACGCTGTTGATTTGGCGCGATGGTGGGAAGCGATTTTAGAAGGTCGATTGTTGAAGGCCACGAGTTTGGAGCAAATGCTGCTCCCGACCAAACTCAACAACGGCAAGAGTGTGTCGCACGGATTCGCTTTTTTTATTGATACCTTTAACGGACATAAGATGATCTTTCATCATGGTTCGACCGTGGGAGGCTTTGGAAGCGTCGTGCGCTATTTTCCAAATGAGAAATTGACGATCGCCGTTATCGGAAATCTCGAGGACGGTGGATTCGGACCTGAGTACATTTCAAAACGCATCGCAAATTTCTATATTCCTGGTTCGTACATTGGAGGATTGACCAAATCCGAGGATTCGGAGAGTTCCCAACTGGAGCAGGTCCATCTAGAACTTCTACACGAAATCGCCGAAAACAAACCGTCGCCAAGGCTCACGGCGGAATATGCACCGCGAATCACGCCGGAGTTTCTAGAAACGACCGCGAGCAACCTAAAGTCGCTACTGACTTTTGAGTTTCTCG
>JANMEB010000357.1:0-3042 GCA_031376585.1 Planctomycetota bacterium | reverse complement strand
GTTTTTTTAGGCGAGTGCGGAGGTTTGCCGCTTCGCCGACATACAAAGTTGATTTTCTCGAAAAAAGAATGTACACCCCAGCCGCAGTCGGCAGAGTGTTGGGGTCAACCTCGCTGCATTTGAGCAAATGCACCATGTCGTCGGGTATCGCGTGACTGATGATTTCCGGCATTAAGCCGCGTGTTTTGCGTAGTCGCAAAGCCGACCATCGGTACTCTAACGACGAATATCCGTAAGCGCACGACGAAGTGCAGGTTGACGCGGGGCTTATCCTGAGAGCACGAACGATTCGTGTATTCAGGAGAAGGCGATGAAACGAAATTCGCGTGAGCGGTGGGGCCAGGTGCTTCGAGAGCAGGCGGAGAGTGGGTTGAGTATTGCCGAGTATTGTCGGCGCAAGCAGTTGGTGCAGAACTCGTTTTACCTGTGGCGGCGAAAACTGGCTGGCGAACCGACTGCGGGACACGGCTTTGTGCCGCTGGCGGTGGTGCGTACGGCGACGGTTGCGATCGAGTTGCCCTGCGGTGTGACGATCCGGGTTCCCAGTGACGACGGTTCTTTGCGGCGCGTGCTGAAGGTGCTCCTGGAAGTTGGAGCGGAACTGCGATGATCAGTCTGTCACATGGCTTGAAAGTGTTTGTGTGCTGCCAGCCGACGGACATGCGACGGAGCTTTGACCGGTTGTGTGGCCAAGCTCAGCAGGTGCTCAAGCAGGATCCGCTGAGCGGAAACTTGTTTGTGTTCCGCAATCGGAATCGCGATCGCTTGAAGATTCTGTACTGGGATCGCGATGGGCTGGCGATTTGGTACAAGCGCCTGGAGCAAGGGACGTATCAGTTTCCCAGTGACTTGCCGGCGAAAGATGGCCAACAGTCCCGAGCTGAAATCACACTGGAAGAATTGTCGCTGCTCTTGGGTGGAATTGACTTGGCTTCCGTGCGCAAGCGGAAGCGTTACGAGCGGCCCAACAAACCACGCTGAATTTTTCTTGAAATATTTTTGCGTTGCCGCGAACCGTTTTTGAACGAGGCGCGTTTCATAGAAGTATGAATCAGGAAGACTTAATCAGGACGGTGGAAGAGCTCAGAGGCGTGTTGCGGCAAACGCGCGGCGAGTTGACGGTTGCCAGAGAACAATCGCAAGCTGCTCGACGCGAAGCCGAACTTTCTCAACGGCAAACGATCGAACTGGCGGCGACGGTGGCCGAGCAGCGAACGAAGCTGGAGAAGCAAGAGCGGACGATACTGGAGTTATTGCGTGCGTTGCGTGGGAAGCAGCGCGAGCGGATCGATCCGGACCAGTTGCTGCTGTTCGAAATCGGCGAGCTGGAGCAGTTGATCGAAGAGCAAACAGAAAACGCTGCGCCAGCCCGACGGCGGCGGAAGCATGGGCGTGGCCTCATTCCGGATGACCTGCCGCAGGAAGAAGTCCTTCACGAGTTGCCGGAAGCGGAGCGGCTCTGCCCGCACGACGGCCAACCGATGCAGCCGATTCGCTTCGAAGTCAGCAAGCAGCTGGATTACGAACCCGCCAAGTTAAAAGTGATTGTTCACAAGCGAGCGGTTTACGCTTGCCCGACCAAACACGACGAAGCCAAACTGGTGACGGCCCCCAAACCACCGCAAGCGATTGAAAAGGGCCTGGCAGGACCGGGCCTACTGGCCGCGATGGTGCTGGGGAAATTCGGCGATCATCTGCCGGGTTACCGCTTGGAAGAAATCTTGTCGCGTCACGGCGTCGAGATTCGTCGCAGCACGATTTACGATTGGCTGGCAGCGGCGGCTGACTTGGCCCAGCCGCTGTATGAGCTGATGAAACAGCGGGTGCTCGAATCCAAAGTGATTCACACCGACGACACGCAAGTCAAACTGATCGACGCGGAGTTGCGGGGAACGCGGCTCGCCCGATTCTGGGCCTATGTCGGCGACCGCAGTCATCCGTTTATCGTGTACGACTTTACCGAGAGCCGACAGCGCGAGGGCCCGCAGCAGTTCTTGCAAAACTTCCGTGGTTACTTACAAGCAGACGCCTACGGCGGATACGACGGGATTTATCTGAAGTCAGGCGGGACGATCATCGAAGTCGCTTGCTGGACTCATTGCCGCCGCTACTGGTGGAAGGCGCGCGAGCAAGACCCCGAACGCGCACACCACGTGCTGGCCGTGATCAGGCGAATGTATGAGATCGAGCGCGCCGCTCCAGATGCCGACGCGGCTTCGCTCTACGCGCTGCGTGTTGCGCACGCGACTCCGCTGCTGGCCGACTTGAAAACCTGGCTGGACGAGCAAGAGTTCTTGCCCAAAAGCTTGATCGGCCAAGCCGCCACCTACACTCGTAATCAATGGACGGCGCTGAATCGTTACCTGGAAGATGGCGACTTGTCGATCGACAACAATGTTTCAGAACGGGCCGTGAAGCCCGTCGCGATTGGACGCAAGAACTGGCTCTTCGTCGGCAGTCCCCAAGCCGGTCGCCGCGCCGCCGTGTTGATGTCGCTGATTGCCAGTTGCAAAGACAATCGTGTCGAGCCTTGGGCCTACCTGCGCGACCTCTTCACCCGTCGCCCACTCCTCGGCCCAAATCCATCAAACGCCGAGCTCGAACCGTTCCTTCCCAATCACTGGCTGGCAACTCATCCGCAGCACCGCTGGACCATCGCCGACCGCCGCGCCGAAGAACGCACCGCGAAATCAGCCGACTAACAAAATCCCGCACCTAACCACCGCCCTCACCGACCGCAGTTGGCCGTGCGCTCACAGTTTTTTGGGTGCCGTCGCCGCGTCGAACAATCGCTACGTCTCAGTGAGCGTCGTCTCCTGATCGAGGTCGCCGCCAGCAACCAAAGTGCTATCTGCAAACGACGCACCTAGAAAAAGGACCAACAGCCCAAGCAAAAAATAACTGCGACCCACCGGCGGAGCTTGCGCCAATTCATTACGGCTTCACTTTCACGGTTTATGGTTCTGGCGTTCCGGTGTCTTCAATTCCACGGCGCAAGTCGGCTCGTGCTGCATTGGCAAGCGATTGATATTTAGTTCGAAA
>JANMEB010000424.1:0-10978 GCA_031376585.1 Planctomycetota bacterium | reverse complement strand
TTTTTGTCCATCTCCGACCATTGGGTCAGCAACTCGTCGAGGGTTTTTTCGCCGGTTGCGTCGGCTTGAGTTGAGGCGTCGGGCGTCTCTTGTGCCGCTGGCTTGGTTTCCGCTGAACTTTCCGCCGGGTCTTGTCCACCGAGCGAAGGACAGAACGAAACAGCGAAAGCGATGGCCGTAACAAGGCACAAGTACCTGGGAAAAATCTTCGTGAAGTTCATTTGGACATTCCGTGAAAAATTGAAAATGAATGGATACTAACTGCCGGTCGCGGTGGTCTCGACTTTATGAGGCTTATACTCATGATCGCGTTTGCGCAAAACTGTCGCCTTGATGACTTTGGTTGGCTCCATTCCACTATATGGAAAATCTCCGGAAGCTCGCGCGTTGTATTTGGTGATTTTCGGCAACGCATCGAAGCCTTCGATAATTCTGCCAAACGTGGTGTAATGGCCATCAAAGTTCGGCAATGTTTTTAGGGCAATGGTGTAAACGCTACCGCCTTGATTGTTCTTGTTCGGCTCGAACATCGTCAGCGTTCCGCGAAAAGGATAGCGCCGATCCGCTTTGTCGGCCTCGCTATAGATTCGGTAGCCTGGGGAATCGTGATCATTACCCGTCTTGCTGCCGTGAGCGATGGATGCTTTCAGAATTACACTATAGAAGGTCGTATTATCGAAATAGCCTGATTCGACAAGACTAATGTAATTGGCCACGGTTTCTGGGGCTTCGTTTTCATAAAGTTCGACAACAATATCACCGACTTCGGTTTCCAATTTCACCCGCGGCAAATCATCGGCGGCGGCCTCTTTAGTGCGACGTTCCTGCTCTTTCCCCCAAGCATTTTTTGCGTCCGAAAAATCAGACTTTACCGCAACTAACATCACGTTGGTTGTCGAACCTCGTTGAACGGCTTTGCCAAAATACTCTTCGCCTTCGTCGAATCGATCAGTGCAAAAAGCTGCTGCTGCGGCCAAATCGTAGAGAATGACTGAATCGAATTCATGTTTCACCAAATCCTTGCAATATTGATAAACCTGATCGACATTTCCATTGTCGTACGAGAGTTGGGCCAGTTTTATCAATTCGCCGCCATTGGCTTTGTTCGGTTCAGCAACGAATGTCTTGTGGCAGAACTCGGCGTAGTTCAGCATTCCAGGAGTATATTCGTTGTCCAGGAATTTTACGTATTCCTTGGTCAAGTCATCCATTTTTTTAGACTGTTCTCGGCGAAGCTTTCCCAATTCCTTTCGGGCTGCCTTGACTTCGTCCGTTGGAGGAGTTGGCGGCGGTCCTCCTTCGGTGGGTAAACCGGCCCCAGGTTCTAATCCAGGATTTTCTTGTTCGATAGCCCCAAGTTCGTTACGGTTAGCATTTGCCATATCCAATTGCTTGGTAAGGTACTCTTTTTTCTTGGAGGCAAGTTTTTCAAAAGCAGTTCGTTCGGTCGATTGCTTGGGTTCCGGAAACGTCTCAGCTTTTTCTGCCGCGGCTGGCGCGGCCGGTTGCTTTTCGCAGCCCGCAATCGCAAGGCACAAGGTCGCCAATACTAGGAAAGTGTTACATATTCGCATGAGATTATTCCTCGGTGAATTAGTGGAAATAAAAGCAAAAACTATTTGGTGATTTTATCGGGAAGGTATTCGTGATCTCGTTTGCGTAACACGCGAGCGCTTTCAATTCGTGCCGGCACAATATTCGGAATTTCTTGCAACTTCTTTTCAGCAACCAGGATTTCGTGCGTACGACTTATTCGATCAATCGCACTCTGCCCTTCCAAAACACGGCCAAAGACTGTTGAGCGACCGTTTAGATCCGGGTTCGGCGCGAACGTGATGTAAAATTGACTGCCCTCATCGCTAGTCTCATTCATGTTGACCATTCCGATCGACCCGCGAAAGTGCTTTCGTGCGGTTGGGCTAGACGCCTCGCCTCGAACAAAGTAGCCAGGATTTCCATTACCGTTGTCATCGGGACAACCAGCAGTGGCCTCGAGATGATTAATGACTCGAAAAAAAGCCCTGTCCTTGTAGAAACCTCGCTCAACCAAGGAAATGAAATTGGCTACCGTACCAGGGGCTTCGTTTTCGAATAATTCGATCGTTACAGTCCGGGTGATCCCGCCCACATCCAACACCAATTCAACGCGAGGTAAATCGTCAGATTTTGCTTCTAAAGCACGAAGTTCGGATTCATGTTTCCATGCTTCGACCTGTGATTGAATTGACCGAGCTACCGATTCCAATTCGGGCGGCACACCTCCGATTTTTTCCTCGATTTGGCTAATTAAATTGAGACACTCATCGAATTGATTGGTGGCAAAAGTCGAAAACGCTTGGCGAATTAGCAATCCCGGTGCATCGGGTGTAACGGCGAGCATGGTCTTTCCCAAATCGTATGCCCCGTCATAATCGCCGACTTCATATCGCATTTCCAAAACCAACACCAAGAAACCCAACACTTCGGGATCTGGCGGTGACTCGGACTGCATTCGTCCGACGGCGATTGGCACCAGCCCGTCAAACTTGGCGCGGCCGGATTCGATGGCCTGAAGCCATTTTTGGCGAAAGCCGTCCGCTTCGTCTGAGTCGCAAATCATGAATTTCTGATTTGCAACGGTGGCATCTTTGGCACACTGTTTCCAATCAGCCAACGACTGATCAAACTCACGCTTGAGGTCGGCTTGCGCGCCATACGAAACCAGGGGACTGCAAAAAACGATCAACGCATTCAATAATGCGAGGACAGCAGCTCGTAAGGTTAGACAAAAATGAAATTGCGAAAACACGGCCAGCCCAAATTTTCAATTGCAGGTCAAATTCAAGCGATTAATTATAAACATCCAACGTCCGTCGCGAAGGGTGCGGTTTAAGCGAAACTAATGAAAAAATACCCCAAAGACCTCGGTTCGGCGGCTAACCCATCGAACAAATCCTACATCGAACAGCAACTTCGCATTATCGGCGGAACGTGGCGCGGTCGACAAATCCGGTATTCGGGTGACCCGATCACGCGCCCCATGAAAGACAACATCCGCGAAGCCGTGTTTAACCTTGTTGGCGGTTGGATTCATGGAAAACTCGTACTTGACCTTTTTGCTGGGACCGGTGCCATCGGTCTTGAAGCACTTAGTCGAGGGGCCGAGCACGCGATCTTTGTCGAGCGTCATTTTCCGACCGCCAGGATCATCGAGCAAAATGTTGAGGAACTTGCGGCCCAATCTCAAGCCACGATCGTGCCCAGCGATACGTTTTTCTGGGCTCGTCAGTTTCTAAAGCAAAAGCCAAACCTTGCGGCACCTTGGGCCATCTTTTGTTCGCCGCCCTATGAACTGTATTCGGAGCGGTCCGAAGACCTGTTGAAACTTATCGACTCGCTGTTGCAAGCCGCGCCAGAGGATAGCGTATTTGTTGTCGAGTCGGATGATCGATTTGACTCTCGCACTCTGCCGATTTTCGACAAGTGGCGGGTTCGCGAATACTCCCCGGCTATTATCCACGTTTGGCGTCCTGCGGACACCGGCCGCGCAATTTGATCGTTCGCTACGATCCAATCAACCCATAAAGTTTTCCAATTATCTATCGTCCAGATTTTTGATGGATCAGTGTTCGATTCGCAAACTGCATAATCAACATCTTGGTTGCAAACCGTCTCGCTGTTGATTTCGCTTCCGTCGATTCCGATGAATGCCAAATGGTGCGATGCGCGGAACCAAGTGAATGGCGAGCCAAGGACGATGAAACCGACGCCAACATGGCCGGCAACGAGCATCATAGTCTCAATGACTCTCGTTTTCGGACTTTCCGTCGCAGTTTGGTGCGGCGAACTTGATGTTTTGTCGAGACCGAAAAAACAAAACAAGGTTGCTAGGCTTGGATTGACGTCGAAGTCGATAGGCGCGATCTCTGACCATGAAAGCCGCCCTCAAGTCACCCACAAACGGCCTGCGTTCTCTGCGACAAACGCGGGTTCTCGAATTCAGCGCGACGCGATTCACTCTGGCATTAGCTTTCCGAAGATCCAATTCGTAAAAGTTGCCAAAAACTCAATGAGCTTGATTGTGTCGCGCCTGCGGGCCGCTGCCGACCAAGTCTATCGCGAGTCTCGTTCAATCGCCTGCAGTCCATTTCTTCAAAACCCAGACCATGTCGAAACAACCAACCCAATGGTTACGGACGCTCGCGGGGAAATTCAAGAGTCCCTAGCCGTACTCGAAGCTAATCCTTCCGCAACGGCCGACTACGCGGTCGCTGATCGTTTGACCAGCGCGCCAAGCACCGAATCCATTTGGCCAACCCCTAAATACCTTCTTGCTCAGATTAAATCGGTCGACGCGCAACCGTCCTCAGATCAATGGCTGCCGCACACCCAACACTGCGTTCAATGTCTAAATCAGTTACCGAACATTCAAGAAGTTGACGACCCAAAATTGCAAACGATCCTCAGCGAACTTTCGGAGGCGGCGGATCGAATTTGGGAGCAAGCAAAAACTAGCGCTGGCCCTAACGCGACGGCTGAAGAACTTTTGACAGCCGCGCGGTTAAGCCGAATCGCTTACGATATCCACCGAAGTGTTTCCGTTTGGTCCGCCGTGCCTTCCATGTTTTCGGTGAATCGCGAACCCAAGACAACCGACCCAATACCGATTGTGCCCGCCGGTTTTCAGCGATGGAATTTTAGCCAAGTCGATCCGCAGTGGCGTGCTTATCTCGGACTCGAACTTTTGGCCCAAACTACAGACGATCCGTGTTATTCGGCTCGAATCGTACTCGGTCGGCTTCATTCCGTGGCAATGGACGCGAATCAGCAAGGACTTGCACGCCAAATGGTGGGCGAAGAAACCGAGAAACAATTGCGGGCGTTTGCCGCGAAGGAAGTGTGCCCCACGAAACTGTTGGTTGACTTGGAATCATTCCATCAACGGCCCAACGGACTCACCGCGAGTCGCTTGAATGATCACTTTCAAAATTGTATTTGGAGCGGGCAAGCGGAATTGTTGGCCTTGGCCAAAGTCCTAGATAATCATTACCGCAACGCCAATATCCGGATCGCAGTTTCGGAGTCGCTGATCAATCGCTTGCTCGCGCAGCCCCACACGGAAAGCGAACCGGTGCAAGATCAAATTCTGGGTGCCAAAGTTTTCGGACGTAGCCAAGTCACGAATCAAATCGGCGTGCAGATGGTTCCCGATGAGCGACGTTGGAGTTTGGTTTTGACCGCGTCCGGAAATGTTCATTCTCGAACCCAAGCCCATCGCGACGGATTCGTCATACACAGCATTGGCTCGGCTGAGGTGTTTGGCTCCAAACGAGTCAACGTCTCGATCGACGGCGTTCAATCCGAATCGCCGCAGGTCGACGCAGTTACGGACAATCAAGTGATCGGCCTTGATTCACCGTTCGACAACATTCCGATTTTGGGCTTTACGGCGCGGCGGTTGGCCCAGCGACAACAAAAGGCTTCCGCCCCTTTGGCCGAACAACAAGTCCGATCGCGGATTCGATCGCGTGTGCAGGAACGAATGGAAAAAGCCGTAACGGACGCTTTACAAAAAGCGCGCGACGAATTGAATCGGCAAGTTGTCTCACGCTTCGTTCGATTGTCGCTAGAACCTCAACCGGTCGAAATGCGGACGACCGAAAATGAGTTGGTGTTGCGGTATCGATTGGCGGGCTTCGACCAAATGGCGGCGGATACGCCGCGTCCGGCGATCGACGATCAAATGGCCGCGTCGCTGCAACTGCATGAATCGACGATCAATAACGGCTTGTCACGGTTGGAGTTGGCAGGCGAGAGTTTTACGCTTCCGACTCTGCTCACGCATTTGCAAACCAAACTAGGAAAGCACTTGGAAATTTCGGACGAAGTATCGCATGACGTCGAAGTCGAATTCGCCCCATTCGATGCGATTCGCGTGGACTTTGACCAGGACAACATTGTCCTTTCGATCCATCTCAAGCGATTGCAAATCGAAGGTGGCAAAGACTGGCGCAACATTTCCATTCAAACGCGATACGCTGCCCAATTCGACGGTTTCTATTTAAAGCTGCAACAAGTCGGCGGCGTTCGGGCCGACGGCACCCGCGTTTGCGTCCGTGATGAAATCGCAATCGGTGCGATCTTCGATCATGTACTGAAGGACGAATATCGTTTTTCGCTGCTGCCAGAAACATACCAAGCAGACTTTAGCCGCCTCGGAATTCAATTGGCGCACGTCGGATTAAGCGACGGCTGGCTGAGTGTTGCCTATCATGATGCAGCAGTGCCAAACGCCGGAATCCGCCAAGCCGGTCGACTGTCACCGCGAGCGCGGTAACGGTTTTTGCAGGCATCGCGGCGTTAGCGATCCGGTCGCCAATCGAAGGAATCGGACTTGACGTCGATCACTGGCTCAGGCTGATCTTGAAAAGATTCCGAGAGTTCCACGTCGCGCACCGTTGATTGACGTGCTAACCGAGTTGGTGCTTGAAACGTGACGGTAGAAAGATTGGGATCCGGACGGACATCGACGCCGATCGGATCGGCTTGAAATGATGGCGATTGAGACGCGTCGTTTGGGTCAATTCGAATTTCCAAATCAGACCGACCCGCCGGAGCTTGCCCAGTTGAACTTGGAGCGGATTTTTGTGAGTCGATAAAGTCATCGCACGGTTCGATCTTCGTTGAATCCTGGCCGACTGCCGCATTGTATTTTCCCTCAAGCAATGCGTACTTGTCTTCCAAGGCGATGAACTCGGCGCGCATCATCGCGACCTGGCGTTCACACGCTGGATAGGTACGGCAGCCGAGTAGCGCCAACAGAATCAATAACAGTAACGATCGAGGCTTTTGCACGCGGACTTTCCCCTAGAATTAGGCGGTGAATATGTACGTGAAAGCGCAACGACGATCAACGGCAATCCAGTCAAGAAGCCAGATCAAAACCTCGCGACCGATGGATTGGCCGTCGTACAACGAATTCTGGGCTAGCGACCTTTTGCTGGCGACTCAGATGGTCGTTTGGTTTCCGAGATATGTTCGACGACCTTGTCGATCAAGTTATAGCCGCAAGCTTCGGCAGCGGACATGAAATTGTCGCGATCCGTGTCGGCTTCGATTTTGTCAAGCGAATGCCCAGTATGCTTGAGCAAAATTTCATTCAAGCGACGCTTGACTCGCCGCAGTTCCTTCACATGGATGTGAATTTCTTCAGCGGACCCTTCCATGCCAGCAAGGGGCTGATGGATCATGATGCTCGCGTTGGGAAGTGCAAATCGTTTGGCGGCAGTTCCTGAGGTCAACAGCAGTGCGCCCATCGAAGCGGCTTGTCCCATGCAATACGTGGCCACGTCGCACGAAACGAATTGCATCGTGTCATAAATCGCCAAGCCCGCAGTGACGCTGCCGCCGGGTGAATTGATATAGAGATGTATGTCGGCTTTGGGGTCTTCCGACTGCAAATAGAGCATTTGCGCCACGATCAAATTGGCCAATTCAGCGGTGACTTGCGTGCCGAGAAAGATAATTCGATCTTTGAGCAAGCGGCTGTAAATGTCGTAGACGCGTTCTTCTCGGCCGTTGTTATCGACGACATAAGGAACCAAGGGCATTGCGGCAGACTCCGTGTCAAATGTCAGTATGAAAAAACTAGGGCCAAAGCACTACGCAGGCTTGTCGTCATCATCAATCTGCGAATCGGGGCGCACTGTGATTTCATCCACCAAGCCGTATTCTTTGGCCTTGTCCGCAGTGAGGAAAAAGTCTCGATTGATGTCTTTGGCGATCGTCTCGTGCGACTTGCCGGTGTGCTTCGCCAAGATATCGTTGAGCAGCGAACGACAACGGAGAATTTCCTCGGCCTGGATCTCGATGTCGCTCACTTGGCCGGAAACGCCGCCAAACGGCTGATGAATCATGACGCGCGAATGCGATAGGCAAAATCGTTTGCCTTTCGTGCCACCGGCCAGCAGAACCGCCGCGCCGCTGGCGGCTTGTCCGACGCAATAGGTCGCCACCGGACAACTCAAAATTTGCATGACGTCGTAAATCGCCAAAGTCGCGATGACATCGCCCCCCGGCGAGTTGATGTAAAAGTGGACGTCCTTCTTTCGATTCTCACTTTGCAGGTAGAGCAATTTCATGACGACTTCATTAGCGCTACCAGAATAGATTTCGCCTTGTAAAAAGACGATTCGGTTCTCCAGCAATAGGTCCCCCAACGTCATCTGACGTTGGCGCTGATACTGCTGATGCGCGTAGGAACCCCAGACCGTATGGTCGGTAGAAATGTTGCCTTGTTCAGGTCGCGGGCCGCTCGCCGTGGTAACGTGGCCCCATGAATAATGGTCGCTCATGCCTATCCGTAGCTCCAAGTACCAGAGTCCGTCGACGAATCAAAAAGACTCTTTGCAGTCAAACCACAAAGCGTCGCGCGTCGAAGTCCAAACTAAACCTTTTTCGAATCAGCCACAAGCGGGGTTGTTGGGCACAATCGAAGCAACCCAATCGTACTAAGTGCGGTCTTTCTTTTCGCCAAATTTCTGCTGAAACGTATCGCCCATGGTGGGATCGTATTTGGCGTCAGGAATATCGGCCTTCGGCTGACCGGCAAGGCACACGTCAGCTCCGAAAAAGTCCGACGTGTCGGCCGAGTCATAGGCAGTGTCTTTGAACTTGGCGTGTTGCTCGATCAGCGAGATGACTTTTTGTTCGATAATCATGTTTCGCAAGGAGTCCATCGAACCCGATCGCTCCAAGCGTGCTCGCACGCGGCGCGGCGAATCGTTTTTCTGCACCGCGATCCTCGAAATTTCTCGATCATAATCTTCCGGGCTGTCTTCAACTTTAGCCTCTTCAGCGATCCTCTCAAGAATGAAGTGCTCTTTGAGAAGGTTCTCAGTCCGCTTGAGAACATTTTGCCGTAAGCTGTTTTCCTGGGCTTGGATTTCGTCTTCGCCGAAACCGCTAGACCGCATTTCCATCACCGCGCGCTCCAACTCGCGGCGCGATTGACGTTTCAACAAAGTCTGGGGCAAATCCCAACCTGCCGATTCCGTCAGCACGCTGCTAATCTGTTCGCGGATTCGTTGCCGGCGATGATAATCCAGCCGATTCTCCATCGAATTGAGGACCAAGTCGCGGACCTGTTCTTCGGTTTTCATCCCCATTCGTTGGGCGATATTGGTTCGATCGCTCGGGTCGACCCGCTTGACTTCCAACACTTCGAATTCCACTTCGACGTCTTTTCCTTGCAATGATTCGTTGTCGGCGAATTCGCTGATCTTGACCTTGACCGACTTCTTTTCTCCCGCTCGGCAGCCCGTCAGCAATTTTCCGAATCCGTCGATCGTAGCGTCGGCGCAAATCAACTTGTTCCGCAATTGCACCGTTTCCTCATCGATTTTGGAAACCACTTCGCCGTCGTACGTAGTGATGATTCGCAAAACGACGTAATCAGCCGCTTTGGCTTTTTCGTCCACAGGAGCCAAAGGAGAAAACTTGGCGAATAGTTCGTTGACCGAACGCTCGATTTCTTCTTCCGTGAACTTGTGCGCTGGGCGTTCGAGCTTTAGCCCTTTCCAATTCGGCATGTCGAATTCGGGGCGGACTTCAATATTGAATTCGTAGGTTAGATCACCCTGGTCTGGGAGTTTAATTGAATCAAAGTCTAAATCCGGTTCACTAATCGCGGCAAAATCGCTGTCTTGGCTGACCTGCGAAAGGCTGTCCATCAAAAGCGAACCTTTGACTTGGCTGCCGATTTCTTTGCGGAACTTGTTCTCGACAAGCTGTCGCGGCGCTCGGCCCGCCCGAAAACCTGGAATCTCAGCTTTGGGCGCAAGTTCGTCAAACTGTTTGCGGAAATAACGATCGATTTCTTCGCGCGGAATCGTCACCGTGACGTGCCGTTCGCAAGCACCCCGCTTTTCGACTTTGACGCCCAAGTTAAGTTTGGGTTGCTCCAATGTCGGATCAGTCATCACATTTTCGCTAGTCACAAAATTTCCTTTGACAGCAGAGCAAGTGCGGATTTTTTTTACGCTTCCATCCAGAATCGGCGCAAGATCGCAAGAGGTACTTGGCCGCCAGCCACGGTGCGTCCACCAACGAGAACAAGTCGAATGAACCAATCGAACCAGGACGCCCTCAAGATTCGGCAGCCGAGTCAAAGCGGGTGATGGGACTCGGACCCACGACCTACACGTTGGCAACGTGTCGCTCTACCAACTGAGCTACACCCGCAATTCGCGGGACGACCGTCATAAAACTCGCGCGGCCCGCCAAAGACTGTGGATTATACGAACCGTAGGGCTTGTTGCAAGGGTTGTTAGAGGCGCCACCAAATTCAATTATGAGAAAATAGTTGCCACTAGTTGCCGTTATTGGTAAACTAAGCTCCCAAAGGCCGAGCTTTTGTTCCGTCATGCTCCGACGCGTAATAGATTGATTCTCTGCCGCAAGATGTTATCTTCGTCGTTCCGTGCTCAAACCAAAATCGATCCGCGCAACCCAGCCGCAAACCCAAAAATGTCAAGCCAATCAACTCCGAAGGATACGAATTGATGCTCAATGCAAAATTGGTGATTGTCGGTGGCGGTGACGCCAAAGTTTCCGAGATTCAACTTAAATTGCCAACGACCATTGGCCGCTCTAGCGAGGCAAAAGTCAAACTGCCGCATCCTTTGGTTAGTCGGAAGCATTGCGAACTTTTCGAACGGGACGGGCAACTGATCGTTCGCGATTTAGGATCGCTCAATGGCACCTACATCGACAGCAACAAGATTGAACGCGAACAACCGCTTTGCCCTAATCAATTACTGACTTTGGGGACGGTCACCTTTCGCGCGATCTACGAAATGGTGGTTGTCGCCGACGCGCCAGTTCCATCCAAAAACGGAGACGTCGATTTGAGCGAGCGACCCACCCAGAAGGCGCCGTCGAAACCCAAGACCATTTCCGAGGTCGAGACTGAAAAAAATGATGTCGCCGCCAACGACAC
>JANMEB010000420.1:0-4180 GCA_031376585.1 Planctomycetota bacterium | reverse complement strand
CCAGATAGAACTACGCAAGGTGTCTACGGGCGGCTTCGAGCTCCGAGTCGCACGGTATGTAACCAGCACGATATTTTCGGAAAGCATGGCCGATTCAAACTTGCTCCGCAAACATCGCGGCGCAAGCCATCCGGACGAATTTGGGTTCACCCCGTAATTGCCAACGGTCGCCTGTACTTGCGCGACCAAGAAATCGTTTACTGCTACGACATCAAGAAATAAATGGTTGCTATTCTTTTGCGAAAAGTTGATAACCAAGTCGCAACCGTACGACTAGTGCTTCGTCAATTTATGATATTTGGGTTAGCCGTTTTGGCGCTAGCCACGGTTCCGCCACAAAAAACCAGGGCTAGTGCCCAAACGGCTAATTTTCCCAACCCCAATTCTGAATCTGGACTTAGTACTAAGTTATTTTTTTATTTCTGCTCTGCTCCATTCAGCAGATCAACGAGTGTCTTCCCAGGAACGGCCACGGAGTAATTCCCTTCTTCATCCGGCGAAATCGGAGCCTGGTCGTTCAACGTCTTTATCGCGTCCGTATCCGCCAAGCGATCTTCGAGATTGATCGCCGTGTCCCATTTAATCTCTTGTCCCGAATACGTCGCCATCCGACCAAGAATTGACGTCATCGTACTCATCGCTCCATAATCGCCTTCGTTGGGAATCTTGCGACCGGCACGGATGTCGGCGTACAGGTCGATGTGTTCTTGCTGATGACCATTGCCTTCCAATTTGGATTTGAAAATCTCTTTGCCCTTGGGATCGAATATGAGGCCTCGCGAAATATCCGCAAAGCCCTTCGAGCCATGTGCATGTTCGGAAACGCTACCCCAGCAACCAGCGATATGCCGACACTGGCTCAACAAGGTTGAACCATCGGCGTACGTAAACTCAACCATGTGGTGATCGTAGATCTGTCCAAAATCCTTGCCGTCACGGACTTCGCGACCGCCTTGCCCCTGGGCTTTCACCGGGTAGCCATTCTTTAACCAATTGATCACGTCCAGATTATGGATGTGCTGTTCGACAATATGATCGCCGCAAAGCCAATTGAAGTAATACCAATTCCGCATTTGGTATTCGAGTTCGGTCTGATCCTCCGAACGCGGATTAACCCACACGCCTTCGCCGTTCCAATAGGCCCGCATGAAGTTAATATCGCCGATTGCGCCGTTTTGAAGTTGGTCGATCATCTCGCGATAGATTCGTTCGTGGCGGCGCTGCAAACCGACTTGAACGATCAAATCTTTCTGTTTCGCGATCACATTAGCCGCAAGCACTCGCCGAACGCCGGTCGCGTCGACAGCCACCGGTTTTTCCATGAAAATGTTCTTGCCGGCTTTGACTGCCGCTTCAAAATGCAGCGGTCGAAATCCGGGGGGCGTCGTGAGAATCACCAGATCGATCGGCGATTCTAAGACTTTCTTATAGGCATCGAATCCCGAGAATTGATGTTCACCATCGACTTTCACTTTTTTTGGAAACTCTTTGCTAATCGCCTCGAGTGATCGCTGGAGTCGGTTCGGAAAAGCATCGGCCACGGCAACAAGTTCGACTGCATCATCCGCCCGCAACGCATCGCATGCAGAACCCGTTCCGCGCCCGCCACAACCAACCAAGCCGACGCGGATCGTCTCGCGTCCCGCAACGTGGAAGTTTCCTGCCGCAGCAGTTCGAACTCCGACTGCGCCGGCCAGCGTCGACGCCGCAACGACTGTGGATGATTGGCTCAAGAACTCACGACGGTTTGCTCGGCGATTTCGACCTAGTTTCATGACTATCTCCAAAATGCGACTTCGTGCGTGGACCTTATGATTGATGGAAATCACGATAACCGGCTCGATGGCCATTATCAATCCGGCGCCAATGTTTACCCAAGAATATCACTTAGACCCTCGGTGGCTAAGATTAGCTCCCCAACTTTCGACTGGAATCCGATTCGGGTCGATTTTTCTGCGGCCTTCGAACCGATCGCAAATTCTGGGCCAATTCAGTGATTTATTCCGCGAAGTTTCGACAGATTTTCCACAAATCGCATTCTATATTTGAAGACGTTTTTTTCTTGACGACTGAGTTTTTCGCGTGTCTATTGTAATCATATCAAAATCGCCACGGACTCACTTAGCGAGATTCACTAAATCGAGAAGGGGCGCGAAATGCGAATGCGATTTGACTCTTGGCAATCGACGTTTCGTAGTTTGGGCTTTCGACGCGTAGCTCGACCTGTTGGTGCTGTTGTATCTTCCAAACACACAAACACACAAACGGCTTTTCAGATCGAAGTGCTTGAGTCGCGCTGCATGTTAGACGGTGTCAGCGACCAGGGAGTGGCTCAGGTTCCGGGAATCGTCCAGAACACGGTTCGACAATATTCGGCGTCACCCTACGTCAACGGAAAGACCGAGATCTGGCGTCCCGCAGTGTCGACAATGGTTGCCGAAGAGTCTTCGACCAATTGGTTTCTTTTGGACGGGAATACCGTCTATCCCGATCGAGCCTGGCTTGGTCGCCAATCAAGCTTGCTCGGAGCGCCGCTTGATGGGGCACAAACATCCGGTAGCTGGTCCGCTTATGGCGTAGGTGTTTCGGGCGACGTGTTTTTGTTTCGCGCAATCACTGTGAGTTGGGAACAATCCGGACTTCTTTCAGGCGATGGGCCGTATTCCGAAACAATCACGTTTTCGTTGCTTGGATTCGCCGGAAGTGCGTCGGGATTGGTGAATGGCATCAGCGAGTTGGAGTTCGCCAATAATCTGGAGACGTCGATTGCCGCAGGTGTTGCGGGTGACGATCCGACGACGACAACGTCTGATTTTCTATTGGTAAAACTTAATCATAGGTTCACCTACACTCGAAAAGCGGACTTGACGACGGATGAAAATGGCGACCCACTTCTTTTGCCGATCTCGGTAACCACAGATTTCTCGGCTTTGATCGTTTACGATTGGGATGATTCCGCTACGACGATTCAAGAGAGCAATCCCTTGCTGGGAACGCCTACGATTACGACTTCGGAGACTGTTGATATCGATGGAATTGGAATCTCCTCGGGGCAACAATCCTATGAGGGAGGCTTCGTTCCGAACTTGACGGTTGACGCTGGCGAAGTCGAAATCGTCGGCCCAGTCCCTGTCGACGTCAATATTGCTTGGCAAAAGTCGGGTGATGGCAACGGCAAATTTAATTCGGCCGACCGCTCGTCTTTGGAAGTCGAGACGTTAAAGGGAGACCTCGCCACAATAGGAAATTGGTCTCTGTCAACTTTCAAATCAGACCTGAACATTTCTCGCGATCACGAATACGACTACGACGGAAACGGTACGTGGAATTCGGGAAGTTTGCCCAGCCCGGCGCTCGACCGTTTGGGCACCTTGAATCGACATCGGGTGCGAGCTTTCGACGTCAAAACGAATCCGGTCATCACGCTGAAAACCAAAGACCGACGCACGTCGGAACTTCGACCCACTCTGGGAAATGGCGATGATATCCTCACTCAGTTGAGCGGATTTTTTTCGACGATTGATGCGTACAAGCGAAGCAATTTCGAAATGACAGCCAAACCGAGATCTCACGTCCATGGAACGTCGACGATCGATCGCGATACGACGTTTCTTGCAGGAAATTTTTACGACGTACATTTGACGGCCAATGCACCTTCAACGATTAAAAACGGCGACGGGGCATCCCCAAGCGAAGTCGAAACCAAGGCCGATGCCGACGAATCCAAACGCTTCCCAGTCAGCGCGGCTCGCGAATGGTCGACTTCCAATTCGAAAGTAACTTCCTACGGCACGACGCTGAAACTTACGTCGAGCGATCTGACGTTTCATCGCGACGGTAACCACACCAAGAAGATAACCGGCACGATGGGAGCGACCGTGAACATCCTTTCCGACCATAGCAAGCTGACACTCAATTCCATGTACCGGCACGGAAGCGTCGGGCTACTGGAAACGCGGAACGGCGCGACGGCGGAACTCCCCGAAGGGGCCGTCGGCTACATGATCGCCTACGTCGGCGAAATTGGCGGACAAGGGGGTCCGTTCAGTCCCAGCTCTGCGCCGCTGTTTCCCAATTTGCATATTGGTTACGACTTTTTCGGCTCGAATTCCAGCGCGACGATCCCGGGAAATCGATACGGCGTCTCGGGGGCGACGCTTGAGTTTTTGGATAACGAAGA
>JANMEB010000288.1:0-1448 GCA_031376585.1 Planctomycetota bacterium | reverse complement strand
CGATTGATTCTTTCGGGTGGAATTTGTCCGGAAAACGCAATGGCGGCCCATCGAATAGGCTGTGAAATGATCGACTTAAGTTCGGGCGTTGAGTCGGCTCCGGGGGTCAAGGACGAAGCAAAACTACGGCGGCTGTTCGCGGCACTGCGAGGGGAAGGATGACAAGCTTCAAACCAGCCAAAGGTGCTTTTGGCGAATTCGGCGGAATGTTCGTACCGGAAATATTGGTTCCGGCCCTTGAACAATTGGATGCCGCGTTCGAGGCCGCACGGCACGACCCGACTTTTCTCGCCGAGTTCAACTCGCTGCTGCGAGACTATGCCGGTCGCCCAACACCGCTTTACCGTTGCCGTAATCTTGGGGCCGGAACGAAAGCCACGATCTACCTCAAACGCGAAGACTTGCTGCACGGCGGCGCGCACAAAACCAATCAAGTCATCGGCCAAGCACTTCTGGCGAAGCGAATGAGCAAGACTCGTTTGATTGCCGAGACCGGCGCGGGACAACACGGCGTCGCGACGGCGATCGTCGGCGCGCTGTTTGGATTGACGACCTGCATTTACATGGGCACCAAGGACATTGAACGGCAAGAGATGAACGTGTTTCGCATGCGACTGATGGGTGCCGAAGTCATCCCGGTAACTGCCGGAAGCCAAAGTCTCAAAGACGCTGTCAACGAAGCTCTGCGCGATTGGTCGGCCAGCTACGACACAACGCATTATTTGCTCGGCACGGCGGCTGGTCCGCATCCTTTCCCGACAATGGTTCGCGAGTTTCAACGGATCATCGGCGCGGAATCAAAACAACAAATCGTTGAACAAGCCGGCCGTTTGCCCGATGCGGTGATCGCCTGCGTCGGTGGCGGCTCGAACGCAATCGGTATGTTCGCCGATTTTGTTCTTGACAAAAGCGTCCGGTTGATCGGTGTCGAAGCAGCCGGACATGGGCTTCACACCAGCGCACACGGTGCGACTTTGCAGCGTGGTCGGCCAGGAATCTTGCACGGTGCTCGCACGCTTGTGTTGCAAGACACCCACGGACAAATTCAGGAATCGCATTCCATTTCCGCTGGGCTTGATTATCCCGGGGTTGGCCCGGAACATGCCCATTTGATGACTACTGGGCGTGCCGAGTATGTCGGCATTACCGACGACGAAGCCCTTGCCGCGTTTCAGCTATTGTCTCGCCGCGAAGGGATCATCCCCGCACTCGAATCGGCGCACGCGATCGCATTTGCCACAAAGTTTGCCGCCCAAGCCACAAAAGAGACCATACTCCTCGTCAATCTCTCCGGCCGCGGCGACAAGGACATCACTCATGTGATGAACCAACCTTTGACGCAGGAAACCGTAGACTCCAAGGATCTCTCGCCTGACGTATCGGGAGGGCGACGCTCCCACTGAGCCGCAATTGCGACCATGAATCGTTACGAACAAATGTTTTCGCGG
>JANMEB010000277.1:0-1205 GCA_031376585.1 Planctomycetota bacterium | reverse complement strand
CTCGTCGATCCATTTGCGTCGTGCTTCGCGAACCGGTCGCGGCGGAATGCCGAACGAGCCGTGATTGTGGTAAGTCGTCCCCGGCCGCACGTTCCAGTTCGCAGCAATCGCTTCCCAGTCCCCATCGCAGTCTGGCCGCAGTTTTCGTTGAGAAGTATTTGCCAAAGTTCGTGTCATGAGTCTGTTGCCTTTTTCAAAAAGTCACTTGCCGCGAAGTCCTTCATTAGAGCTCTTCCGGGCCAAAGGCCCACGCATTTGCCTAGCCCAGGTCCAAGGCCTGGGTCCATAGCAAACGCGTAATCCACGAAGGGCCAAAGGCCCGGCTGTTTGATCAATCCCACGCATATCGTTCATCCAGCGCAATATCGTGTCGTGCGCAAATCTTTCGGAACTCGTCTTGAAAAGTTTGCTTCCGATGGTGTTCCGCTTGGTTGCGAATGTACTTGTCCACCGCCGACATATTTGAATGGCTTACCGAAAACGCACCGTAACCGGCTTGCCATGAAAATAATTTCGATCCCCGGCTGGATTTCTTCGCCCATTTTGATGTCGACGTCTTGATCGACTCGATAAGCTCGGCAATTGTGATCGTCCGGGACAGGCCAGCTAACAAATGAATATGATCAACATGTCCTCCAACCGACGCGCTGACGCAATGTGCCACTTGCACTTGGTGCGCTAACATGCGAAACATCTCGGTGCGAAAGGTTTCGTCGTTTAGAAAGGGCTTGCGTCCTTTGGTTGAAAATACGATGTGTAACCAAACTTGAGCAAAGGATTGTGGCATTGAACAATTCTCAAAGAGTAAATTGCCGGGCCGTTGGCCCTTGATGGCGGCCAATATACTTGGTGACCCAGCCCGTTGGACTGGGCTAGACAATCGACCGGGGCTTTGCCCCTAAAAACCGCGGTTCCAAATCCATTCCGTTTGTTGATCGCAAAAAATTCCTCACGCAGCGCCGTTTCAATCCGCCGTCACTTGACCGGTTTTTCAATGTTCGGCGTGGTCCTGGGCAATGGATCGGGTTTGTACGGCCGAGCGACGAAGCGAACGTCTTTGTTTGGCGCTTCGTCGTTGAGCACTCCGACTTTGCCGGCGCTGATCAAATCGAAGCCATCGTCGTAGACGCGATAGATCAATGGCTGTTGAGTAAACCGATCGAGCGGAACTTTTGCAATGTGTTTTGGCACTAGCATTTCCAACT
>JANMEB010000271.1:0-8007 GCA_031376585.1 Planctomycetota bacterium | reverse complement strand
TGGCGATTTTGCGAATCGGCTTGGCGATTATTATCTTGGTGGATTTAGCCCAGCGAGTCGGTTCGGTCGCACTGTTTTGTAGCGATCAAGCAGTCGTCGATCGCGAACTCAATCATTGGCTGTGCCCACCCAGCGAAGGCTTTTGGAGTTTGTACTGGTTGGATGGCTCGACGGGTTTCGCATCCATGTTGCTCGCGATCAATGCGGTCGCTGCAGTTTTTTTGCTTCTGGGTTGGCAAACGCGAATTGCAACGACGGTATGTCTCGTGTTAGCGTACTCGCTGCAAATGCGGATGCCGCTCATTCTGACCGCGGGACATGTGTTACTGCGGATGCTGCTATTCTGGTCGCTCTTTTTACCTCTGGGCGCCGCGTGGTCGCTGGATGCAGGTCGTAAGCGCGATGGGAAAGCCAAGACTTACGCACAAGTCATCTCCATCGCAACAGCCGCCATCATGTTGCAAGTCGCCCTGATGTATTTGTTTTCGGGCATCGCCAAGTGGAACGAAATCTGGCTGCGCGGCGAGGCCATGTCGCTGGCGATGCAGCTCGATATGTACGTTCGCCCGCTGGGGCGAGAACTGTTGCAGCGACCCGAATTGCTGATGCTGCTGACGTTTTTGACGCTGCTTCTGGAGTGTATCGGGCCGCTTCTTTTGTGGATGCCTTATGCCAACGCGCAGTGGCGCACGGCGCTCGCAGTGATGTTCTGGGTTTTGCACATTGGCATTTGGCTCACGATGTCGATCGGTATTTTTTCGGCCGTCGCGATGTTGGCCTGGGTCGTGTTTTTGCCCAGTGGATTCTGGCAATTCTTCGAATCAGATCGCGCGAAGAAAATAGCGCAAGCCGCTACACAACCAAACATTTTGCGGCTGGGTTTGTTCCCCTCGATTGTTTGCGGATTCTTTGTGGTTTATATCGTCGCGCTCAATGTGGCCAACATCAATCCAGTCCAAAGCAAAGCGTGGTTCGGCACGCCGCTGCGCAAAATCGGCAATGCCACGATGACCTTGCAGCAATTCAAAATGTTCGAGCGGCCTGCCAAAGAAAATCTATGGTGGCGTTTGATTTACACGAACTCGGCGGGTACCAAGATGGACGCATTTCAACCCGTGCCGCAACCCTTGACCGATGTTGCGCAGCGTCCCGAGTCCAACGAAATTTATCTTTCGATGCCAGATCAGTTTTGGCGCAGGCTGCTATTCAATCTGGCGACGATGGTTCCGCAAACTGCTGCTGACGGCGAACAGCTCAATCGCTTGCGACTGCGAGCCGGTAATGCGCTTTGGTCGATGCGGAATGAAGAACGGCAGTACGACGTGCGAGGCTCCGTTGAGTTCAATTGTTGTCGGCAGTCGATCGACGCATCGGATTGGACTCCGCCGGTCCAAGTCGAAAAATGGGCGACCATTGACCCATAAACTCGTTAAGAAATCACCATCAAGGAATTGCAATGTCAGAATTTGAAATCAACGGAGTGCCGATTCAGGATGATTACTCGGAAACGTTCAGCGCGAATTGTTGCCGAGTGTTGATCACCGGGGTCAACCGGAAATGGGCATTGGAAGCAGCACTTGAAACCAAAGGGATCGGGCGTTCGGCGACGCAGCCACCTTGCGAAGCGACGCTGGAGCGCGACGTAGCCGTTACAGAAACGCCCGACGGCCGCCCCGGTTTTTTGATTCAGATGATGGATCGGAAATTGGAGACGCTCAAGCAGTGTTTGGCACTTCGCTTGCGCAAAGGTTGTGTGCCGGTTCCGACGTCGAGCGTCTTTGATGGCTTGCCGCGCGAGTTGGCGGAAGACTTCGTCGATCTCGAAGGATCGGTGATTCAGAAATTCGGAGATGGCTTCGAACGAGAATCAAACATTTTTGGGCGCCCGGTTTACCAAATTCCGCGCATGGATGGCTGGCTGAACGTCGAGCGTCGATTCGGCGTGGTGAAAGCTGTCACCGGCGGGATGTTTCTCATCTTGGCCAAGTCCAATGAGTCGGCTTTGTCGGCGGCGGAAAAAACGCTTGAGCGCGTCGCCACGGTCCCGCTGGTCGTCGTCAAATGCGCGGCGAGCGGTTCGAAAGTCGGTGCCAAAAACTATGTCGACATGGTGGCGACAACCAACGACGTTTATTGTCCCACGCTCGCGACTCGTCCCGAAAGTAAATTGTGGAGCGACGTCGGTTGCGTTTACGAAATTATCGTCAGCGGCCCGCGCGAAGCGGATGTACGCCAAGGGATGAAAGTCGGAATTGAAACGGCGACCGCCAGCGCCGGAGTTGTTGCAATCCACACGGCGAACTATGGCGGAAAGCTTGGGAGTGGCAAGATTTATTTGCGCAGTTTGTTTGAAGTGGCCGTGCCGTAAGAATTTTCAGCCACAAAGAACACCAAGATCGCCAAGGAATGCAAAACCGGTTCTTGCTTTATGCTCTTTGCCTCACGCCTCACGCCTGAAGCCTCACTCATCGCGATTCGGTGTCGACGCGGGTCGCGGCGACAGCGGGAGAGACGAGGTCGATTGTCAGATCAACGTCGGCTCCAGGCAACAACAGCCAATGGTCGTCCTCGATCTTGTTTTCGACATCGGCCCAAATCGTGTAGCGGCTGCCGCCGGTGGATTGGCTACCGCCCACTTTTTCAAGTCCGACGTAAACCACGCGACCGGTGAATGTTTCAATACGATCGCGCGCCAAGCGGGCTTGGACGCTGACTTGGCGACCGTCGATTTCGTGTGGATCGAAATTGCCGGCTTCGATAAAGCCTTGAACGCGCAAGCGATTCATGCGAACGATACGGAGGACTTGGTCGCTGGCTTGGACCCATTCGCCCGTTTGTTTGTGAATCTGCAAGACGCAGCCATCGAGCGGAGCAACGATTTGATGGCGAACGACGGAATCATTGACGGCTTCCAATTCGACCCGCAGTGCGTCGGCGTTGAGCTGTTCGATTTCCAAGTCGTTCCGCGTTTTGGCGATCGAAAGTTCGGCTTGTTTTTTGGCCAGCGCGGATTTTTGATACTCGGGCAGTGAAATAGCGTTTTTTTCGCGGAGGTTTCTGTTGATTTCGAATTCTTTGGCGGCGAATTCAAACGCGGCTTCGGCGTATTCAATTTCGACGGTGGAGTTGGCTTTTTTTTCGGCAGCCCGAAGCTTGGCGGTCGCTTCTTGCTGTTTGCGCTGCACGATTTGATCGTCGATTTTTCCAAGCGGTTCGCCCTGCCGAACGGCTTGGCCCTCTTTGACGATCAACTCGACCAAGGGGCCCGTTTCGCGGGCCGGCACATCGATGTCGTCAATCAATGTGACAAAGCACGTGTCGAGTTTAAGCTGCTGTGTGCCGGCGAGCGAAGCCGGCGCTCCCTGTTGCTGTGCATCGGCAAGCGAGGCAAACAGGAAAGTGATCAAGATGACACAAACCGAAGTCGCAATTTTTGAGTTGAGCATTAGGCGAATGACCGGCAAACGAAAAGGTGGAGCGACAAATGGGCTTGTTGCTATCATCGGTTACCGCAATTCGGGTGATTGAGTTTTTCCGACTCGCTAGCGAACTGTCGTTGGCCGGGGAAAAACGTAAACCGTCGCCGCTGGCTCCGGGTTAAACGAAAAAAAAGCTGGGATGATCACAGCCACTTGAGCCACGCGGCGTGGACGGTTTCGAAAAGTTCGTGGAACCAGACGTAGCCGATCGAACGCCGCCCGCAATGGACTTGAGTGGTGACGCGCGTTCCAGTGCGCAGTAAATCGGCGGGAAGTTGTCGCTTGTCAAAGGCGACCATCACGAGCGCCGCGTTTCCTTCTTGGCTGCGGACTTCGAGGCGTTTGTCGATTTGCACAAGCGTCCCTTCGTATTCGCGACCGGGATGGGAGGCCAAGCTAAAAGTGACCTTGAGTGGCTCGTTGGCTTGGCCCACCGCGTTCAGCAGATGAGCCATTCGCTTTTCGGGCATCTCAAGTTCCAACTGCCAATCGGTTTCCGGATCGACGACCGTCATCAGATTCTGACCCTTTTGCACGGGACGGCGAAGCAAATTTTGACGCAATTGCCAATTGACGACATGGCCTCGCGCGGGTGCGACGACGTTGAGCAACTCAAGCTCTCGCTGTTTGACTTGCAACTGGTTGGCGACCCCTTTTTCCATTTCCGTCGCTTCGGCCCATTCCTTTTCGATTTCAAGCTGATCGATGCGTTCCATTTTTTCACTAAGCGCCCGCTGCGAACTGCGAATACGTTCTTGCAATTGCTTTTGCTGCCCTTCCAAATCGCGGATCTTTACCAGTAAGTCGTTGTTCGTCATCGTGGCGAGCAATTGGCCCGGTTCGACAATCGCGTTGGGATCTTCTGGCACAAGAATCTCATCTAGTGTCCCATCGACGTTGGCGAAAATCTCGAAGCGGGTCTTGGGTTGCAGTTGTCCGCTAGTGCCAAGCGTAAACGAGTGCGGGATGACGCACAGTGCGGCGATGACCGTCGCCACGACGCCGGCAACGATCGCCGTTTTAGGCAAGTTCTTTCCGCTAACTAGATTGAAGACGCTACCTAGTCGCCGCCAAACGGGTAACAGAAAAATGCTGTTATGATCCAGGGCATTGGACATCGCGTCGCTGCTGTGCGTGGCGACGACGTCGATCCGTTGTCGCAACGAAGTTGAAACATTGGGTTGAGTTAGTTGTTCGACAATCAGTGCTCCGATAATGGGCGTTGATGCGGAGCGATTCGGCGCTTTGGATTCGGCCGCAGGTCGGTGCAACGGCACGATTGCCAGCATCTTGGTGTGCGAACGGTCGATATAAGGGTGCAAGTGCTTTTCGATTTGCGGTGCGAGGTCGGTCGCGGCCGGCGAATACCAAAGCGGCTTTTGTCCGCGGACGACCGCCGACGCGAGCTGATTTAAATGCTTGATCTGTTCCGCCCGCCGTTCAATCGTGTCGAGCCCGCTGACGGCTTGGATCGTGCATTGGCTGCCGTTGCAAAGCGCCACGCTCAGGCGATCGCAATCGATAAGCCGGCGACCTTCGTTGGCGATTGCAAAGACCGTTTGCCGCGTATCGAGGCTTTGATGTGCTGCGCGAATGAATTGCTCGAGCCGGACCCACATTTCTTGTTGGCTAGAAAATTGGCGCAAGCGGCGATTCTTCAAATAGCCGCTGGCGAGGTCGCTCATCTGAACGACGAAGCGCTGATAGCCGCGCTGTGTGGCCGGACCGGAACCGGACCGTTGTAATATTTCGACGAGCCCCGCAGTGTCTTGATCGAGCTTGAGTGGGCCGATCACCAGCAAATGCTCGGTCGGGTTTCCACCCTGGCCTTCACCATCGCTGGAGTTCGGGGCGACCAATGCGGTTTGCCCGGCAGCAACCAGTTTTTGCAAGAGCCGCGAGTGTTGTAACTGTGCCTGCGGATCGTTCGCCAAAACGGTTTGGGCCAAGTTAATTTGGTACTTCAGTTCAAGTGAACCCTCGGCGTTCTTCAACCAGATTGCGCCGCCGACGCCCCCCAGCGCACTGGTCGTGCGCATCAGGAAGCCTTCAAAAAACTCCTCGAGCTCGCAATCCGAATTCGCCAGCTCGGCGATTTCCTGAATGAGGACTCGAATTTGGTTTTTCGTACGGGCCACCAACTCGGGATCCATATCCCCATACGGTTGCGCGAACCGGGCCGGCATGTCCGAACGTAATTCGACTGCCGCATGGACGTCGAGCGGGATCGAAGTTTTCCGGGCATCGGTCGACATCAGTTGGCCTCAAAACAAAACAAAAAATTCGCCGCCGGACAGTTGAAGCTCAGGCGGGCGCAAACTTGTGGCGAGGGACTTTCTAAAATTCAAGGGATTTTGGCAAGTTCGAAACCGGGTCGCGTCGTTGGCTTGCGGCGACATCTTCGCTCGCACTCGGTTTTCCGCTAGATTGGCGAATTCCACTTCCATAGATTGCTAGCGGAACGGACGATGCGGGTCATCATTCAAGATACGGCCGAACAAGCCAGCCAGCGCGCGGCGCAGTTCATTGCTCGCTTGGTGCGACAAAAGCCATCCTGCGCGTTGGGCTTGGCGACCGGCACTTCAGTTGTCGCGGTCTATCAAGAGCTGAGCCGGATGCACCGAGACGAGGGTTTGGATTTTTCGCGCGTGACGACGTTTAACTTGGATGAGTACGTTGGGCTTGGGGCGAGCGACAAGCACAGTTTTCGCAGCTTCATGCAGGAGAACTTTTTCAATCACATCAATATTCCGTCCCAACAAGCGTATGTCCCAGATGGTCGGGCGCTGGATTTCGCGGCAAGCTGTTTGGCCTACGAGCACCGGATCGAAGATTGCGGTGGAATCGACTTGCAGGTTCTGGGCATCGGCAGTGACGGGCACATCGCGTTCAACGAGCCTGGCTCCTCGTTGGGCAGTCGCACTCGGCTCAAAACGCTGGCCAGCGAAACGGTCAAAGACAACGCCCGGTTTTTTGATTCGATCGATCAAGTTCCGCGCTTGGCGATCACGATGGGAGTCGGCACGATTCTCGAATCCAAGCAATGTTTACTGCTGGCTCTTGGCGAGCGCAAAGCCAAAGCCATTCGCGATACGATCGAAGGGCCAATCACGGCGCAAGTCACCGCGTCGGCGCTGCAACTGCATCGGGACGTAGTGGTAATTTTGGACGAGGAGGCCGCGAGCTTGCTTCGTCGGCGAGATTACTACGAAGAAGTCGAGTATTCGCAGCGGCTTTTGGAACAAGGCAAATTGCGTCAGTTGGGGATTGGGCGTTGAGCCACGAACGGTTTTTCAACACGGATTCGAATAGATGCGATATATCGGTTCCCTTGGCGACGACAAGCAACTTGAGACGTTGATTGCGTATCTCGTGACTCAGAAAATTCAGGTCCACGTCGATCGCGAAGCCGGGCAGCGCAACCTTTGGATCAAGAACGAAGATCACGTCGAAGCGGCGCAACAGCATCTACAACAATTTTTGGCCAATCCGACCGATGTTCAGTACGCCAATGTGCTGGAACGCGCCAGCGAGATGCTGCGCGCCGAAGCCCGCCAGCGAACCGAGTCGCGCAAGCTCATCAAGAATTACGCGTCGCAAATGCGGCTCGGACCGACTTATCGCGCGCCGCTGACCACCGCACTAATAGTTTTGTGCGTCGTCCTCTGGGCCATTCAATGGTTCGCGCCTCCTCGGGCTTCGATGTTCGGCGGCTCCAGCGAACGCATTAGCGAAAACGCAGCCGAACCGACATCGGGCAATCGTATAGAACGGATGTTGAACTCAAAGCTCTACCGCGCACTGGCCTTTGCGGCGATTCCGCCATCGGCTTCGCAAGAGTTGCGCGGCCGTGAGAAAGACGACCTTCGCGTTCGCGCGTACAACATTCTGCGCGGCGAAGTCTGGCGATTGGTCACGCCGGTTTTTATTCACTTCGGCCCTTGGCATTTGGCATTGAACTTAATCTCGTTGTTTCAGCTTGGTCGAGTGTTGGAGACTCGGTACGGAACGATCAGGCTATTGCTCGTGATGTTGGCGATCGCCATCATTTCGAATTTCTTGCAAGGAGTCGTGCCGGTACGCTGGGACGGTTCGCCGGTCGGAGTCTTGAAAGATGGTTGGGGCGTCTCCTTTTTCGGCGGAATTTCCGGCGTGGTTTTTGGCTTGCTGGGGTTTGCTTGGATCAAATCTCGTTACGATTGGAAATCTGGCTTCCATATTCCTCGCTCGACAATGATTTGGGCCATCGCCTGGATCTTTTTGGGCATTTCCCCTTTGGACCGTCAGTTACTGGGTGCCGACATGGCCAATTGGGCTCACGGAGCGGGGTTCCTGGTTGGAATTGCGCTGGCGTATCTCTCGGTCTACCACAATTCTGCGCTCAAAACGAAATCGTAATTCAGCGAAAGAGCCATGCCTGCGCTATCCAACGATTCAACGAAGCCTTCCACACCCGAACCGCCGACGGCCACTCGCGCGTTGTTTGCCAACCGTTCGTTCGTCGGACTTCTGGCCACGCAATTTCTCG
>JANMEB010000270.1:0-1159 GCA_031376585.1 Planctomycetota bacterium | reverse complement strand
CGCAACAATTGAAGCAGCCGCAACCAAAGCCAACACGACAAGCTTGGCGCGAGCAATCAGAATCTCGGGATTGAAGCAACGAATCTGATGCATTTCGAAGGCTAATAATAAACAGCGGCCAGGAATTTCACAGCATATCTTAGCCGAGACCCGTTCGCCAATCTGCGGGGGCAATTTTTCTAAATCATGGTTTCTCGTGATCGGGACAAGTACACGCCATGTGACCGCAACCTGGGCATCCCAATCCGTACTTCCGCGCAACCGCCGCGCTTAAATCGACGCCCGCAACATTCGCGATCGTCGCCAGCCAAGCCAGCACATCGGCGAATTCTTCGTCCAGATTCGCCCGGTCGTTTTGCCGCAAAGCAGTTGACAGCTCGCCAACTTCTTCCATGAACCACATGAACGTGCCCGATACGCCGCGAGCCAAATCTTTTTCAAAGTACATTTCGCGAATGAGCTGTTGAAAATCGCTGAGGTTGACCGTCGCAGTCGAAGCCATCGTCGTATTCCTGTGGAAGTACTTTGCCGAGTCTGAGACAATTATAGCCGCATTGAATTCGACTTGGCGATTGAGTTCTGGATCTCGGGCTGCTGTTGCGAAAGCTTGGAATTGATAAGAATAGTTCGCGTCGTTGGAGGGTCCATTGAATTACGAATTCCAAGCTGTCGCCAATTGCGGCGACATTCCTATCGGCCAAGGTCGCGCTTACGACGTTGGCGAACGACGAATCGCCGTGTTCAACGACAACGGCCAGTTTACTGCGATCGACGACATGTGTCCGCATATGGGTGCTTCGTTAGCGGCAGGTCATCTGGAAAATCATGTGGTGACTTGTCCCTTGCACGCGTGGCGATTCGACGTGCGCGATGGGACTTGGTGCGATAATCGCCGGGTCAAAATCGATGCGTTCCCGGTCAAGATCATCGACGACGAAATTTGTGTGGGAATTCCAATTTCGGAGGCGTGAGGCATCTATTTCACTCGACTCACTTTCAACTCGACTTGGCTGTTGATTCGCGTGACAATTGCTTTGTCGCGATAAGGCGACTCCGTCACCAAGGAACTTTTGACCGCGCTCGCCGTGATCATTCCTTTTTCCGAATCAAACCAAATGGTCCCGGTGGTATTTTGGCTTTTGATTGCAAGCTTCGTGGC
>JANMEB010000262.1:0-27049 GCA_031376585.1 Planctomycetota bacterium | reverse complement strand
CGAATGGCAAGTGCCCGAACCGCAACTAGATAAAGTTCTGGCATCACGCAGAAACCGGAAATAGAATGCGACACATCGTCCCTCACGATCGGATCGAATCGTCTGGGGCGTTTCGACGCAGACACAAACAAATCGAGGGCCGCCTGATTGGAATCAAGCCAATCCGCGAGCAACGGACGCTAATCTCGAGTCCACGGATGCTCCATTGCCATCCGGTGATCAGCCACTTCATTTTTTGAATCAATGGCAGGATGTTGTCCTTGCTGTTCCGTTACGAAATCCTTGAACTCAACGAAACAATTTTCCAGGATGGGTACGGCATCAATGCCAAGCCATCGGAGATACTCGCTGCGTGCAACCTCGGGCATTTCCTTCGGCCAGATTCTTGGTCCCATCGCCTGGAGCATCAAAACCGAGGAATTATTTTCCGCCGTGACGCCGATGCTGTTCCGTTGGTTTGCAGCCTTGTCGTAGTCGACAAGGCCTTTTTTTGTCAACGGCTCGGTTATAAACGTCGTGTCCGTTGCTATCGTAAACGGGAGAAGTTTCTCTTGCGTAGTTAGCGACGTTTGTGCCGACGGAATTTGTGCCTCAGCGGAATTTAGTTGAGCCGCCATTGCAACGGCCGACCAAAACATGAACGCACAAGCCTTGGTAATCTGTTTGTTGGTAGGATGTAGTGACATCGAAACTGCCTCAGCACACCTATTTGAACCGAGCTATTATAGACAGCGTTCGGAAGCGGGGCCATGCGATTCGGTGCGCGACAGTTCATCTTATGGTGTGAGACAATCGCTCATGGTTCGACTCGATCCGATTCTTTCTGATCCTGACGAAGACCGCATGCACAACAAGATCGGTGCGGCGATGTTGGGCGCGGTTCTGGGCGGCGCGATGGGCTTTTGGCTCGGCTGTTTATTAGGGGCCAAAGCGTTCCCTGGGCTCGGAGGCTCCGCGATAGTTGGTGCGATCGTTGTTGGAGCAATTGGCTTTTGGTTTGGTGAACGATTCACGCATTTCGTTGGCCACCTGCTGCGAAACGGTTTTCAGCGAAGCCCGTTAGATCGAGACGACTGACTCACCGCGCGATTTATCTGGCGTGTTATTCGTGAATAGCGATTTTGTTGATCAACCTCCATCCCACGCCGTCCCCAACGAGCTTGTCTCGTTGGAACGAAAGATTACAAGCTAATCACGTAACGTCGCGACGTGTCCTCAGACCCCCGCGAGCTTGTCTCGTGTGGTGAATCAGATTCGTTTGGCTAAGTGCGTCCGATGATTCTCCGTAGCCGAAAGTCTTATTCACCAATGGGACAAGCCAACTAAGGTCTGCGCTTGCGACGTTGCCGCCGATTAGTCCAAGAATCATACGCTCCAACGAAACAAGCTCATTGGGGGCCGGAGACGATTAGCCCACGAGGTAGTGCGGTGGGACTCGAAGACTCGGCCCACCCTACAATCAAGGCTCGTGAGCAACGAAAAGCAGGTGGCGCTACTTGAGCGATTGCTGCTTGAAGAATTTTACGATCAGCTCGGAGGCGTCGTCGGGATACTCGTGTCCACCGGGGTGAATGTATTCGACGAAGGGTGTGCCGTTATCGGAGGCGAAGTAGCGGCAGTTTTCGGTCCACGATTCGGATTTGGAGTCGGAGCTGTTGAGTTTCTTGATGACGTCGATCGATCGCTGCTGAAGGGCAAACGGCACCAAAGGATCTTTGCGTCCGGCGAAGTGCATTGCGGGTTTCGCGGTGAGTTGGTCGCGCAAGCGGGCGCCGGTGGCGGCGACGGGGGCGACTGCCGCAAGCTGTTCGCCCCGCGCGGCCCAGAGCGTGTAAGTGAACATGCCGCCATTGGAATGCCCCATGGCGAAAATTCGTTTGGCATCGACCGCGTGCTCGGCTTTGAGTTTGGCGAGCAGCGCGTCGAAGAACTTGAGATCGCGGTCTTCGTATTCGCCCGGAGCCTTCTGCCAACCCGGTGCTTTGCCTTCCGGATCGGTCAAGCCTGCGGTGGGCAATCCTTGCATGTAGACCACGATCGCTTCGGGCCAGTGTCGCTGGATTTGGAACTTGCGAGCGGTCTGTTGACTGTGTCCATGGTGTCCGTGGAAAGCAAAAACAACCGGCGCGCCAGAATCAGCCTTCTTGGCTGTTGCGTCGGAGGCTTTGGAAGGAAGGAAGACGAGCGCCGTTCGCTCTAGGCCGTCGATGGTCAGCGCCATCGTTTCGCCGCGCGGCGCATAGGCTTCACGGGGAGAACGATTCGCGCGAGGGCGCTGGTTATCGGAATCTTGAGCTGATGCGAAACCGCAGATCAGTGTGAATAAAACGGCAATGGATATGAATCGAGGCATTGCGGTTTGGTTAAAGAAAATTGGGAGTGTTGGTTTATTGTAGCTGGTGGGTGCGGGAAAGTGGCATGACGTGAGAACGTGGGTGAGAGGGTCGGTGAGAGCGTGGGTGGACGGCACACGGAGTGTGCCTACTACAATTGGGACTGCTCCAGTTGAGGCTACTAAGGTGGCAGGCACACTCCGTGTGCCGTCGCAATCGGCTGGGGCAGGCGACCTTGCGTTGGTTGTGGGAGAGGCGGATACTAGCGGCTAATGCGCACGAATGACGTGCTCATCACGGTGGCATTTGTTCAATGGGGACCGGTCGAAATGAGCAATTTGCAAAACCAAGATCCTGAAATTTGGCAAGCGATGATGGACGAATCGCTACGCCAGCAAGAGGGCTTGGAAATGATCGCCAGCGAGAACTACACGAGTCCGGCGGTTATGGAAGCAGTCGGCAGCATTCTCACAAACAAGTATGCAGAAGGATTGCCGGGGCGACGTTATTATGGCGGCTGCCAATTCGTCGACGTGATCGAGAATATCGCGCGCGATCGAGCGACCGAACTGTTCGGGGCCGATTATGCGAATGTGCAGCCACACAGCGGTTCACAAGCCAACCAGGCGGTCTATCTGACTGCTTTGTCACCGGGCGACACGGTGTTGGGATTGAACTTGGCACACGGCGGGCACTTGACGCACGGAATGCATTTGAACATTTCCGGCAAGCTCTATCATTTCGTTCACTACGGCGTGACGTCCGACACGCATCGGATTGACTTTGACCAAGTCGCGCGGCTGGCGCGAGAGCATAAACCTAAAATGATAGTCGCAGGCGCAAGTGCCTATCCGCGTGAGATTCCGCATGGCCGCTTTCGCGAGATCGCGGACGAAGTCGGCGCGATGTTGTTTGTCGACATGGCGCATTATGCGGGCTTGGTTGCGGCGGGATTGCACGACAATCCGGTGAAAGTGGCCGATTTCGTCAGCACGACGACGCACAAGACTTTGCGCGGGCCGAGGGCCGGGTTGGTGTTGTGCAAAAAAGAATACGCCAAGCAACTTAACAGCAGCGTTTTTCCCGGCCTCCAAGGGGGCCCGCTCATGCACGCGATCGCGGGCAAAGCCGTTTGCTTTGCCGAAGCCGCCCGCCCGGAATTTCGAGTTTATGCACAAGGGATTATCGACAACGCGCAACAATTGGCGGAAAGTCTCTTGTCGGGCGGCGTGCGCCTGATCAGCGGCGGCACGGAGAATCACTTAGTGTTGGCAGACGTGACGACACTTGGTATCACGGGCAAAATCGCCGAAGAGACGTTGGATCGCTGCGGAATCACGGTGAACAAGAACATGATTCCGTACGACCCGCGCAAACCGCTTGATCCGAGCGGCATTCGAATCGGAACACCAGCGTTGACGACGCGCGGCATGGGCAAGAGCGAAATGCGGCAGATTGCAATTTGGATGACGGCCGCGATGCGGCAACCAGAAAACGCCGATTTGCATGCAACGATACGGCGAGATGTCGCAGGACTTTGCACTCAGTTTCCAGTACCAGCGGCAACCGTTGCGGTTTAATCGCTTATTCTGGAATTCCAACGTCCAGTTAGGTTAACTTTGGGGTCCAGCGCCGAAGCGGCGGTTCAACAAGATTCGCCTCGGATCAAATGCCCCATACCTCGCCTTGGGCCCGAAGCTGGGGCGTGGGATCTTTGCTTATACTTTAGAAGCTACTCGTCGGCGTGGGCCAGCGGCTTGTTTCAGTTTGGTGAGTCGTTTTTCTTTCGACCTGGTACCGAGCGAATCGCTGGCAAAGCCGATCAAAATCGTCAAACAAGCCAGCAACTGAATCGCGGCAAAGACCAGCGGCGAAACATTATCCAACAGGCCGGTTGGTGTTTGGGTCGGTGGCGCAGCGACATCCGAGAGTTCTTTCCAGCCTTCGTTGGTATATCGCCACACCGAGTTTTCCGTGGCGGGCGACTCTGCCGAAATTTCTGAGAAGATCCAAATCATTCCCATCGCAAGTGCGGTGATCGTGACGGCCAAGGCGACGCGGGATTCGGTGGAATGGCTCATATCGGCTCGGCTCGAAAGGGTGAGTTGGACGACGTCACCTACCAAGGCAATCGCCGTTCCAATGCGAGCCAAATCGAACCCGTTTTTTCGCCAAGCCGTTGTCCCGTCGAGACTTGCGTAAAGGCGGCCCGTACTCACGTGTTTCAGACCCGTGGCAAAAAGTCCACCTGAAAATAGGATATGTTGCGATTGAGCAACTGAGCGATCCCTCGCAACGTGTCCCGCGAATGCGTCGCCGAGATGTTGAGGTCGGCCGACATCGCATAACTGGCAAAGACGGATTGGATGCCTTTGATCGTGACGAAGCGCGACTGACGATCAGTTGTCGCCCAAGTTTTTCGTGTTTTCTTCGTGCGGAACGAAACAGCGACTAGAATTTAGTTAGAACAAAGTGAGTCCGACATGTCCTCGGCTGCTATGAATAATATCGAACGCATTCGCCGTAAGAAATTACTTCGCCAAGCCGAGGGATACCTCGATTTGATTATGGCGTTTGACGATCGTTGGCCGCTGGCCCATGCCGAACGCACGAAACTGGCGGATGCCGCCATCGAACAATTGGATTGCATCGCGCTCGAAATGAAAGTTCAGTCACAAGATCTGTACTTGCGCGGCCAAGCTTTTCGACTTTCAGGGCGATTTGAGCAAGCCATCAGTTGCTTGAACCAGTCGCTGGAAATGAACTCCGACAAAGTCCCTTGCTATTTGGCGTTGGCGTGGTGTCATAAGCGGACGGGCAAACTCGATATGGCCATCGATGCGTTGGAAACGGCGCTGGAGATTGATGGCGAGGCGTCGATCATCCATTACAACTTGGCGTGCTATTGGTCGCTATCGAATCAGCCGACGCTGGCAGTGTTTCACTTGACAGCCGCACTCGATTTGAATCCGGACTATCGCGAAATGATCGCTCGCGAACCGGACTTCGATCCGATTCGCAATCACGCGAGCTTCTTGGCGGCGACCAAAGTAGTCGCTTAACACGAACCCGGGCGTTTTGAAGTTGCACATTCTTTCGTAACCCGACGCGTTAGCGAGGGATTCGGGCGATTCTTGATTCCCTCGCTGACGCTTCGGGTTACAAATCCGCCGGAAAACGCCGCTAGTGCAACTTCAAAACCCGCGCGTCGTGCCGGTATTCAAGAGGGGTTGTTAGTTGTCTCTGCGACCTAACAGTCCTGACCTGATCAAAAAGTACATCAACGTCAGCAATGTTGAAATGGCCGCGGCGACGTAAGTTAGCGCCGCTGCATTCAGCACGCGATCAATTCCAGTACGCTCATCCGCGTCGACAATGCCCGCTTCGACAACAAGCCGCTTAGCTCGCGCGCTGGCGTTGAACTCGACTGGCAAAGTCACCAGTTGAAAGAGCAGCATTCCAGAAAAAATAATTGCACCGGCTGCGACGACCCACTTACCCAACACTGGAGAAGCGGCAATCAGGAATAGGCCAATCGTCATCGTGAGGTAGCCTAACTTGTTGCCGATATTTGCCAGCGGAACAATCGCCGATCGCAATCCCAACGGGTAATAACCTCGGGCGTGTTGGATCGCATGACCGGCTTCGTGAGTCGCGACTCCGATGGCTGCGATCGAACGCTCGTTAAAAACCGGTTGAGATAATGCGAGCTGCTTGGTCGACGGGTTATAGTGGTCGCTCAGAAAACCTTGTGTCGAAACAATTTGCACGTCGTGGATTCCGGCGCGATCCAGCAATCGTTGGGCGGCTTGGGCACCGGTCATTCCACTGCGGGCGGGAACTCGCGAGTATCGGTTGAAAGCGGAGCGGACCATCCAACTTGCGAGGCCGGAAATGACCATTCCGGGCAACATCACCAGGAGTAAATAGAGCGGATCAAACATTTATAGCCTTTTCAAAACGTGGTCTGGGCGCGTGACACCTTGTCAGGCGTCCACGGTGGACACACATAGTTGCAAATAGGATGCCAACGGTCAGCTTCAATAATACACCTCAATTAAAGGTCTGCCCATGACGAGCCCGCTCATTACACTCACAACCGACTTCGGCTGGGGAAGTTATTACGTCAGCCAAATGAAAGGTGCAATCTACTTGCGGAACCCTGTTGCCCAAGTCATCGACTTAAGTCACGACATGGTTCCGCACGACGTTGCGGCGGCGGCTTATTGGATCAATCGGGCGACGCGACTGTTTCCGGCCGACACGATTCACATCGTCGTGGTGGATCCCGGCGTCGGGACACGGCGAGACTTGGTTTACTGCCGAACCAAGTCCCGCACGTTTCTTGCGCCTGACAATGGCGTGCTGGCCAGCGTCGCCTCTCAAGACGGTATCGAACGAATCGTCCGCTTGTCCAACACGCAATTATTTCACGCCGATGTGTCAAAGACGTTTCACGGACGCGACATTCTTGCACCGGTCGCCGCGAAATTGAGCCTGGGGGCCTCGCCGCAAATCCTGGGCGAACCGCTCGATCGCTTGCAAGGATTGGACGCTGCACAACCCGAGATTCGGGGAAATGAAATTCTTGGGACGATTGTCTTCATCGATCGATTTGGAAATTTGATCTCGAACATCTCGCGCGAGCTGATTGAGCAAGCCTCGCTATCGGCGCTTGGTCAACTCGTCATCCGGATTGGCAGTCACCAGATTACGGGACTTTCGGGAACTTACGGCGAGCATGTGCCACACACGCTGGCCGCGATATTCGATTCGGATGGATTCCTGGAAGTCGCCGTCGTCAACGGAAGCGCAGCAAAGTCGCTTTCTGCAATCGTCGGCGATTCGATTTGGGCCGCGTGGGCGAATGCGGGCTAATTTGTCGGCTTACCGAGGATGAACGGATTCGATTTGTCAGAGATTGGCCCAAATGTTACTATGAGCGGGTCGAGCAAGGACGTGCTCAGCCGGTGTCTGTCGGCCAACGGACGCCGCCAACGGTTCCTGCAGCAGTTCGAGGATCACGTGGCGAAACATATTTTTGTGACGGGCGGGGTTGTGAGTTCGTTGGGCAAGGGCCTGACCAGTGCTTCCGTCGGCATGTTGCTCGAGCGGCGCGGATTGCGCGTCGCGATGCAAAAGCTCGATCCGTACATCAACGTCGACCCAGGGACGATGAGCCCTTATCAGCACGGCGAAGTGTACGTGCTGGACGACGGGAGCGAGACCGATCTCGATCTGGGCCATTACGAACGGTTTACGCACAGCCGACTTTCGCGCAGTGCCAACTACACGACCGGGCAGATTTATCAGACGGTGATCGACAAGGAGCGGCGCGGCGAGTTCTTGGGAAAGACCGTCCAAGTCATCCCACATATCACCAACGAAATCAAAAGTTGCATTCGAAGATTGGCGACTGACGATGTCGACGTGGTCATCACGGAGATCGGTGGCACGGTTGGCGATATCGAAAGCCAGCCTTTTTTGGAAGCCATTCGCCAATTCTCGCAAGACATTGGCAAAGAAAATTGCCTCTACATCCATCTCACACTCGTTCCCTATTTGAAAGCCGCCGCTGAACTGAAAACGAAACCGACGCAGCATTCGGTTGGTTTGCTACGTCAAATCGGCATTCAACCCGACATCTTGATCTGCCGCTGCGAGCGATCGATCAGCACCGAGGATCGCGAAAAGATTGCCTTGTTCTGCAACGTACCCTTGGACGCGGTCATCGAGGAGCGCGACAAGGACTTTTCTATTTACGAGGTGCCGCTCAGCTTGGTCGATCACGGCTTGGATACTTTGATCGTTCGGCGGTTAGGTCTCAGTGCCCGCGCGCTGGAATTGGACGATTGGCGCGAACTGCTTCATCGGCTACGTAATCCCAAAGTGGAAATTAGCATCGCCGTCGTAGGAAAGTACGCCGAGCACAAGGACGCCTACAAGTCGATCTATGAAGCCATCGATCACGCTGGCATGAAACACGAAGCTCAAATTCGCGTCGGACGCATTCAAAGTGAGTTGATCGAAACCGAAGGCCCGGAACGATTACTGGCTGGGTACGATGGCATTCTCGTGCCGGGCGGATTTGGCGAACGAGGCATCGAGGGCAAAATTGAGGCGATTCGCTGGGCACGTGAGCGTAAGGTTCCTTTTTTTGGAATATGCCTTGGTTTGCAATGCGCGGTGATCGAATTCGCACGACATGTGGTTCGGCTGGCCGGAGCCAATTCAACCGAGTTCGACAAGGACTCGTCCTATCCGGTGATTTGTCTACTGGACGAGCAGAAGAACATCACCGACAAAGGTGGCACGATGCGGCTCGGTGCCCAGCCAGCGCGGCTTACTCCAGGAACTCGAGCACACGACGCTTACGCACAAGACACCATTTCCGAGCGACATCGCCATCGTTACGAATTCAATAATGTATTTCGCCAACAATTTACCGCAAACGGCCTGCTTTTCTCTGGAACAAGCCAGAACAATTCACTGGTCGAAATCATTGAATTGCAAAGCCACCCGTGGTTTGTGGCCGTGCAATATCATCCCGAATTTAAATCGAAACCAACGCACCCGCACCCCCTGTTTGCCGACTTCGTCGCCGCGGCGATCAAGCGTCATGGCGAAAAGGAAAAACCGGACGTTCGTCAAACGGACGCGGTAGACTCGTTACCGCCTTATACTTCCATCGAATCGGAATAGCCTCCATGAGCGAACCCCAAGAATCTAAAATCATTGTTGATTCCGACTGGAAGTCGCGCGTCGAAACGGAAAAAGAAAAACTCAAACACCAAGAGCATGCGCAACCCGCGCGCGAAGAATTCGGCGAGATGCCTCCGGCGTCGTTTCCAATGCTCGTCTCGACTTTGGCCACCCAATCGCTTGTGGCGCTGGGACAGTTGCCCGATCCTTTTTCCGGTCAACCTGAACTCAATCTCCCCGTCGCGAAACACTTTATTGATACGCTGGCTATCTTGGAACAAAAAACCAACGGCAACTTGAGCGACGAAGAATCCGCAATGCTTACCGACGTGCTGCATCAATTGCGGATGGCGTTTGTCAGCCTGCAAGGAACTGCCCAGGTGAAATCCGCTTCGGGGACGATTCAGATGCCCTGACGACAAAACAGGACGAACTAGCGGCACGCAAGTATTGAGCCTTGTCTCCAATCATTTAACAGTTTCCAACATCCTGCGAGGTAACGTCGATGCCACAAACATCTGCCACTAAACCCACAATGCAATCCGAATTGCTGACCCTATTCTTGATCGCCATCGGCTTGGCGGCGATTGCCGGCATTTTCTATTGGTGGGGGAGCAGCGACCGGGCCTTCGGACAGCGCAAAGCGGAGTTGCTGATGGATCAGTTGACGGACATTTCGGACCATCGCAAAAACCAAACCGGCATGGCGGTGTTCGCGTCTTTTACTCAAGAAGCCGAAACAACTCGGCGCTTGTTGGACTGCCCTTTGGATCAAGCAACTTGGCTAAAGATCGCGCAGCAGCATAGCATCGCTATTTGTACACTCATTTCGATGGGTGACATCGAATGCGCGAACGGCTTCGATGGCTTGTGCAAAAAACTCAATCGCAGCAGCGATCCCCGGATTCGCGAACTCGCCGAATGCTCGCGGTGTGCCTTGGAATTCGAGAAACAATATTTGATTTGCAAACACAAGTTGGTGCTCGACAAATTGTTGGCGCTGGCTGCTCAATCTGAAAACGGTGAGGCGGGTACGAAAATGGCCGACCGTATCCGCGAACAGAAAGAAACTACTTGGCGGATCGGCGGTATCTTGTCGGAAATCCAATCTATCGCCAAGGATTTGCCAGCCGGAAATTCGCTGGCTGCGGAATGGGAATCGATGATGGGACAACTGATCAGTCTCGAGACGCAAGTGGCGGACAATTCAAACAGCGAACCGTTTGAGCTTTGGGTGCAACAAACCGAACAACTCGTCGCTCGTTATCCGCAGAACTTGAATGTTTGCCGCTCGATTGTCCAAAATTACGATCGCCTAGCGGCTTTGCAATGTTACGACGAAGCAAACCAAATGCTCGAGGTCACGCTCAAGAGCTATGAGGCCAAACAAAATCCCGACCTCAAACCACACGTGGACCAGTTGATCGATCGTCGCGCGGTGGCCCAAATCGAACTCGATCGGTGGAAAGATTTGATCCGCAGCAATCCCTCCGATTCGGCTCAGATCATCGAACCACTTGCGCAAGGCGCGCGGCAATTGAAGGAGCAACAACTCGTATCCGATGGCGTGCTGAATCGATTTCTGGAAATCACGCGAACATTGGAACACAACCAGCAGTATGATTCACTTTCCAAGATTCGTGGTTCACTAGTTGAGGTTCTCGCAACAGACGACGCGATTGGCCAGCGAGTTAAAAACTATTGCGCTGCCAGTTCGAAACGCGCCGCGCTCGTGGGCCAGCCTTTTGTGTTGCCCAGTGCCATTGCGGTGACACAACCATTAGATCCGGCGATCCTCAAAGACCGCGTCACGGCGGTCGTGTTCTTTTCAGCCAATAATGAAAGCTCGCTCGACATTTTGCGCAATCTCAACCAAATCGCTGATCGCCATAAGGAAGCGGGATTCAAGCTGCTGGCCATCAATGTCGATCGCGAGTTGGCTACTGCGCGAACGTTGCAATCGGAACCCTCGATCACATTTCCGGTCGTGGTCGCTGCCGGGCTGGATGGCACGGGAAACAACCCGTTGGCCATCGAATATGGGATTGAGCAGACTCCGTACCTCATTCTGGTGGACCAACAAGGCAACGTCGTCGACGTCGCGTTGAGCGTCAAGGACATGTGGTTGCGCGCGACAGCCCTGTTGCCAAGTTTGAAATCACAACCCAGCCGCAGCCGCTCGGGACGCGTCGTCGGCGGCTAAGTTGGATTGGGAGCAATGCGAAATGAGCGATTTTCTGCAAGACTGTCCATCGCTTCGCACACGTCAAACGTTTTAGTTCGAGATGACAGAACTGTTGTTGAACAAGAAGTCGACGTTTTGAATGGGAATCACGGAATAGAGGGTCTGCGTGAAGTACAAATCCACGAGTTCCGATATTCGTTGGATCGTCATTTTCGGAACCAAGACGATATCCGAATCGCGAAGCCAGATTTCATCCGACGGAAGTGGGCGACCGCCCGAAAGGGCCCCGCGCAGGTTTAATCGAGTCGCCACCAACTGCCATTGCTCGTCCCGGCGGAATACGATCACGGTTTCCAACTTTGCGCCTTGACGCCAGCCGCCTGCTTGGCTGATCGCTTGCATCACCGTCGTTGGTCCCGACATGGTCACTTGGCCTGGTTGATTGACTTCGCCCAGCACATATACGAATCGCGGTGCTCGCACTGATAAAATCGGAGTGATTTCCATGCCGCGCACATGCAGACGATATCGTGCATTGACTTCGCGGGCCAACTCGTCGAGCGTAAGCCCTACGGCCGGAACGGACTGAATCAGTGGCAATTGAACAGTACCGTCGGGCGAAATCGTGGCAATCCGCGATTGACCGCCACTCCCGGCACGGGCATCGACCGAGTCGCGCAAATCGCGCAGCGGCGTGTCGGATTGAGTGACTTGGACGACGACCTCGGGGATCTTCACCCCTTTCACGACGTATTTTTCGTTCAGCGACTTTTGAAGCATGTCGATGGTCAAACCAGCGGCTCGAACACGGCCCACGAGCCGCAACGAAATCGTTCCATCCGAAAGAATGGTCAAGCCAGTTTGGTTCAAGTCGGGATCGCTGGCCGAACTGATTTGAATGATGTCGCCGGCGCTGATACGGTACTCTTCCCCCGAAATCGTTCGATCCAATAGGTATACGAATTCCAACTGGTCGTTGACGCGCAAGCGATATTCGCCGACATGTGGCGTGCGATGCGGGCCGACGTATTCGCCGTAAGCAAACGATTCCCACGGGATCAGCTGTTGCTGCCGCCACAAAACTTCCTGGCCCGGTTGAGTCATATAAGAATTGACTCCCAAGATCGGCTTCGCTGCGTTTCCGCACCCTGGGCACCCTGGGTCGCTGCAAAACGCATCACGGGTTTCCGCCCACGGCTGCGCCAAGGACGAACCTATTCCGGCAGGCGTTGCGGGAACGATTGTGGACGCTGGATTGGTAATCTCGAATCTAGGGGACACTTGAACCGAAGCGCAGCCGATTTGGGAATGCCCCAGGCCAACAAATAGGGTCAAAAGTGCGGCCAACAATCGGGCGGCGAGCAGTAAGGAAGTACCTTTTGAAGTCCAATAATTCTTCATGGCTTTGGCGTTTATAAATTGTAAGGTGGATGACTTGGCAGTTTCGCGACGCCGTTATTTGGCGCCGAGAGTTCGTTTAAACTTGGACCAAAGGCTATCGTTTGCAGAGTTGGGTTTTGGTTTTGTATCCGGCGCGCTAGTTGCCGGAATGTTTTCGGCGTCAACATTGGCAGCCTCGAAATTAACTTGCTGCGCGGATGAAAACTCGTTGCGCGACATCCAACGTATTTGGTTTGTAGCGGTGGACTCAGGACCAAGGCCCGCTTCGGCGGCTTGTTTTTCCGAAAGAGCCAATTCGGCCAACTGAGTTTCACCCAATTGGCGATGAACGATCGACAAGTTGAGCCACGCTTCCGGCGTCGGCTTGGTCGCTACGCTATGCAATAACGCGGCCCGGGCCGGTTCGTAATGACCGAGCTTGGCCAAAGCCACCCCTAGTTCATTGGCGCTGAGAAAATTATTTGAATCGACGTTTAGTGCTGACTGGTGCATCAAGATGGCGATCGCCAAATCGATCGGTCCGCCAGAAGCGTCCTGGGTTGCTTTGACGGTGTACAACTTGCCCAGCCCGAATAGCAACTCCGAGGCGACTGGCGAATGTCCGCACGCCGCGCTGAAATGATCTTGCGAAAATGCGAAATATGCCTGCATCGCTGCCATCGAAGTAAGCGATTGGGCTTCGGTTGGGCTGAGAATTTTGGATTGGTGATTTGCGGCAATCCGTGAGACCGACGACGAAATGTCGTCTCCAGCGGCCTGGGTAAAATCTTCCGCTTCGTTGAGCGCAGTAATCGCAAGGTCATAATGACCGCGATGGGATGCGACGCCGTTGACCAAGTCCAACGATTCAATAATCAGCCGCAATCCAGAGAAGAACTCTTGGCGGGCACTGAACATCGAACCGCGCCGAGCTAGAGAATTACCGTACTCCCAATGGTGGTGCGCAATTTGATTGACCGAATCGGGCACGTCGCGCAATGGTCCGACGGACGACGATTCGAATGGTTCTGGAGTCGATTCGGAGGCACTGAGTTCCAATTGGTCGGCAACTGCCGAACGATCGTTGGCGAGCAACGCATTAGCCGAGATCGAGATGGAATCGCCATTTGAACCGACATCGGTTTGGGATTCAGCATCGAGAGAAATGTTTTCCAACGGTTCCAAACCCGCGTCGGGAACCAACATCGATTCTCCCTCCGCAGAATTGAGCTCCATGCTTTCCTTTGCAGTCAAGCTCGGCGCGTCAGATGGTTGGCTCGACTCGCTGGACGATGGCAGTGAAGATTTCATTTTGCGGCGAAGCGGTGCGTCCAGCTCAAACGGCTCGCCGTTTTCCTCTTCCGTGGAATCCGCCTGTGGCTGACTATCAGAGTCATATTCGTCGACGCTACCGTTTTCTGGACTCGTCGTTTGGCTCGCGTTCAATAAATTTCCGTCGTATGGCGCCGCAACATCTTGGCTGAGTTGAGGAGCGTCGTGTGGATGCTTAAGCAACGCGGAATGCTCGATTAAATTGATACCGCCGTCGGTTCCCATCGAGTGCGGCTGAAGGTTGCCCTGCATCACGTACGACAGGCTCACCACGATCAGCGAGGCCACGGCAATGACAATGACGCGAAGTTCCATACGAACACCATCCAGAAACGTCGGTGACGGATTATTCCGGTTATCACGATTTCTATCGTCTTGCCGTTCGTACGGCCGTTACAGGTTTCGCGGGTTGCGCGGGCGAATTCGACCCCTGCCGGATCGCAAAATCGGTACATTTTATGACCAATCGGAAATACCGTCAGACATTCGCTTCCCGGCAAACTTTAACCAAGTTGCCAGCATTGGTCGTGCAAAGTCGAATTTCAACCCACCCGCCGCTCGAGATACAGGCAGAATATCGGGCTTTTTAGCGAATTGTTGCGGGTTAACGTTTTTCCTGTAACACATTCTGCTGCCTCACGCTTGGTTGAACAGAGAAGAGCATTTTCTCGAACCAACAACCAATTGAAAATTAGAAAAGGATCGGTGTGCTATGAAACGTTCAACAGTATTTGGCCTCGTAGTAATCAGCGGCTTGGCAATGGTCGTGGCAGCGACCGCGGACGACAAGAACCGCAATGGTCGAAAACAAAACAACAACTCGTCAGCACAATCGCAACAACGGCAATTTGGTTCGTCGTTCGACTTGGGAAGAGGCGATGGAAGCAGAATCAAAAATGTTCTTGAAATCGTTCAGACAATTAAGAAGAATCACCAAGACAAACCATCCAAGCCGGACGATCGCGTTGAAGTTCCAGAACCTCAGCCACCTCAAGGCCGTCCAGGTTACGTTTGGGTGAACGGACATTGGGAACGTGAAAAAGCCATTCCAGAACCAACTCAAATCCGTCCCGGTTACGTTTGGGTGAATGGACATTGGGAACGTGCCACGGCCACTCAAGCGACTTCTTCTGGCGTCACCACGATTGTCAATCCGCTGTCCGCGCAAATGCAAGTTCGCGACCAGCGCACCACCAATGCGGTCCAAGGCACCGATAGTTCTGCTAGTGGATATCACCCCGGTTACAAACCATTACCGCCGCCTTTGGCAGGTGGCAACGGAAGTGTTACCGTGACAGTAACAGACCCCACCCAAAAACCGCGCGACAATGCCATTCGGGGCGTGGGATTCCCGTTTATCGAAATCGGTCACTTGTACAGTACGGTGAACGACCATCGAGATCCGCGTAAATCAGGAAAATGAGAGTCCGTTACATTTGCGTCATTGACGTACGATTCGAATCCAGACCGAGGTAGCTTCATCACGAGCTACCTCGGTTTTTTTATTTGCACAAAGTAGCAGGCACACTCCGTGTGCCGTCCGGCGCATGCGGAAAAAGCCAAACTATGAATCGAAGTGCTGCGCCTTCGGCAAAAGTCGAAAACTGTTTCGCTGAGGCGTTTGCTAGGTCAGCGACGGCACGCGGAGTGTGCCTGCTAAGTTGGTTACGCCCCGGTCGCTAACTCCGACAAGCCGGCGATGGTGTGGACGACGTCGTATTTGGTGATGATCTCGTACTTCTTGTCCCCCATTTTCACGAACACGGCAGGCGCGTCGCCGCGTAAGAGGTCGGTGATCTGATCAATGGTTGTGTCCGGATCAACCACCGGAAACGATGGTTCCATGATGTCGCGGACCGAAGTGGTTTTCAGGTCGTGGCCATGCAGAACGAGCGATACGAGCCGGTCTTCGGTGATCGAACCAAGCGGCACGCCGTTTTCAAACACGGGAAGCTGCGAAATATCCATCTCTTCCATCTTGCTCATTGCCATCAGCGCGGAATCTTCCGGCGAAACAACTTGCAGATCGCGAAACTTTCTCTTGGTCGAGACACATTCTTTGGCGCTGACTTTTACTGCTCCGCCGAGGTAGCGGTTGTCGCGCATCCACTCGTCGTTGAAGACTTTGCTCAAATACTGCCGCCCGGTGTCTGGGATCAGTACGACGAGAAAATCCGCTTCGGTGAGTTTCTTGGCGACTTGCAAAGCGCCCCACATGGCGGAACCGGCCGAGCCACCGACAAAGATGCCTTCTTGTCGTGCAAGCTGACGTGCGGTTACAAAACTGTCGCGGTCGGTGACTTGCAGGCACTCGTCCAAATATTGAAAGTGCATCGTGGTCGGAAAAATGTCTTCACCAATCCCTTCGACGACGTAAGTGGCGGCTTTGCCCACTGTCCCTTGGTGAAAGAACTCGTGGTACAGCGACCCGATCGGATCAACGCCGATGATTTGGACTTTGGGATTTTTCTCTTTGAGAAATCGACCGATGCCAGAGAGCGTTCCCCCGGTTCCCATCCCAGCCACGAAATGCGTGACCTTGCCCGCCGAGTCGTCCCAGATTTCCGGGCCAGTCGTTTCATAGTGGGCTTTGGGGTTGTCTTGGTTGTCGTATTGATTTGGGTAATACGAGTTAGGAATTTCCTTGGCCAAGCGTTTGGCGACCGAGTAATACGAGCGAGGGTCTTCGGGTTCGACGGCAGTTGGGCAGACGATGACTTCAGCACCGAGGGCTTTGAGCAAATTAACTTTCTCTTGCGACTGCTTGTCCGTGATCGTAAAGATCGTCTTGTAGCCGCGCACCGCCGCAAGCAGCGCCAAGCCCATGCCGGTGTTGCCGCTCGTCCCTTCGATGATGGTTCCGCCCGGTTTAAGATCGCCGCGCCGCTCGGCTTCGTCGATCATCGTGATGGCGATTCGGTCTTTGACGCTGCCGCCGGGATTGAGGAACTCGGCTTTGACGTAAACCTGGGGTCGCAACCCGGCCGTGATTCGATTAAGGCGAATCAATGGCGTGCGCCCAATAGTTTCGAGAATGTTTTGGTATTTCATTAGGGTCCCTCTCCTGCGTCTAATATCTTGCGCGGCCGCCAAAGACACGATTCGTTTAACCCGGAGCCAACGGCGACGGCGTTAATACCGCGAAAGTTGCCGTCGCCGTTGGCTCCGAGTTAAACGACGGATCGCAGGCTGTGCGAGCCATAATATAGAGGATGGGCAAACTCGTCGGAAATAGCGCAATTGTCGAACCGTTCCGTTTCCGCCGTTACATCGCAGTTACAAGCGACTAAACGCCGAGAGTTACAATAGTGCAGTATGTTTGTGGAAGTGATCGCCGCTGCGGATCGAGATTTTTTCAGGGGATCGAGCTTGAACGGGCGCACCATTCTGACCATCGAAGACGACGATGCGATCCGCCAAGGGATCGCCGACGCGCTGACTTTTTTTGGCTATCGAGTCATCTCAGCGGCCGATGGCACTTCCGGTCTCGAGCAAGCCATCGGTCGCGAATACGACTTGTTGCTGCTCGACTTGGCGCTCCCCGGAATCACGGGCTTGGAGATTTTAAAACAACTTCGCGCGGTTCGTCCAACGCACCCGGTGATTATCTTGACGGCCAAAGGAAACGAAGACGATCGCGTCGCCGGATTGAATCACGGCGCGGACGATTACGTTGTGAAACCTTTCAGCGTGAAGGAACTTGTCGCGCGCGTGGAAGCGGTCCTTCGCCGAACGCCCGAACGGCCAACCGACTTGGCGCAAGTCACCATCCCCGGTGGGACCGTCGATTTTGCACGGCGCGAATTACGCTTTTCCGAAGCAGACCGAATTGAGCTTTCCGAACGCGAGGCCGATTTACTGCGCTACCTTGTCTGCAATCGGGGCCGCGCCATTTCGCGCGATGAATTATTGTCAAACGTCTGGCGAATTAGTCCTCAAGGCTTACCCACGCGGACGATCGATATGCACATCGTGCGGCTGCGTGAAAAATTGCGCGATGATTCGGACGAGCCGCGCGTGCTGATGACGGTTCGCGGCAAAGGCTACATGTTTGCACTCGAATCATGATAAAAAAGGCAGCAGGTTTGAGGCGACAGGCGTGAGGAAACAAGCTACCGACGCGAGACGGTAGTTCAGACACAACCGGCTAAGATTGCTCGGCAATAAAGCAATGATCAAACGACCTTGGCAAATTTGGACGATCTACACGCTCTGCGTCATGCTGGTTGTGCCAGCGATGGTCTGGCTCACCTATACGACTTGGCGGCTGGACGAAGCGCGCGAGAACGACCGCAAAGAAACGGAAATTGCTCGCCGCAACGCCGAATTGCAAGAGCGAGTCAGTAGTGCTTTGTGGCGGATGGATTGGCTGATGATCCCGCTCGTCGGCCAAGAGGCAGCACGGCCTTACTACATGTATCGTTCGTTTTACTCAGAGGGTTTGAGCCCGATCGACGGAGACAAAGAAAGCTCTGCGCCTGTTCGGCCCTCGCCTTTGCTCACACAGCCGTCCGAATTCATCTTGCTGCATTTTCAAATTGGGCCCGACGGAACGTACGGCTCCCCGCAGTTGCCAGAAGGCAAATTGCGAGAAATGGCGTTCGCATGCAAGATTCCCGCTGAATCGATTGGTTTCAATGAACAGCAATTGAATCTTCTTAAACAAAAACTGTCATACAACAGCTTGTCGGTGTCCTGTTCCACGGACAAACTTCCGTCGGTGGATCGCCCGGAGTTTCCGTGGCAATCAAATGAAATTGCTTCCCAAGTCTCTCGAAACATGGCCGCTCCCAAGCAAGAATTATTGGGCAATCGCGCTAGTGCGGCGCAAGCGATACAGCAACAATCTCAAACCGTTACCAATGCAGAATCAGACGAAGTCCAACTCGCCAGCCCAATCGGCGACGCGCAGAAGCGGCGCAGCGACGAGCGCGGGACTCAAGAGTATCTCCAACGTGACAAAGCAACGCAATCGTTTGCCAAAGGCCAGCAGAACATCTTTCGATCGGGTGACATCGAAGAAGTCACGAAACAACCGCCCACTGTTTCCGAAGGAGTGATGCGCCCGTTGTGGGTCGATGATCTGCTGATCTTGGCACGCCGCGTTGAATTAGGCGACAAAGTCGTCATCCAAGGCTGCTGGTTGAATTGGGAGAAAATCAAACTGACGCTCGCGGGCGAAATAGCGGAAGTCTTGCCGGGAGCCAATATGCAGCCGGTTCGCGAAAGTGAAGCGAGTTCTCCCAGCCGCCAAATGGCGACTTTACCCGTGCAACTGGTCGATGTCGAAAAGTGTTTGGCGACAATCGGAATTGTCAGTGCCGATTCTCGAGCGGCCAACAGCGTTTCCGGCCTCAAGCTTTCGCTGGTCATTGCTTGGGTCGGTTTGGTCTTGGGCTTGGCTGCCATCGCCGTTTTGTTGCGCGGCGTGATTCGACTTTCCGAGCGCCGCGCGGATTTCGCGTCCGCCGTGACCCATGAGTTGCGAACGCCCTTAACCACATTTCGCATGTACGCCGAAATGCTTGCCGAAGGGATGGTCCCCTCCCCCGAAAAACAACGGCAGTACGCACGCACAATGAAAATCGAAGCCGATCGACTGGGGCATCTGGTTGAGAACGTGCTCCGTTTCGCGCGGCTTGAACGGCGAACTGTTGCGACTCGCGCGGTGTCGTCCACGATCGCCACTTTGTTCGAGAGATTCCAAAATCGGCTAATCGAGCGCGCCGGCCAAGCCGGCATGACAGTGTCGATCGAGATCGATGACGCCACTCGCCGTTCTTCGATTTCCACCGACCCCGGAACTGTCGAGCAGATTGTCTTCAATCTCATCGACAACGCCTGCAAGTACGCCGCCAGCGCCACCGACAAAACGATTCACTTGATCGTTCAAAGCAATTCTTCTCACGCCTCTTCTTTTCCCTCTTCCCCTCAAGCCTCACGCCTCACGCCTCACGCCTATCTCTCCATCACCGTTCGCGATCACGGTCCCGGAATCGACGCTGGAATGTCCAAGCGACTCTTTACCGCCTTTTCAAAATCCGACCAAGACGCAGCCGAGACCGCGCGTGGCGTCGGCCTTGGCCTCGCCCTCTGCCGCCGGATGGCCGCCGATCTCGGTGGCCGACTCGTCTGGGACAAGTCCCACACCCCCGGCGCATCGTTCACCTTGACGCTGCCGGGCACTCCCTCTTAGCGAGCCCCGGCGGTCTTTTCTCCCGTTCCCTGTCTACCTGGCCCCCTAAACCAGCACCACCGCAATACACCGGCAGCGCCCCGAAGCGGGGCAGTTAAACAAATACACAACGGCGAAAACTAAAACGACGAGGAAAGCCCGAACAGTCGGGAAGACGACCGAGGTAAATCCGACCTCGGTAAGGAAGTCCAGCCGAGTGCCATCCGGGACGTCAGCTATAATCCCTAATTCTACAGAATCAGTTAAATGTTATTCGCGACAAGCCCATGTTGAGCCCAAAACCCAAACCCGAACTGCTTTCCCCCGCGGGGGATTGGGAGTGTATGAAGGCGGCGTGGGAAAACGGGGCGGATGCGGTTTATTTCGGGATCGATAGCGGATTCAACGCGAGAGCCCGCGCGAAGAATTTTTCAATCGAAGATACGGCGCGCGCAATCGAGGAACTGCATCGGCGCGGACTCAAGGGTTACGTCACGCTGAACACACTGGCTTTTACCAGCGAATTGGCTGACGTCGAAAACTTGATCCGTCGTTTGGCCCAAGCCAACGTCGACGCGATCTTGGTGCAAGACCTTGGCGTGGCTCGACTGGCCCGCGCGGTCTGTCCTGACTTGCCGATCCACGCGTCGACGCAAATGACGCTCACCAGCGCACAATGCATCGCGGTCGCTGCCGAGTTGGGTTTGTCGCGAGTTGTTCTGTCGCGAGAGTCGTCGATTGATGAAATTCGCAGAATCGCGCGCGAGACGACCGTTCCGCTCGAAGTCTTCGTTCACGGTGCGCTGTGCGTGGCTTATTCGGGACAGTGTTTGACGAGCGAATCGCTGGGGGGTCGCAGCGCCAATCGAGGGCAATGCGCCCAAGCATGTCGGATGCCGTATGAACTGGTGTGCGACGGCGGCGACGTGGACTTGGGGGACCAACGATACTTGCTCAGCCCTCAGGACTTGGCCGTGTTCGCGTTGATTCCGGAGTTGCTCGCGGCAGGTGTTTGCTCGTTCAAAATCGAAGGGCGACTGAAAACGCCCGAGTACGTCGCCAACATCACGCGACATTATCGCACGGCCATCGATCGAGCTTGTGAAAACTTGCCGGTCGAATTTTCTCCGCGACAAGTCTACGAGATGGAGATGTCGTTTTCGCGTGGCTTTTCACCCGGTTGGATGGAGGGCTGTGATCACAAGCAACTCGTTCCAGGCTTGAGTTCCTCCAAACGAGGCGTGCTGCTGGGCCAAGTCCATTCAATCACGCGCAGCGGCGCGGTCATTGAGCTTCGCTGCCCGATCGCACGCGGTGACGGCATCGTTTTCGAAGGAGACCGGTTTAGCGGCCAAGAACAAGGTGGCCGGGTCTTCGAGGTATTTACCGACGGCATTGATCGAACGGACGAAGTCGCCGCCGGTCTGGCCGAACTTCGGTTTGATCGCCAAGGCATTGATCTCGAGCGACTGTCGGTTGGCCAATCGATTTGGAAAACGGACGATCCGCGCCTCAACAGTCGGCTGCGCGCCTCGTTTGAAAATTCCGATCCACAGCGCCGCGTGCCGCTGGACATTTTTGTAGAAGCACGAGCGGGGGCATCACTTGTGTTGCGAGCACAAACGGAAACCGGAGCAACTGTTGAATTATGTTCCAATGCGCCGCTGCAAGTCGCTCAAAAACATCCGTTAACGGAACAATCTCTACGCGAACAATTTGGACGCTTGGGCGGAACGGTTTATCGACTGCGTGAGGTGGTCGCCGACATCCAAGGCAGCCCAATGGTTCCTTTGAGCGTGCTAGGAAAAATGCGCCGCGAACTAATTGCGCGACTGGATGCTTGGAAAATGCCACCGCGCACCATTGCAGAGACTTCGGTATTACCGACACTGCGCACAACTCTCTCGTTACCCCTCCCTGTAACCGGGGAGAGGGTTAGGGAGAAGGGTCTTACGGTTTTGGTGCGCAATCTGACGCAACTGGCGGCGTGTTTGGAAACGGGCGTCGATGATATTTACGTCGACTTGCAAGATATTCGTGAATTTCGCCCGGCGACGAAAGCAGCACATCACGCCGGAGCAAGAATTTGGCTGGCCACGCCGCGAATTCAAAAGCCCGCCGAGATGGGAATTTTTCGCGCCATGCTCAAACATGATGCAGACGGGATTCTCGTTCGCAATCTTGCTGGGCTGGCGTTTTTCACTAGCCAAAATGTCCCCGTTATCGCTGACTTTTCGCTCAACGTGGCCAACGAACTGACAGCGCGATTCTTGATCGAGCACGGCGCGCAGCGATTGACTCCATCGTACGATTTGAATCGCGATCAACTGCTGGACTTGGTAGGCGCGCTGCCGCCCCAATGGTTGGAAGTCGTCGTACATCAGCACATGCCGATGTTTCACATGGAGCATTGCGTGTTCTGCGCGGTTCTTTCGCCCGGCACCGACAAGACCAATTGCGGACGGCCGTGCGATCGACACGTCGTTCATTTGCGCGATCAACTTGGGATTGAGCATCCTCTGACTGCCGACGTCGGTTGTCGCAATACGCTGTTCAATGCGACTTGTCAAAGCGGTGCGGAAATTGTGCCGCTGCTGATGGAACGTGGCATTCAACATTTTCGTTTGGAGTTCCTTGAAGAATTACCAGACCAAGTCGCCGCGACGATTAGCTTGTATCGGCAGCTTTTGAGCGGCAAGGTTACCGGCCGTCAAGTTTGGACCCAGCTCAAGGCGACCAATCAAGTTGGCGTGACGCGCGGCACGCTTGAGGCCAAACGCAATCCGCTGGCGATCATCTGACGATGCCTCAACATTGGCGAGTCCGCCGCGGCGGATCAGCCCGCTGATTCTTTTTCTTCACCCGAGCGCCGCCGAAAAACCAACGCGCTGTACGCGGGTCTCACGACCCCGCGCTCTTGGCTTGTTATACTACGGCTTTACATTGATCGATGTCGGGAGCTTGAGGAACATTTCATGGCGACAAACGAACCTCTCAATCGCAAACTTCGGATGGCATTGGTCGGCGGTGGCCAAGGTGCGTTTATTGGTCGAGTCCATGCAACTGCAGCGGTGCTGGACAATCGAGCCGAACTGATTGCCGGTGCACTCTCGTCCGATCCATCGCGGGCGAAAGCTTCGGCACCTGATTACGACATCGCAGCTCAGCGGGCTTACGGAAGCTATCGAGAATTAATCGAGACGGAGGCCAACCTTCCCGCCGACCAACGAGTTGATTTCATTTCGATCGCCACTCCGAACCACACGCATTTCGAAATCGCCAGCGCCGCTGTTGACGCGGGCTTCAATGTGATTTGCGACAAGCCGCTGACGTTTGATCTGGCCCAAGCCGAAAAACTTGCCGCCGCGGTGGACCGCAAAAAAGTCGTCTTTGCCGTCACGCACAACTACACCGGTTACCCCTTGGTGCGACAAGCTCGCGAAATGATCCGCGCGGGCGAGTTTGGCGAAATTCAGGCCGTTCGGGTTTCGTACATCCAAGGCTGGCTGCGCACGCGATTGGAAGCATCCGACCAGAAACAAGCCGCTTGGCGGACCGATCCGTCGCGCAGTGGTGCCGCCGGTTGCTTTGGCGATATCGCGACGCACGCCTTCAATTTAGCCCGCTACATCACCGGGCTTTTGCCAGAAAAAATCAGTTGCCATTTGCGGACCTATGAAAAGGGCCGACAGCTCGACGATTATGGAACTGCCGTCATTCAATTCGAAAACGGCGGGCTCGGGACGGTCACTGCTTCGCAGATTAGTCACGGCCGCGAAAACGATTTGTCCATCGAAGTCGACGGCACGAAAGCTTCTTTGCAATGGCGGCAGGAAAACCCGAACGAAATGATCGTGCGTCAAAACGGTCGACCGCATCAGATTTACACCCGCGATCCGAATGCACCGTTTATGAACGCCATTGGCGCGGCGGCTTGTCGACTCCCCAGCGGACATCCAGAAGCGTTTTTCGAAGCGTTCGCCAACGTCTATCGATCGGCCTACGACGCGATTTGCAGCCGGACGAGCGGCAAGGACTTTGACATGACGAACACAATCTATCCCAACGTGCACGACGGCGTCGAAGGGATGTACTTTATTCAGCAATGCGTTGCCAGCAGCCAGCAAAGCGGCCAGTGGCTACCTCTTCGCCACACCTCTGCGCGACGCTAAACGCCAATCCGCAGGGTACAAATCGGGTGCCTGGCAGATTAGAATAGTGAGCGTTCGGTTTTGATAAGCCCTTCACTTCGACGAGAGGTCGTAGCGATATGCAAACTACTTTGTGGTTGGCCCAAAATACACCGCCCGACATCAAGCAGATCCTTCTGATCTCTGGTTTGGTGTTGGGCATCTTCTTCTTCTTGATCATCTTTGCGGTTTTCGCGACGTACTTTCGCTGGTGGATCCAATCCGTACTCACGAACGCCGGCATTGGGATGTTCGATTTACTTGGGATGACGTTTCGCAAAGTCAAACCGAGCGTGATTGTCCCGACCAAAATCATGGCCGTGCAAGCAGGCCTAACCGATCCCGACATTACTAGCAAAGCGCTCGAAGCCCACTATCTCGCCGGCGGCAATGTGCCGATGGTGGTCCGCGCGCTGATCGCCGCCAAAAAAGCCAAGACGATTCACCTCAGCTTTCGTGAGGCGACCGCGATCGACTTGGCGGGCCGCAATGTTTTGGAAGCCGTGCAGACTAGCGTTTATCCGCGAGTGATTGAATGTCCTCCCAAAGGGAACGCGCGCAGAACCTTGGATGCGGTGGCCAAAGACGGCATTCAGCTCAAAGTTCGCGTACGCGTGACGGTCCGCTCCAACTTGCAACAATTGATCGGTGGCGCAACCGAGGAGACGATCATCGCACGCGTCGGAGAAGGGATCGTCAGCGCGATTGGTTCGGCCGAGACGCACAAACATGTATTGGAACATCCCGATATGATTTCCAAAACCGTGTTGGGACGTCGGCTGGATTCTCAAACCGCGTTTGAGATCGTCTCGATTGATATCGCGGATATCGACGTCGGCGAAAACATCGGTGCGCGACTTCAGGCGGATCGTGCCGAAGCCGACACGCGCGTCGCCCGCGCCCGGGCTGAAGGCCGCCGCGCCATGGCCGTCGCCAAAGATCAAGAGAATCAAGCCAAGATCGAGGAGAGCCGATCCAAACTTGTTGAGGCCGAAGCCGAAGTTCCCAAGGCCATGGCCGAAGGCTTTCAATCGGGACGCTTGGGAATCATGGACTACTACAAGATGCGCAACATCCAAGCCGATACGGAAATGCGCAAGGCCATTGCCAATGTCGGCGCTCCCAATAGTGCGACCATCGCATCTCCAGCGGGTTAAACCACTCAGCACACGTTGTTCCAACGACTACCATGGCTAAAGACATCGAAGAATTTTTGAAAATGGCCGCGCAACGGAGACGCGAGTCCGCAGCCAACCCTCCTCCTGCGCAGCCGATTCCACCCAGGCAAAACACGCCGCCTAAACAACAACAGAAACAAACTAAACCGTCTCCTGTAGTTATCGAAAGCGGAGTCGAAATCGTTCCTCCCCGCCGCGAATCGGTGGCCACGCATGTCCAAAAACATCTCGACAACAGTCGGCTCAAGAAGCACGCCGAGAAACTTGGGGAAGAAGTCGGAAAGGCCGACGACAAGCTCGACGCACGCTTGCAACAAAAATTCGACCACCAAGTCGGTCATCTCACGAGCTCTTCACTCGGCGGCGTCGAAACGACCGGCAAAGCCAAGGTCTCAGGCAAGACCAAACCAACTTTGCTGAATATGCTCGCATCGCCCCAAAACGTGCAGCAAGCCATCGTCATGAGCGAAATTCTCAATCGCCCAGAGTGGGATTAACATTCGGACCTTCGCTTAAAGGCATCCAGCGACCGCGCGATTCAGCCCTATCGCGATTGCTCTGTGTTAACATTGTCGTCGGAAACGCAACGTCTCTGTGATACAATTATTCAGTCACAACGACAGTTATTTTTTAGATTCAAACATGATCGCAGTGGATCCCAAAACAACGCGTATCGGCTGGATCGGGACTGGCGTCATGGGCCGCAGTATGTGCTCCCACTTGATCAAGGCTGGGTTCGCGGCGACCGTGCATAGCCGCACACGCGAGAAAGCTCAAACGCTCTTGCAAGCCGGCGCGAGCTGGGCTGAATCTCCGCGGCAGGTGGCCGCCCGGAGCGACATCGTCTTTTCGATCGTGGGATTTCCGGCGGAAGTTCGCCAAAGCGTGCTTGGTCCCGAAGGGATTCTAGCCGGTTGTCGATCCGGGCAAATCATCGTCGATATGACGACCAGTAATCCATCGCTGGCCGAAGAAATTTACAACTTGTCGTCCGCCAAAGGCGTGTATAGCTTGGACGCGCCGGTTTCGGGGGGCGATATCGGCGCGCGAAACGGCACGCTTTCCTTGATGATCGGCGGCGACCGGGAAATCGCCGATCGCTTGCAGCCGTGTTGGCAAGCGTTCGCGAAAACCATCGTCTACCAAGGCCCCGCCGGATCGGGACAGCACACCAAAATGGTCAATCAAACTTTGATTGCCTCCAACATGGTCGGTTTGTGCGAAGCCCTGCTTTACGCTTATCGCGCCGGGCTCAACCTGGAAACCGTATTGAAGTCTGTCAGTAGCGGTGCGGCGGGCAGTTGGTCGCTGAACAATTTGGCACCGCGCATCATGAACAACGATTTCGAACCTGGTTTTTTCGTGCAGCATTTTGTCAAAGACATGGCGATTGCGCTGGAAGAGGCCAATCGCATGGGTTTGGCAATGCCCGGTCTGGCGCTCGCCCACCAACTTTACGTTGCGCTCGAATCACAAGGCAAAGGGCACATGGGAACCCAAGCTTTGCAATTGGCGTTGGCGTCGCTGTCGGGAGTCGATTGGTTTCAACGGTCAACCTCGGCCGTCGATCAACT
>JANMEB010000341.1:0-1042 GCA_031376585.1 Planctomycetota bacterium | reverse complement strand
GACTTCGACGCCGAGATGTCTCAAGCGACCGAAACCGGTCGTGATGTAGAGAGTAATAAATTCATTGGCTCTCCCGCCAGGGAACCAGGGCCACGTTCCATCGTCGTATTGCATTTGGGCCAGCTTATTGGCGGCAGACGTCAATTCGCTGTCGAGACGGTTGGCGTCGAAGAGAATTCCGACGTTGCGGCGAGCTTGGCTTTCGTCGTTCGATTCCAGCAGCCACGGAGTTTCTTGAATCAGCAACGCCTTGAGGTCTTGGTTTTTTGTAAGCGGGCTATCGAGCGCGTCGGTTCCGCGCCATTGATCGAACACGCGGCGAATTTTCGGATCGGAATTGGCGATATGCCGCGCAAGTGCATTCGCGTAAAGCCGGTTGAAGACTTGTTCGCTGCATTCGTGCGGGAACTCAAGCAAATACGGTAGCGCCATCACCGCATACCAAGCCGGGTTGCTGGTGACTTGGACAGTGAAGCTCTGATTGGCGAGCGAATCGGATTTCGACGCCTCGCGCATTCGGGCAAAATCGAAATCGCGTTTCTGGTTTCCGCGAATCGGCAGCGGCATCGACTCGGTGACGAGAATTCGGCGGCTGATGACGGGCAAATAACCTTCTTCGCCGTCGGATAATCTTTCCGACGCACCGACTGCTTTGTAGACAAGCGTTCGCGCGCCGTCCGGGACTTTTAATAGCCAAGAGACCGATTGCGATTGCCCGGCGGGGATGTCGAAAGGCAAGTCGGTTTTTTCATTTGCGAATTCCGCGTCGACGGCGGTGAGCGAAACGGCGTCAGCGAGCGTCAATCGAACGGAACCTGCTTGGCGGGTCGCGGATTGGTTGCTGACCTTGGCCGTGAATTCGATGACGTCTTTTTCACGCAGGAATCGAGGTGCGTTGGGTTGCACCATCAATTCCTTGGCCGTAACAACTTTGTCGGTCAAAAACCCGCTGCGCAAGTCCTTGTCGTGCGCAAAGCCCATGAATTTCCATTCGGTGAGGGCCTCGGGCATGGTGAATTCGATGCGGACCGTGCCGTTTTCG
>JANMEB010000259.1:0-2926 GCA_031376585.1 Planctomycetota bacterium | reverse complement strand
CGAGAACAAGTCCCGCCAGGGATTATCGCGACCACAAATGGAATCGCAGATGATCATAGCGCCCAGCGTGCCGAATGTAATTCCGTTTCCACAAAACCCGGTCGCGACGTATTGGTTCTTGGCGGACTCGCCGATGTACGGTAGCCCGTCGAGTGAATCGATCACTTGCCCTGACCACCGGCTATCGACAATTGCCGCAGGAAAAAATCGCAGCAACAAGGATTCCAGTTTCGCAAATGAGTCGGCGGTTCCTTCCATTTGGCCTGTCTTGTGATCTTTTCCACCAAAAATTAAGTAGTCGCCATCCTCAGCAGTATCAATCCGCAGGTAGTGGTAGGGATCGGCCGTATCCCAAAACATGGAATTGGGCAAGCCGTATTTTTCGATTTTGGCACCAATGACGTACGACGAATACAGAACTAGTTTCGTTTGAAAAAGCGTTGCCGACAACAAACTTGTGTTCCCCATCAAAGGAACGTGCGTGGCGATCACTAGATTGTCGCAACGGATTGAGTGGCCATTGGCGTCCATTCGCAAAGGCTCCGAGTGAATTTCCGTGACTTCACTTTTTTCGAAGACCGAACAGCCGTCGCCCTGAACTCGCTCGGCGAGAGCTCGGAGATACTTCAGCGAATGAAACTTCCCCTGTTTTTCGAAGCGAATTCCAGGGCGGTCTACCACTGGAACGGCATCCATAAAAACGGCGTCGAAACCGGCTTCCCGAATTTGTTTGGCCTCGGCAATTAGTTCATCCGATTCGTCAACATTGCCTTCCAAGGCGGCATGCAAATAACTTGTCACGCGATCGAAGTCACAGTCGATGCCCTCCGCACGAACGATTGACTCGATAAGATCAATCGCCGACTCGCCCCCTTTCCAAGTCAGGAAGGCTTCTTCCTTTTCCAACGGTTCGTACGAGTTTCGAGAAACGATGATCGGTAACGTACGTAAGGTTCGCCGTCGTGTGGCAAGTATCTGCTTGCCCGATCTTGCCACGTTCTAATACGCAGACCGATTTGCCGCTCTTTTTCAAAAGATAGGCGACGGACAAACCCGTTATGCCTCCGCCAATGACGCCGACATCGAACTTGGCGGACTCGGTGCAAGCAGGAAACTCGGGCATTTCGAACGATTGCCAAATCGAAGAGGTCGATGCAGATGTTGATAATACGGTGGCCATTGCGCCCCTCTTCTGACAATTCGCTTAACGACGTTCGTGTGAATCAGAGATTGAATGCAAACGACGGGCCGCTGCTGTCAAATCTCGCCGTCCAAGACGGGTCAACCTTTCGATGTGACGCAACGGATTTAGCTTACAACACATGTGCTCCGCTTCTGGTGCTCGGGAAACCAGTTTGGTTGTTCACGCATCAACTGATCCTCCCTTCGTTGGTTCGCCGGAACGAATCCTGGCGCGCGGCGAGTTAGCAATGCAAGAACCCCCAACTGCGCTATTCAGCGAGCGGCAGTTCACGGGATTCCTGCCTGCGCGGGAATGACAAAGGAGTTGGTCGTCCGTAGAATGGGATCACGACCAATCTATTGTCATTGTGATTGATGAGAACTTTTATCGAACGAAAGGCAAGCAATGGTTCCTTGCGAAGTCTGCGGAAACGCGTATGACAAGTCGTTTACGGTAACGATGGCTGGTCGCGAGTATACGTTTGATTCGTTTGAGTGCGCGATCCACGCCCTAGCTCCAGTTTGCCCACATTGCGAGTGCAAAGTCATCGGCCATGGCGTTGAGCAGGACGGTACGGTCTATTGTTGCGCGCATTGTGCCAAGCACGAAGGCGTGTCGGGGCTAAAGGACCGTGTCTAAACCACAGGACATGCCGAGCAACGGGTTTGTTTTCAGGGCGCGTCCATTGGTGATCAAAAGATCCCTTCACCCGATCTGCATCAAACGCTGGAAAAACCAGCGTTTTTTTGTCGCCAAATCGTAATTGACCCGCAGGTTGCGAGGGTTGGTTTTAATGTCGGACGCCGGTCTCAACTCATTCTTCAAAGTGATCTGTTCTTTTGTTAGACGTACGACAATAACGGAAACCGCGCAACGAACTTCGTTTAGGCCGAAACACAAAGAATCAGGACGAGGTCACTCATGCCATTCGCCAAATCGTTGACCCACAATGTTATGACGTTGGTTGCTGCGATTGGGATTTGCGCATTGAATCCGTTTGCCGCTTGCTCTCAGGATTTCGCCACCGATGTGGCGCCACGGATAAAGCCAGGTTCGGGTTCGTTGGGAGTCATGCCGTATTTCGTTCTTGATAAAACTGAAACTGGTGAAGAAATTGAGGAATACAGAGTTAAGATCTGGGGACGTGGAATTCCATTCGACGAGAGGCCTGGTGAGGGATTTGAATTGCGGCTGGATCGTGCAAGAGATGGAAAAGCCTCCGTTTTGGGCAGTCGCGACCTAATGAAGAAGCTTGAATTGACGTCCGACCAGTCCAAGGAAATTGTTGGAATGCGAAAAGTCATGTTCAAACAACTGTCGACGGCATTGGAAGATCGTTTTGGCAACGCTGATGGCAAGCTCACTGACTCCGACAAGTCCGAAATTTCGGAACTACTGAAAAAGATCACTGCCGATCATGACGATTTAGCCTGGCAGGTACTTGTGCCTCGACAACAGACGCAACTTCGTTCGCTGTACGCGTCGCGATCGTTAACTCTTGAAGCAATTGGATCGATTGCGGACTCCGTGCTCAAAAAGGAATTGGATCTCTCGGACAAACAAGTGGAAGAGTTGATGCGGGTTGCTGGCAAGGCGAAGGCGGAGATCGAGGACGCCAAGAGCGAGCTTAACAAAAAGATCATCGCGATTCGTGAGGAAGCGAAACAGAAAATCATGGATACTCTCTCTGAAGAGCAACGGTTGAAGCTTAAGGAGTTAATGGCAGATTCGAATCAGGATAAG
>JANMEB010000253.1:0-1320 GCA_031376585.1 Planctomycetota bacterium | reverse complement strand
CGTCCAAATGCTGGCGAAGCATTTTCGCGAAATGGGCGGCGGCGGCTTGGTCGCTATGTAGGGAGATCGTTTGCGGGACGACGGATATTAGCGATCCGTCGATGGCAGCGACTTGGCCGGTGCGAATCATTTGAACGATCCGACTTGCGCCGATGGCAGGGTCGGAAATCAGCGAAAGAGGATGATCGCGCGGGACGAGCGTGCCGTCGGGCAAATAATTGCGATCGCAGAATACTTCACTTACGGTCTTAAGTCCGTGAGCATCGCCAGCGCCAAGCAAGCGACTGCCGGAGAGGCCAAATAATCGAAGCGTGGGGTCAACTGCGACGACGGCGCGACAGATTGCATCAGCAATTTCGCTCGAAACGGCCGCTTGGTTGTACAACGCACCGTGTGGCTTTACGTGAACGACGATTGCATTCTGGGAAAGCGCAATGGCTTGCAACGCTTCAATTTGTCCCCGAACCAAATCTTCGATTTGCGCCGGCGGCATCGACAACCGCCGACGACCAAAATTCTCGCGGTCACGGTAACCGGGGTGTGCTCCGATCGCAACTCGCAAATCTTTGCACGCGACAAGCGTCTGGCGCATTGTGATCTCGTCACCCGCGTGGACACCACAAGCGATATTGGCTGAGGAAACGAGATGCAGGAGCTGACGATCCAGCGAACGGCCTTCGTCGCCAGGAATTTCGCCCAGATCGCAATTGAGATCGATGCAATAAAGTTTCAACGGAAGAACTCCCGACATGCTTAGCGCCAAGCACCAGAAACGACACGAAACGAAATGGCTCGTTGCACCTGGCGAAAACGTTCGGCCTGTTCGGCGATAAGCTGTTGAGCGCAAGCCAATTCAATCTCGCGAAATCGAATCGTCTGCCCAGGTTGTGCTTGTGCTAATTTGGAAAGCTCCGTGGTTGCGACGTGTGCAATATTCGGATAGCCACCGCTGGTCGCCGCATCCGCCATAAGTGCAATTGGATTGCCGCCGATAGGCAATTGTATTGTGCCGCGCGAAACAGCGGCCGATTCCAGTTCGTCGGGTTTCGCAAAATTGAGTTCAGGGCCAACCAGCCGATAACCCATGCGATCCGAATCTTGAGAGACGACGAAATCGGAATTCCAAAAGCGTCGCTGGCTAGAGTCATCAAGCCGCTGAAAATGTCGACCGCGTATCGCTCGGATGCTTATAGTTTTGCCCGCAGGAGTCGGTTCCTCACCGCGAACAAACCAAGTCGCCGCACAAATTTCCGCTGACGGATTGCTTTGACAATTCAACGTCTCTGCGATGGCTGCTCCAAGCTTGGTTGGTTGTCCAAG
>JANMEB010000237.1:0-19160 GCA_031376585.1 Planctomycetota bacterium | reverse complement strand
CAAGATTGCTAGGGCTATCGTTCCAACCTGAATGTGCCCCAGAGGCCATTACCAGCGAGTTAGAATTTGTTGGGAATTTGGGCCATGACTCTCGACGACGACGCGGCGAGTGTTGGGATCCATTTCGTCAATCTGCACGTGAATGAAGTCGGTTGGCAACGCGGCTGAAATCCGTCCGGCCCACTCGATGACGACGATCGAGCCTTCGTCCAACGCCTCGGAAATTCCGAGATCGGGGACTTCATCCAAGGCTTTCAGCCGGTAAGCGTCGACATGCAACAGCGTCAAATCGCCTGCATAGATATGACAAAGCACAAACGTTGGACTCGAAACCTCGTCGGATGCGATGCCCAGGCCCTCGGCCATGCCTTGCACGAATCGCGTCTTGCCGCTGCCCAAATCCCCATCCAACGCAACCAGCGTGCCAGGTAAAAGCGACTTGCTCAAGCGTCGGCCGATGGCCTTGGTTTGCTCTTCGCTCGCACTGTGCAACTCGACTCGTGTTGGCGTTGCACTCATGACTGGTTGTCCGTTTGACCGTGAGTAAAGCCGTGATCGTCTAACACTTTGACATTGCCCTTCAATTCACGACCGCGAATTCCCAAGCTTTCGGTGACGGTCCCGATTCTGGTCAATTGGTTGGCCCATCGCGGATCGGCCATGATCTCGTACGCTTGATCGCTGTCGACGACCAGGATCAACTCGAAATCCTCACCGTCGTACAGCGCGTGCCAAAGCGCAGACTGGTGATCTGCGGCAGCAGATGCGAGCTGGTGTGCAGCGGCCGAAATCGGAATGGCCGACAAGTCCAAATCGGCACCGCAGCCACTTGCACGGAGAATCACTCCCAAGTTAAACAGCAACCCGTCGCTGACGTCAGTTGCCGCGTGGACCTGGAATCGGCTGCCGATATCGCGCGCGAGGTCGCAACGAGGCTCGAAGTCCAAGTGCTTACCCAAAATACTTCCGCCGAAACTTCCGCTTACCAAAATTTCATCGCCGACTTGTGCGCCGCGACACAACCACGGTTGTTGATCCACTCGCAGAACGCCCATCGCCGTCGTACTAATTGTCAGTGGACCTGTGGAGAAATTGGTATCGCCTCCCGCGATGGAGACTTGCCAGCGTTCGCAAATTGGACTGATGCCGGCATAAAGCTCTTTGACGCGCTCCAGAGCTGTCCCCATCGGTAGGACAAGCGTCATGACAATTGCCAAAGGACTTGCACCCATCGCAGCCAAATCGCTGAGATTGACCGCGACTGATTTGTGCCCGATTCGTTGCCAAGAATGTTGGGCGGTTTCAAAATGCACTCCGTCAACAATGGCATCCGTGGTCACCACAATTCGCTTGGAATCGAGTTCAATTACCGCCGCGTCGTCGCCTATCCCGACAAGCAGTGGAGGCTGCCCAGGAAAAATTGATTTGAGCCAAGTAATAATTTCTCGTTCCATACGGCAGACTACCAAGGTTCGGTTCGTAAAACGTGCTTGAAAGGCTTGGTTGAAAGTCGCCGAAAATATTGCCATCAGCGACTGCTATCGTCCCTGAGTAACTTGGGATTGGCTTTCGCGGGGTCAGCGGATAATTTTCGCAACCTTTGGCAACCGCAAGGAGAGGGGGTCAGTCTCCGATTTACTCGGACGACTACGGAAATCAGCGACAGACCCCGGCGGTTCTCGGATAGGCTTTTAATCGAATTGAACAAGACTTTTGAAACGCCGCAATACGGCGTCACGATAAATATACGGACATGACGGAAACCACAAAATTTCAAATTCCCTGGTATCAACGCTGGGGCGGGGCAGGGATTGCGTTAGGGCTGCCAACGTCCGTTCGTTTGTTGGACTGCAAAATTGCTTATCATGATAAATCGTTCGATCCGCGACTCGACGAGTTTTGCGAAACGACCATCGGTGTGTTTTGGCACGAATATTTAGCGCTGCTCGTGGCGATGTGGGCCAACACTCCAGTTGCGATGCTGGTCAGCCAACATCGTGACGCCGAATGGCTCAATCAAGCGGCCGAACGGCTTGGGTTTTCGGTGGTGCGAGGCAGCACGCGGCGAGGAGGGTCACGCGCGATTCGCCAGTTGCGACAACTTTGCAAGACCAACACTTTGGGAATCGCCTCCGATGGTCCGCAGGGGCCGCGCAGAAAAATGTCGTTAGGGCCGGTGTTTCTAGCGTCATTGTTTGGCATGCCGATCGTTCCGGTCGGCGTTGGATATCGACGGCCGTGGCGCTTGCGAACTTGGGATCGGTTCGCAATGGCAAAACCATTTTCGCGAGCACGGGTAATTTCCGGACCCAAGATTCGTTTACCCCAAGAACTGTCGCGCGACGATATGGAGGACTATCGGCTACACGTCGAGCGGCTAACCGAAGAGCTTACGGGACAAGCTGAAGACTGGGCAAATTCTCAGTATGACTTGCGCGGACAGATGGCTTTTCGCGGCGGCCAATTGATCGCTGACGAAACGAGCGACAAGCAAATTGAACGGCAGCTTCTTAACACGGCTGCTTGACGGCGCGAATCTACCAAGCCCATTGCGATCAGAGCACCTGGACGGCTAAACTCGGAATCACAATTGCGCAACTCGCTTCACGAGTTCATTTGACTCGCAACGAGAAATCGATTTCGATGAAAGCTTCCGCCATGTTTCGCTGCTTGTACGTCGAGAAAGACGACAGACAAGTCCTGTGCGCCATTCGAGAATTACCGCGCGACCGGCTTCCTGCAGGCGAAGTAACTGTAGAAGTCGCCTATTCGTCGCTGAATTACAAAGACGCTTTGGCTGCAACAGGCCATCCGGGAGTCGCCCGGACTTTTCCGCTAGTTCCGGGAATCGATGCGGCCGGAGTAGTCGTCGAAAGTTCGTCGCAGCGATTCCGCGTCGGGCAAAAAGTTTTATTGGGACACGCTAAATTCGGCACCGAAGCCTGGGGCGGTTTTTCACAACTGGTTCGCGTGCCCGCAGATTGGCTGATCCCGTTGCCCGCGTCCCTGACAATGTTCGACGCGATGGCTTTGGGAACGGCGGGTTTCACGGCCGCACAATGTGTGGAAGCATTGATTGCCCACGGCGCGAATCCCAGCGGGGGCGAAATCGTCGTCAGCGGCGCGACGGGCGGCGTAGGAATCTTGTCCGTGATGCTGCTCGCCAAACTTGGCTTTCAAGTCGTCGCCTCCACAGGCAAGCCAGACCGCACGGAATGGTTAATGGAGCTCGGCGCAGCGCGAGTGATCGATCGCGACACCATCAACGACCCGACACAACGGCCATTGCTTGCGAGCATCTGGCAAGGCGCAGTCGATACTGTTGGCGGAAATACGTTGGGCACAGTCATTCGCGCCACCAAGATCGGCGGCTGCGTCACCGCGTGTGGGCTGGTCGGCGGCCACGATTTGCCGATAACGGTCTATCCGTTTATTTTGCGCGGCGTCATTCTCAATGGAATCGACTCTGGAAACATGTCAAACGATCAGCGCAACAATATTTGGCGACTCTTGGCCGACGATTGGCGGCTTGAGAACCTGGCGTCGATTGCAACGACGGTCGGCTTGAGCGGCCTTTCGCAAAAGATCGACGAGATTCTCGCGGGCAAGATTTTTGGCCGCACCGTGGTGGACTTGACGAGACCTTGAGTTTGTCAATTTTCGCAACGTGCTTGACCTGCCGACGCTGATTCTTAGACTATGGTGGTCACGAAAGTCATAAATGCGGGCGTGGCGAAATTGGCAGACGCGCATGGTTGAGGGCCATGTTCTCGCAAGAGATTGGAGGTTCGAGTCCTCTCGCCCGCACTTTTTTCTCTTTCTTTTTTAGCGGTCCAAGAATGCCAACGCATGCCGCATCTTCGTGGCGAGCCATTCTTTTCTGCTCATTGAATTTATTGGTCGCTTCACTTTCATCGAAAGCCGTTTCCCAGGACGCCTTAAGGGGATCCGAGAAATCTGAACCGCTTGAAATCAAAATGGGCGACGGTGTCGTGTTGATCACAACACACGACAAGCCCTTTGCCACTTATGATTTCAAGCATTACGTCAAGCCAATCTTGTATCCGCTGTGCGGGCCAGGTGGCATCGAAGTCACTCGGAATTATCCGATGAAATCTAGCGTGCCTGGTGAATCGTCGGATCACGAACATCACAAGTCGGTTTGGTTTGCCCATGGCAACGTCAACGGCTTGGACTTCTGGAGCGAAAAGGCTCGCATTGTGAGCCAAGATATTCAGCTTCTGGACGAACAGCCAAACATCTGGCCAGGGTTCGTGGCAAAAAACTCTTGGCTCGATGGCGACAAGCCGATTTTGTTGGAACAAGCCAGCCTGCGATTTGCGGATCGTGGCGATGTGCGGTTTGTCGATTTCGAATTCTTGTTGACCGCGCAGCTCGACGTGCGATTCGGCGATACCAAGGAAGGAACTTTTGCGATCCGCACGCACCCGAATTTGCAGCTCACGCGTGATGACGCTTCGTTGCCGGTTGGTCACGCGGAAAACAGCGCCGGCCAAACGGACGAGAATATCTGGGGGCAGCGCGCCGAATGGGTTAGTTATTTTGGCAAAATTGACGGCGTCGATATGGGAATCGCGATCTTTGATCATCCGGAAAACTTGCGCCATCCAACCACTTGGCACGCCCGCGACTACGGCCTCGTCGCCGCCAATCCATTCGGCCTGCACGACTTTCTCAAGCAGCCCGTCAACAGTGGCGATTTCGATTTGCCGAATGGCCAGCAATTGCGGTTTCGATTTCGCCTCGCGATTTATCGGGGGGGGTTTGATCGCGAGAATATCAAGAACTGGTACACAGAATTCTGCGGAAAACTTGCACAAAGCAATAACACCCATTGATTAGCGAGGGCTTAAATCTGGCTTTGATGGGCAATGGTCGATAGGATAACTCTGGCGAAAAGCCTATTTAGGAATTGCCATGGCTGAAAAAATAAAATTAGGTCGGCGTGAATTCATTGGTTTGTCGCCGTGCGTTGCACTAGCGGTTGGGCCGTTGCTGCGAGGTTGGGCGATGAAAGTTGACGATGTCGAGGCCAACGTCAACGAGGCTTCGGAACGATCGGTGCGGAAAGCGCTGGCTTGGCTCAAGAAAGTGTTCAACAAAGACGGTGGTTGCGGGGTCGATCTGAATCAGCAGTCTGACGTCGGTTGCACTTGTATGGTTGGATTGGCGATGATGGCCGCGGGTGGCACGTGCTTCGAAGGTGAGCACCAAAACGATCTGCGATCGGTATTGCGATTCGTGTTGAACCGCGCGGAACAAATGCCGCAGAACAATATTACTGCGGCCTCCGGCACGCAATTACAGAACAAGATTGGACAGCAAGCTCATTCCTTTTTTGCCGCTCTGTACTTGAGCCAATCGCTTGGCGAACAAGTCGATCCGACACCGGTCAAAGCGGCGTTGCGCAAAGTCACCGATGCAATCGTCAAGACGCAACGACCGGATGGCGATTGGGGAAGCGAATCCTGGGCACCGACGTTGGGCACGGTCATGGGCTGGGTAAGTTTGCGGGCGGCGGCGTCCGTCGGTTTATCGGTCGGAACGGCTCCGGAAAAAACAGCCGAGCACTTAATTCAAAAAATGTCTGGCAGCTTGGTAGAAACTCAGGGTTGGATGCATGAACTATACAAAAACGCGTCAGGAATACGCGTCTTGTACGACATCGAAATGGAAGAGAACAAGACGGCCAAAAAGGCATTTAACGACGTTTTGCGATTTGTGAAAAAAGATAACACACCGTTCACCCAAGCCGGCGGCGAGGAATTTTTGGCCTTCCATCTCATTACCGAGACGATGCTCAAACGTGGCGGCAAAGAATGGAACGATTGGTTTCCGGTGGTGCGCGACAAGTTGATCGACGTGCAAAATAAGGACGGTAGCTGGACCGGCCATCACTGCATCACCAGCCGCACGTTTTGCACGGCGGCGTCGATTTTGGTTCTTACGTCGCCGTATCGATACTTGCCGATTTCGCAAGCTTGACGCGTTTTCGAATTTGATTCCGTTATCGTACATCCGTCCAGCAATCCCTTCGACATTCACGCCTGCATGGTAATGAACTGTCGGTGTATTGCTGGTCGCCGAGTCCGTCAGTTGAGCTTGCCCGCGTTGGTGTCGGCACGTAATTGTTCGATCGCATTGTGACAAGCTGCTTCGACTGACGCTTGCCAATGATTTTCGGCGCTTGCGAATTTAGGATCGCGATGGGCGAACAGAATCGCCCGCGATGAATTGACGATCGCCCCCATTCCGTTTTTGTCGAAAGCTCCTGCGGCATCACGCGCCGTGCCGCCTTGGGCACCGAAGCCAGGGACCAGAATCCAAGCGCTCGGCATGCGCGCGCGGAGTTCCGCGAGTTGATTCGGATAAGTCGCTCCGACCACCGCCCCGACGATCCCATAACCGCAGGAGCCTTTGGATTTGGCGGATTCCCGTTCGATTTGATCAGCGACGACTTCATAAACACGAGTTGGGCCAACCACAAGGTCCTGAATTTCGCCGCCGCCCAGGTTCGAAGTTTTGGCAAGCAAGAAGACTCCGGCCCCTCGAGCTTGAGCCAGTTGCACAAAAGGCTGCCAAGAATCCGCCCCCATGTATGGATTAACGGTGAGTGCGTCGCACAGCGGAGCATTTCCTACAAGCCGAAAGAATGCCTCGGCGTAGGCTTCGGCGGTAGTTCCGATATCGCCACGTTTCGCATCCGCGATCACAAGTAGCCCCCGGGTGCGTGCGTGCGCGATGATATTTTCCAACGCAATGAATCCCGGCACTCCAAGCTGCTCGAAAAAAGCCCATTGCGGTTTGACCGCCGGCACAAGTGTCGCGACTACATCGATCACGGCGCAGCAGAACTCAGCGAAAGCTACAGCGACGTCGCGCGGATCACTTCTGTTTCGTTGCGAATGAAAGACCGAAGGCAACAAGTCCCAGCGAGGATCAAGCCCCACAACCAGCGGCGATCGCTTTTTGTGAATGGCGTCGGCCAGGCGATTGGAGAAATGTGATACTGAGTCGTTCATGGAAATGATCATTCCGGTCGCCATGTCGCTTTTTCGCAAACGACTTTTGCCCAAAAGGGATGTTGGCGATCACCCCGCTGACGAATGTCTTCCAAAAGGACTTTGCGGCTAGGTTGGATCGCCTCGCGAAAATCGTTTCCGCGCCCGCTAATCTCGATGGGCTTGGAAAAGTCAACTAAATCCGGCGACAGCCAAATTGTCGCGATCGTGCCTTTGGGAACGGTGACGCGGACGAATTTGTTTTGACCGGGCAGGAACTTGCCCTCGAGTTGAGTCGAAAGAATTTTCTCTTTCGGCGGCCAGAGTGGCGGGAGCACAAAATCTTCTACCGGAATTTTGTCGACCTCCACCCACCAAAACTGCCGTACCCAAGGCCGCAAGGTACGGCCCGTGAATTCGCCGACGGCAAATAGTCGCTTGTGCCGAGCCATCCACTGGAAAATGTTGGGCAATTCCTCAGCGAAAGTCTCGGCCAATCGACCTTGGTATTCGACCAGCGTCACGTCATAGTCGCGACCTTGTAGCCACTTGTTCCAAACCAGTTTGTTGTCAACGATTCGGCCAAAGTCAAATTGTCCGGAAACGAAACAGAACGCCAAATTTTTGTTGGCAGCGGTTTCGTAGCAACGAAACGCATATTTGCCGCCTGGTCCAGCCGCTGCGGAAATCGGAATGACACCAGCCCACAAATCTGGATAGCAAAGTCCAATGTCCCACGCCGCGTCTCCGCCGGCGAAATGGCCAGCCAAATAAACTCGATCGGTATCAATGGCGAATCGCCGAAGCGCATCTCGAAGTGATTTGAGGACGGCGACGTGTTCGCTTGCGGAAAACGCGAAATCTCGCTCGCCAGGTTGGCTCCATTCTGGTGCAATGACGATGTAGCCGTGTCGGGTGGCTTGTCCCATCGCCATTTCCAATTTTGGGTTGTAGGCGCCCGCCCACCACTCGAGCTGAGCCTCAGGAGATTGACCCTCCGCGTGCAACGCGACGATACAAGGATAGCGGCGAAAGCGATCGTATTGCGGTGGCAATTGCACGATGTATTTAACTTTGCGCGGTTTGCCTTCGGCTGGCGTACCCGAAATTTCTACAAACAATTCGATCGGCTCACGCAAGTTGACTTCGGTCGAAGGAGCCAACGGCGGCGTCATGTGTTCGATGATCTTGGCCAAGTACTGCGGGTCGCCAGATTCGAGCGTCGCCAACTCAACCAAGATGTCTTGTCGGCGTTGTAAATCCTCGGAAGTCAGATACTCGATAATCAATCGACGTGCTTCAACTAAGGCAACCGCGACGGCCAAATTATCGATCGCCGCGCCGCTGCCAATCGTCCACCCGCTGATGGCGAACGCGATTTTTTGCGACGCGGTTTGTTCAGCATCGGCGGCCAAGCGAACGAACGTTGCCAATCGCGGCAAATTGTTCGAATCTAGTTCGTTGCAAATTTCGTCGACTGTCAGGTTTATGGTCGCGGTTGCTTCTGCGCCGAGTTTATTTTCTTGTGGGAGCAACGCAAGTTGTTGTCGCAACAACTGTTTTGCCGACTCGAGGTCCGCAGCAGATTGCAGCACGCCTTTTTCTAACGACAAGATTTCGGCCAAAATTTCTGCGGAAACGTCTGGGCCTTTGATTCTTTCAGTCATCGCCAAACCAATGGCCGATTGTCCGTTTTCGATTCGCCGCCGAATTTCCGACAAGACTTGACGCGCGAATTGTTGACTGAGAATTTGTCGCTTGGCCGAGATTTCCTCGGTGAGGTCCGGAAAATCTGTCTGCACCGACTTCAGTTCGGAGTTGGCGTCCTGATATCGTTTGGCTTGCAATAGTAAATCCACAATTTCAAGACGCTTGCTAATGCTATTGGGGTCGTTGATCTGTCGCCGCAAAAGTTTGATCAAAACGTCGCTGGGTAACGTCGTCGTGGCAAGTTTCATTTCCCAGCCTTCGTCGCGGACAGCCACGACGCGGAAAAAAGTCGGAGTGATTTCTGTGATGGCTTGTACGAAAGTACCACCACCCGCAGTGCCGGTCGTGGTCACTTCGCGATGCCCCATTTCATTAAACGGCCCGGCGCGCACCAAGTTTCCATCTCGCAAGGTCATCGATTGTCCGACTCCCAGCTCCTGCCAAATTGAAATTCGTTGGAACGGATGCTCGGCCGGAACATTTTGCGCAATATGATGATAGTTGAAAAAAACTCGCCGGAGTCCGTCATCCACCATCGCGATCGAGTTCAGGCCACCATCTCCCGGCGCGAACTTTTCGCTATATTCAAGAATCGTCGTGAAAAGGCCCTCGCACTCCAAACCGTTGTTAAGCGTGAGGATTTGTTGTTGCGCCTTGGCGGGATAAGCGATGGAGCTTGCCGCGATGACAACGCACACCGCCAGAATCCGCGCCACGTTCTTTGATCGCATCTCTTCCGTCTCCGGTTGGCCTCAATAAATTGGCGAATCCGTTCGGCAAGTGAATACTTGCTCGTAGCAACGGCCAGGCAAGCGCCTTCTGCGACGGCCAACCTGCGTTTACTATGACATTTGGGTTAATCGCACGAAAGTCTGATTGCATGGCCGCTTCGACGATTCGACGGGAATTCGCGGTGAATTTAGGGAATTGACAGTCAAGCGATCTCCGTTTTATCGCTTTTTCCTCTAGCCAAGCCCCGATACTGTAAAAAGAATAGAGGGAATGTATCTGTGCTTTGTCGGAGCGCCATAAAGCCATTCGATTTTTCGAACATAGGCAGTGTTTTTCCCTCGGATCGTTTCGCATGCCAATCCGGTTCCAATGCCCGAAATGCTCTGTTCGATTGAGCGTTGTCTCTCGCAAAGGCGGCCATACATCGCCGTGCCCGAATTGTCGGCAGGTTATTACGATTCCGTTGGAAGCGCGGACTGAGGCCCCGCCGCCACTGCCGGCCAACCGTTCTGAATCCAAAGCCACCGTCATAACGATTGGACCCGCAGTTTCAGTTGCCGCGTCAGCGCACCTAGTTGACTCCACTCGAGGACCAGCCGCAATCGCACCGATCAAAGAAACACGAATGGCGGTTTCGAAAACTATCGATGAGAACGCACCAACCGCCGCGCCTCTGATGGGAGAACGGGTGAGAAAGGACGATTCCGTGGAAGGCTCAGCCTATCGCGCAACAGATGCGCAAGGCAAAGAGCTAGCTGCGGAAATTGCACGACTTGCCGATCGCGAAAAGTTCATTTCGTTCCCGCGTTGGCTCGTTTACTTCCAAGCGGGCTTATTGGGGGTTGTTGCAGCGACTTTTTTTTTATTGGGACTAATGATCCGGCAGAACCCGAGCGATGGTGTGTCTCGCACAACAGCGATGTATAACTGCCAACTGACAGGGCAAGTTTTGGTCAATGTCGATGGCAAAAAAGTCCCAGATGAAGGGGCTGTAGTCTTCGTCTTGCCCGTGAACAGCCATCTAAGCGAACTCGATTTACAACCGATTCGCCCGGATCAATTTGAACCCACTAATAACTTTTCGATTTCGGCGATCGAAGCCATAGGAGGAAGAGTGGTTCGGATCAATCAGAACGGCGAATTTGACCTGTCGCTGCGCGGCCCGCGCGCGTACTTCGTTCTCGTAGTATCGCGACTGGCGAGTCGTCCAGACGATATCAAAATCCCCAAATCAACGTCTGGTGAACTAAAGGATTACTTTTTCCTCGGCGACTTGGTCGGCAACAAAAAGTACTTCAAGACGGAGGTTCTCCTCAATCGCCGAAGCCACAATCTCGCGGTCGTTGAGTTCTGAACATTCCCGCAGGGACTTGATTTCGCGAGTTAATCAGACCACTTGATCGTCCGATACCATCATTGGTTTGCCAGGGCTCATCCTTGAGATTGCGGATCCAAAAAAAGTCAGTTGTCGGGGGATTAACCTAGGTGCATTAGAGCTGACAACAAAACCACATGGCGGCAAAGTCAAATCCTGGAAATGTTGTTGGTTCTAAAGGAAAAGAAGCTTCCGACCTGCGTTGACAGCTTCCAAATGTCCCCTCGAAAATGATGATCTTACCCTTCGATTTGCGGCGCGCCGTAGTGTTGGTGGATCTGTCGTCGAACTTCGGGGGTGATTCGTAAACCATGAGCCAAGTCCAATAAATAATGCGACTCGGCTTCGGTATTCAATTCAGCACCCAGCAACGACATCGAATAAACTTGTTGCTCCATTCCTTGAGGAACGGACCAAGCGAAACTGCGCACGTCCAACGGCGTTGAAAATTCGTGTCGCAGAAAGTCGATGGCTTCCTGGGATGGACTGCCGAGTTGCTCGATAATGGTTTGTTGTTCCTCCCGCGAAACTTCTCCGTCGGCTTTGGCCGCATTGATCATCGCGCGAATCATGATGAGTGCTTGGTCATTCTGATTCTGCGTCGGTGCAGGGCAGCGTGTCGGCGCGGGCGCAGTTCGAGGTGTTGGAATAGTTCGCGTCGTCTCGTAGCGAGGATCAGGCTTTTCGGCGTAGGGATACTGTGTCTGGGATTGCGGCAAAGGATGTTGGGTGTTGGGTTGGGCTGGCACGGTCCGTCCAGAACCGCGATTTTTTGCCACGATTAACAAATCCTCAAGCTCTTTAGCTTGTGAATTAATGTCCTTCGGTCCAAGACTTCGGCCACCCGTCGAATAGCCGGGCGATTGTGCTTGGGGCTCAGGCTTTTTTGACCCGCCAAAAAGAATGTCTTTAAGAATCTTGCCCCCCATGCTCGATCCTTCGCTTGTCTTACCTCCTAACAAGCCGCCGAGAATTTCAATCGCGTCCATATTCTTCCCTTGTTCTTTCGCGAGTTTGGTACAAACTCAAAAGTCCCAGCATTGTCGCGTATCGGGGGGACAAGTCAAACCAATAGAATCCGAGTGCGTCGTCAGCGGCTTCAAATCGAGAAGTCAATCCACTGATTGAATTCCATCGATCAAGGACCGATGGGAAATGCAGTTGCCAATCTGCGTGGCGAACATAAATGGAATCCATTAGCACGCGATGTGCCAAGGGTCGGTGTTCAAACGCGCCGCAGCGCTTCGATGGGATCTAGCTTGGCGGCTCGCCATGCTGGATAGATACCGAAGGTGGCACCGACGACGATCGCCACGAAAACGGCCACCAAAGGAAAGAACGGCAAGATGTGAGTGGGAAGACCCGAAAACCAAGTCACCACACTGGGGGCGCACAAGCCCAATGCCAGACCAATGGCGGCGCCAATCGTTGATAATAATAGTGTCTCGAACATGAACTGCAGAACGATATCCTTTTGTTTTGCGCCCAGTGCCCGGCGGATTCCGATCTCTTGCGTCCGTTCGCTGACTGTTGCGAGCATGATGTTCATGATGCCGATCCCGCCGACCAACAATGAAATGGCCGCTGTCGAACCGAGCACGATACTAAAAATTCGCTGAGTGGCTTTAGCTTGTTCAAGTAAGTCCAGCGGGATCGTGATACTGAAGTCTTTTTTCGGATGAAACTTCATTAACAAACCTTCCAGAGCGGAGGCGGTGGCTTTGACTCTCGACAAATCGTCGACCGCCAAAGTGACTTGACTCAACTCCAATACTTGTTGGCTAAACGATCCTTTTTCGAATTTGAATAAAACGGTTCCCATCCGAGCATGGTCCGTCGCGAGCGGAATGTAAACGTCCAAGTTGTAGTCTTGGGCCGACAAGCTTGAACCAATCCCCGCCGACGGCGTCCGCCAGCCGGTAACGCCGACGACTTGAAAGTACTGTCGACTGCCGATTTGGATCGAACGGTCAAGAGGATTGCGGTGTTGAAATAGTTTTTCGGCAACATCGGCACCAATCACGCAGACGTTGGTAAAGTGCTTGGCGTCGTTTTCGTCGAGCGCTCGGCCGCGCACGATTTTAAGCCCATTGGCTTCAAAGTATCCCGACTCGACGCCAGCTAGGCGAATATTGAGCGATTGATCGGCGTAACGACCTTCGTAGTTAAACTCGCGTTGCGGTGTTGCAGCGGTCACGCTGGGAATCGTTTCCAGAATTCGTTTGCAATCATCTCGTTTTAGCCCGTATTCGATAATGAATTGATCCGAGTTGCGATCGTCACTGCTGCTCGGCGGCCGCACGCTGCGGACGATGACGTTGCGTACTCCCAACGATACGATTTGCGATTGAACTTTTTCGCTGGCCCCTTGCGCGACGGCCAACATCACGATGACCGACGCAACGCCGAACACCAACCCCGAAACCGTGAGCAGCGACCGCAGCTTGTGTAGCAGTAAACTGCCGACCGCAGCGCGAAACATGGTGAGGAAAATGGTCATTGGTTGTCGAGGCAGCTCAGATTGTTGGATTGCACGGGTTTTCGCGGTGAAAATTCGTGGGGTGAGGAATGGGACGTATGAGATGTAGGGGAAGCATGGGAGCAAAAGTAAGACAAGAGACGCGGGTTCCGGGGTCGTTCATTTGGGCGTATCGGTCGAGGGTGATTCGGTTTTTTCTGGTGGTGTTTCAGCAACAGGCGCGGCGGGTTCGGGAGTTGATTTCGAATCGGCGGGCGCGGCGGCCGGTACGGCATTGTCCTTGAACAGATCTTCATCCGTGGCGGGGACGACTCCCGTGGCTGGAGGCGTTGGTTCGGAAGTTGGCTTGCTGTCCGCCGGTGCGGCAACAGTGGTCACTTCGTTGGCCTTCGGTTTTGGCGTGGGCCTTTGCAAACTTCGCTCTTCTTCGCCAAAGTCCGCGATGCCTCGTTGATGCGCGTCGAGGGCAACGATTTCGTTTGGCTCGAGCCCAGATTTAATTTCGACGAACGACTGCGTGGTGCGGCCGATTTCGACCACGCGACGTTCAAATTTGGTTCCGATCTGCGCGTAGGCATACGACATCTGAAAGTGTTCCGTCACGGAGTTAATTGGTATGGCAACGATGTCCTCATAAGTTCCAACCAAGACTTCGACTTCGGTCGTCATACCGGGCTTCAGCCGCACGTTATCTGGAATTTGATCGATCAAAATCAGGACTTGGTAAACCTTGGCTTCGGAACGGTATGACGAACTCGCAAGTTGCGAAACGCTTTGCACCGTGCCGTTGAAAACTTGGTCGGGATAGGCGTCGACGCGAACGATGGCGGCCTGTTTTTCTTTGACTTTGTTAATGACCGATTCGTGAACATTCGTCGTCACTTGCATTTTCGTCATGTCGGGGATGTAAAAAACATTTTGCTCGCGGCGAACTGACGCGCCTTCCTTGATGCGATCTTCAGCGTCATACCACGGTTGGTTGGCATAGGCGATCGTGCCTTCTTTTGCGACGACGATTTCGCATTTTTTGAGAACGGCTTCCATCTGTTCAAGCTGCTGTTTCTGCAAGTCGCGGCTCGTTTTTGCGTTGGCCAGTTTCAATTGCGCTTTTTTGGATTCGGCTGCGGCGGTGGTTTTGGATCGCTCCAATTTTCGAGTTGCTTCCTTGGCGTTAGCTTCCAACTCGACCATTTTGCGCGGGGACTCGTAGTTTAAGAGCAGCTCCAATTTGCGTTTGTTGCTTTCGACCCGATACTCCGCGCTATCTTTGCGAAGATCCAATTCGCGAAGTTGTTCGGGCGAGCGAAATCCCTTTTTGATAAGCGCCCGAATATTTTCCAACTCGTCGCGCGTTTTTTCCAGTTCAGCTTGTCCCTCGGCAATCAAGCTCTCATAATCCGCTTTGGTCATCGTCAATTCGCCTTCGCGGTATTTTTTGACGTCCATGTCGGCGAGGGTGAGGGCCAGCTCCGCAGCCGCAATGTCGCTTTCGTTTTTGTTATCCTGAACTTGAACCTCTTGTTGGGCTTGTTCGACTTCGCCTTCGGTTTCGTTGACTTTGACCTTTTGCTGATCGACCTCTTTCTGAGTTTCCGACGCATCAAACCGGACAACGACGTCGCCGGCTTTGACGTGAGTTCCTTCGGGGACAATGAAGATAATTTTGTTTTGCCAGCCGGGAAGTTCGCAGCGCCCGTACACCGTGTTCTGGCTTTCCAAAGTCCCTTGCTCGACGACCGAATCACTGATGGTTCGCCGCGTTACCGTGTGCGTCAAGACATCGACGTTCGCCGGACCGCGATTGGTCAACGCTCGCAAACCGAAAAAAAAGCTGAGGCCCACGATTGCAAGACCGACGGTCCAAACTAATGACCTGGTGAGAAGCCGTTTAACGAGACGGCGGCTTGGCGATTGGCGAGAGTAGTTCGCTGGCGTCGTTGAATCCAAGGAGAGGGTGGGCTTCGCCGCTTCGTTGACCGACTGGAGTGGAGCGCTCGTCGTTTCTAGATGTGGCCGCTGGCTGCTCGCTGACTGGGCCGGGTGGACCGTTTGGTCCGACGGGTTGGTCCGCGGTGTCGGGGATTGAGTCGCCATTTGCCTCGCCCGGGTTCTCATTTTCGTTGATCCAAACGCCGCCTTCGTCTAGTTGCAGAGTCTCCAATTCGACGAATAACTGGATGCGACCCACTTCATATTGTATCCAACTTGATATTAAATTGTTTTTCGCGCCGAGCAAGCCTTGTAAAGCCTGCAAAAGATCGCGGGTCAAGTTGGAATTCGGTTCCCTGGTGGTCCGCAGATTGAATTGAGCCTCTTCGACTTGCCGAATCGCCGTGATCAATTGTTGACGGGCGACCTGGAAATTTAGTTCGTCGACCCGCAATTCGCGAATCTGCGCTCGAATTAGGATCGCCACCCGGTCTTTGGCCTCCATGAATTGGCGACGCGATTGTTGATAGGCGATTTGCCTGGCGCGATAGGCATTTTGTTCATCGTACCGATTGAGAGGGCTTTCGAATTGTACCCCCACGCGGTATTGCGCGGACGAAGAATCGAAAGCAAGTGGATTATCGTGTCCCGGCTCGGTTTGTAGCGTCGCGCCGGCCTCAACGTCCAAACCGCTTTGGAGCGCGTCGGCCGCCACTTCGACGCTGCGAAACGCGTCTGTGACCATCGCCTGTTGGTTCATTAAATCGAGCCGGTTGAAGTACGCCAGCTCGACCGCCGCAGTTTGGCCGAGGCTGAATTCCGCGATGTCGATTAAGAACAATCGTGCTTGAGTTTGAATCACGTAAAGCGTTCCGAACTGATCTCTCAAGCGTTCTCCGATTCCCGCACTGAGCCAATCCCAGCGAGCTTTGTCAGACATTTTTTCAATTTCGTCGGGCCAGCTTTCTCGCGCCGCGGCATCCGCCGCGATGTCTTTCTTGAGCTCCATGAGAGCGGCCGCGATCTGTTTCGCTAACGAAGTTTGCTGATCCAAATCCAACTTAGTTTCCGGCGACGCAGACGCGGGCTCGCCTTGCTCAAGTTTTTTCTGCCAACGCGCCAACTCCTGCTCGACGGACGGTAACATCGTTTGCAAGACTTGCGATAATTCCTGATAGCGTTGCGTCAACTCGCGTGCTTTTTCCAAAGGGATAACGCTTGGTGGAAGGTACTGGACAAGATCCTGGTAAAGAACTTGAACGCCGTCTTGTGCCTGCTCCAACTCTGGGGCGGTAAGCTCAAACGCTTTCAAAATGGTTTCGTCGAGCGTGATCTCGATTTGAGGCGGGAATCCTAACTCAACGTTGAAGACGTCAGTGGCAGATGCCAATCCTTGCTCGGAGCTGAACAAATCGATTCGACCGCTTAAATATTGCTGAAACACTTGGTCTACTTGAATTTGCGATACCATTTTTCGCGCCAAAAGCTCTTGGTGTTCACGCAGATTCAGTTCTAGGCTTTCCACGTTGGATCGCTGGTTGCGGACCGCTTGGGTTTGGGAAAGCAATTGTAGGTACGAACGAGTGATCCCGAGATAAAACAAGCGGCGAAAGTGCGCGAAGTCGCGAACCAAGTAGAGTAGGTCTCGCTCAGCTTGCGTCAGGCCTTCGAGTCGAACGTGTTGAAATGCACCGCGGAGCAGGGGCTGTGTTAACACTAGCGCCAAACTGCCCGCCGCGTTCGTACCGTTAACGCCACCCGTCCAAGTAAATGAATTCAAGAGGTTTGCGGCAATTTGCCCCCCCGCCGCTAATTGTCGTGTCGCACCCAACCGATTGGCCCACGAGCCGCTGGGTGGCCCTAGGTCCGCACCGCGTGCCGTATATTCGGCACCGCTGCCTCCCAGCCATTGCACCACAAATTCAAATCGATTGCTCGCAAGCCCTAAGGCAGCAAGATAGACTTGTTCGACTTGCGATTGGTAGATTCGACTATGCAGCAGCGCCACTGCAACCGCCGTCTCTCGGCGAATATCGACCGAACCGTCAGACCGGCGCGGCAAGTATTCAAGCCAATTCTCAGACTCGATTGTCGGCGCAACACCGATGCGTCTGTAGTACTTAAGCGGGCGGCCTTTCAGATCGGTCATCCAATGCTCGGCACCCGAATCGTCTGGGGGGCGCAACGCGCAATCGGGGCAATCAGGGTCCGCCATCCGCGAACGAAAATCGGCTTCGACTGGACGATCGGGAATATTCCATTGCGGATCGATTTCGCGCGAATCGATCAAGAAATACGCGTCAGAATCCGCATTTTGGCGAAACCATTGCCTCGAGCAACCTTCGTTAAAGGCTACGAGGAATCCACTCAGCGCGCAAAGCGTCAGTCGTAGAAGCCATCGAATTCTATGTTCGCGCATTGTGGACCGTTTACACCGTTGAAAAACGTTGCAATTAATCGTGGTCGGCGGCCAGGATCGCGGGAGAATATGGCTGCATTCGGGTGAGATGTCCCTTTTTTCATCGCCGGCGTCCAGAGCATTTTTGATTTCAAACTCGACGATCAACTTATTGCTTACCAAAGGAGCGGGGATTCTTACCGATTTGGCCCGCAGGAATGTTTGTCCGAGACTGCTGTCATTTCAGCGTTGGTGGTCGGTCGGAAATCCAAAAAAATTGACTTTTTGGGCCATTCCGGTATGCTTGCGGAAAGATTTCCCCACCCCGTCTGTTGCCAAGAATACAAGCGTAGAGGACCGTTCCCTCAACCTCAGTTGCGCGTCTTGTGTCTCACGTAGACGATGCGTGCACTTTAGCGTTCCGCTTCTGCTGGGGCGATTTCAAGGCTTGGCTGATAGAAGGCCAAAATGTTTTGGAAGCGCTTAATTCCATGTCGCGGCTTTCTCTCCGCCATTTCTGTCGGGATTTGGTTGGCGCTCGTTTTTTCTGGCTCGATGATTTTAATTCATTACGCATCCCAACCCGGCGTGATGATGGACGCGGCTTCTAGTTGGCCAGATAATGCCCAACTCACGCGAAGTACCATTCACCCAACGCTCATCATGTTTGCCCACCCGCACTGTTCCTGTACGCGGGCGAGCGTCGATGAGCTGGCCAGCATCGCGTACGAGTGCCAAGGGAGTGTTGACATTCAAATTGTGTTTTTTTGCCCCGATCAGTCTGATGCAAGTTGGCAAGACACCCGTCTTGTCCGCCAAGCAAAACGAATTCCTAAGGCAGCAATCGCCTTCGATTGCAACGCGCACGAATCGCAGCGATTTCGGGCAACTATTTCTGGGCAAGTTATGCTATTTAGCCCGACCGGAAAGTTGTGGTTCAACGGAGGCATCACAGTTTCGCGCGGACATGCAGGTGAGAGTTACGGAAAGTCCGAAGTTATTGCGTTGCTTCGATCGTCTCATCAAACCAATCGCGGCACAAACGACCCGCAACGCTTTCCGACCTTTGGCTGCATGCTTGTCGCCCCAGAATTTGTGAGCGAGGCATTGAACCGATGATCGCAACTTCGACGAATGGTACCGAAGCCGCGGTTGGTTCCGTGCGAGTCCAACAGATTGTTCAACAGCAACTGCACGAATTGTATTCGCGAACGGATCGCCTTTTTGCCGGCTTAATGGTGTTTCAATGGGCTTGCGCGATCGCGGCCGCGCTTTGGATATCACCCAACACTTGGATCGGCACGACCCGTCACATTCATATCCATGTATGGGCTGCGGTCATTTTGGGTGGATTGATTTGCAGCTTGCCCGTGTTTGCTGCAAAGTATCGACCGGGCTATTGGCTGACTCGCCATATAATTGCGATCGCACAAATGTTAATGTCCGCGCTGTTGATTCACGTCACCGGTGGGCGGATTGAGACTCATTTTCATGTCTTTGGCTCGCTCGCGTTCT
>JANMEB010000231.1:0-20549 GCA_031376585.1 Planctomycetota bacterium | reverse complement strand
CGCGGGATCGTAGGTGCAGCGCAGTTCGATGATTTCGCCGGTGGAAGGGTCCTTAACTACATCGTGGCACTTGAGGAAATAAGCGTATCGCAAGCGGACTTCGCGACCGGGGCCGAGGCGAAAGAAATCTTTGGGCGGGTTCTCCATGAAGTCGTCGCGATCGATGTAAATCTCTCGGCTGAACGGAATCATGCGCGTACCCGACGCGGGGTCTTCTGGGTTGTTAACCGCTTCACGATTCTCCGATTGGCCTTCGGGATAGTTTTCGATGACGACTTTCAGCGGGCGCAAAACGGACATCATGCGCGGCGCGATTGCGTTGAGATGCTCGCGAATGCTTTGCTCCAAAACGGCTAGGTCGGTGGTGCTGTTGGTTTTCGTGACGCCGATTCGAGCACAGAAATTTCGAATCGATTCTGGCGTGTAGCCGCGTCGCCGAAGCCCACAAATCGTCGGCATCCGCGGATCGTCCCAGCCCGATACGAGGTTCGCTTTGACCAATTCCAAAAGTTTGCGCTTGCTCATGACTGTATACGTGAGGTTCAATCGCGCGAACTCGATTTGTTGCGGGTGATGCAATCCAAGCTGTTCGATGTACCAATCGTACAGGGGCCGATGGTCTTCGAATTCCAAAGTGCAGATCGAATGCGTGATCCCTTCGAAGGAATCGTTTTGGCCGTGCATCCAATCGTAGGTCGGATAGACGCACCACTTGTCGCCTGTGCGATGATGATGCGCGCGACGAATGCGATACATGGCCGGATCGCGCATGTTCATGTTGGGCGACGCCATGTCGATCTTGGCGCGCAGCGTGTACGTTCCATCGGGAAACTCGCCCGCCGTCATTCGCGTAAACAGCTCGAAATTTTCCGCAATCGGGCGATCGCGGTCGGGACTGTTGCGGCCGGGTTCGTTCCACTTGCCGCGATATTCGCTGACTTTGTCTGCGGGCAGGCTGCACACATAGGCCTTCGCTTTTTTGATCAAGTCGAAGGCAAGTCCATGCAACCGATCGAAAAAATCCGAAGCATAGAAAAGTCGGTCATCCCATTCGAAGCCAAGCCAGCGGACGTCGCTTTGAATCGCTTCGACGTATTCGGTGTCCTCGGTCGTCGGATTCGTGTCGTCGAATCGCAAATTGCAAAGCCCGCCAAATTCTTTTGCGATGCCAAAATTCAAGCAAATTGCCTTGGCGTGGCCGATATGCAAATATCCGTTGGGTTCCGGCGGAAATCGCGTATGGACGCGCCCCCCGTTTTTTCCATTGGCTTGGTCGTCGGCGACAATTTGGCGGAGAAAGTCTAATGAGCTGCGTTCTGCGGTTGTCATTTTTTTCTGTAGGCAATAAATGTGGTCAGGGACGATTTCGCCAATATACGGGAATTTAATACGAGCCGAACAGATGGAAAGTCGCTTATCGTGCGGTTCGGGTTCGCGCTGTTTCCAACCGTTCGAGAGCTGAGTCTAATCGTTGCAAGCAGCGATCTCGCCCCAAAATCTCCATCGTTTCAAACATTCCAAAGCCGACTGCCTTACCGGTAAGGGCCACGCGCAGCGCATGAATGATCTGGTTGATCTTGATCTGAAATCGTGCCACGAATTCATGCAACAACTGCTCCAAGGTCGCGGCCGAAAAATCTGGCGCGCCGACGATTAGTTTTTTGAACTCGGAAAGCAAATGACCAGCCTCTGCCGGTTGAACGATCCGCTTGTCAAAGGCAGACTCGTCCCTTTCGATCCGTCCATCGTCCACAAAGAAATCGCGAAACTGCAAGATGTTTCCCGCAACCACCAGCCGTTGATCCGCAGCGCGCACAATCCTTTCGACGAATTTCCTGGTCGCTTCGTCTGTCTGCGAAACGAGCCCCGCCTTTTCCAAATACGGTAGCACCGCGTCGACCTTGGCAGGCACTTCGAGCTGATTCATGTAGTGCGCTTGAAACGCGACCAATTTCTGCGGGTCGAAACTAGCGGGACTTTTGATAACGCGTCCCAAGCTGAACGAACGAATCATTTCCTCACGCGTAAAAAATTCGGTCTTGTCGTCCAAAGACCAACCGAGCAGCAGCAAATAATTGTTGATCGCCGGCGGCAAGTAGCCGACTTGCTCGTAGAACTCGACTAAGACTGGATTGAAGGAATCTGCCGAGTGCGTCGCGCCGATTCTTTCGACGATCTCGACTCCTTCGTCGTATACCCGTTTGAAGTCTGGGTTTTTCAAATACTGTGCGATCTTGCGTTTGCTCAGTTTGTTTTGGCTGCCAGGTTCGGCGACGTACGACAAATGTGCAAAGTGCGGCACGTCGGCACCGAGCGCGCGAAAAATGAAGACTTGTCGGGGCGTGTTCGCAAGATGCTCGATGGACCGGACGACGTGGGTAATTCCAAATTCGACATCGTCTACGACCGATGCTAGATTGTACAAACTGGTTCCATCGGCGCGCTGAATGACGTGGTCCGCTTCGTTGATCCATTCGAACGACATTGGCCCACGGACGAGATCGACGAATTCGCATTTTCCTTCGCGCGGCATCTTCAGACGAACGACGGCACTACGCCCCTGACCTTCATATTCGGCGGCTTGGGAATCGGTTTCTGCCATCCAGCGACGGCTGTATTCAAAAATGCGTTTGTCTTTTTCGGCGGATTGGCGTTCGGCTTGAAATTCTTCCGACGTGGCGTAATCGCGATAAGCCGCTCCGCAGTCGAGCAATTTCCGTACCGCCGCGCGGTAGTAACCGTCGCGCTGCGACTGAAAATAAGGTGCGTGCGGCCCGCCGACGCCGGGGCCCTCGTCCCAATCGATTCCCAGCCAGCGAAAGCCGTCAAGAATCGGCTGCAAGGCTTCGGACACATTGCGTTGCTGATCGGTGTCGTCGATGCGCAGAATGAACTGTCCACCGGCTTGTCGAGCCAAAAGCCAATTGAACAGTGCGGTTCGCACTCCTCCAATGTGCAGATAACCGGTCGGGCTGGGGGCAAATCGAGTTCGAACAGACATGCGAAAGCCGATCTGATGTTGCGGATGGAAGCTGACGCCAAAGCGAGGGAAGCGGACGTCCAAGGGTGGACACACGGCTAGACGTTGACGGCACATGGGATGTGCCTGCTACTTTCTGTGATTCGCCAAGATACCGCGCACGCATCGTTGGGCGAAGGGTGCAGCGTCTCTCCAGCCCCATGACTCATGCCTTCTCACGCGGCGTTGCGTTGGCGCTGTGACTTTTTGAGGCGGCGGCGTTCGGCTTTGGACAATCGCGAATTGCTGGAACTCTCGGAGTCGTCTTCATCGTCCCAAGCATCGTCGTCCTCCTCTTCTTGAGCAGACTTCATCGCTTCCATCTTGGACTTGAGCGGACTCGGCTTCTCATTGCCCCGAGAAGTCGAGCTCGGCGGAGGTGTGCTCGAAGACTTGCGGTCTGATTCGCTCCAATTTTCGTCGGAATCGTCGTTCGCTGGAGACGTCGTCCGACTCGTCACGGCCGCAGTTCGACGCCGGTCTCGTTGATTTCCTTTTCGGCCGGATCGTTTGCGCGAACGCTTCAGGCGTCGAGCCAATCGCCCTTGGACATCCAAGCTGACGTATCGAGAATATGCGATCACGCTATTGAGCAGCGAAAATCCGCCAAACAAAAACAAGTTGTCGGTAATAAATTGTGCTTCGGGAACAAGTGCTTGCGCTACCGCTGGGACTTCCAACGAGATAGCGAACGCAAAAGTCAAAAATGTCACGACGAGCAAGCACGTTGCGGATCGACAATGTCGAAGCTCAATCACCGTGCGTGCGAAAACCGCCGCGAGAATCGCGAGCTTCAATCCAACGATTCCGATTTCCCCTGGGACGAACACTGGTGACCGAATTGCTTTGGCCAAAAGTGCTGCACCAATTTTTTCCAACGGAACAATGCATTGCAAGCTGGCGATGACGAAAATGGAACTCAGCATCAGCCAAACGCGATAGGTTCCGCGATAGTCGTCTCGACGGTGCCGTCGCATCGCAAAAATCTGGAGGCCAAAAAGACTTGCCAATATAAACCCGACAGCCGAACACCAGGAGGCAATGCTGTTGGGGGCCGTCAAGCTGAATGCTTGTCGCGTCATCGGATCGATTAGGTCACTCGGTATCGACGCAATCCATTGCAACGCGTTAAGAACGCCGATGGTCGCCAGTGATCCAGCCGCGATGAGCCCATAGGTCAACCAACGAATCGGAATTAAATCGCTCGTTTTAAGTTGCTGAGTGCGTCGCGCGACGTAATTGTTGGAACGGCGACGCTTCGTTTGTCCGGGATCGCCATTGGCGTCCGCAAGCGGGGCAGACGGGGACTGAACGGCTTCGTCATAAAGCACGCGCCGCCGACGATTGTCGCTTCGTTTCGATTCCATAGCCGCTGTTTGGATTACCGAGAAGTTGCTCAGTTGCGAGCGCACGGGGCGCGCAGATTATTAGCGTCGGCAAACTTCGAACGGCTTCTTCATGCTAGCGGGCGCGAGTTTATTCGGCGAATCGAATCTTGGCCTATTCTCGCTGATCTCGTCCAAAAAGACTTTCGACGCGTTAGCTAGCGACCACCGGATTCGACAAGGTCCCAAGTCTTGAAACTTCGACTTCAACGACGTCACCCGGTCTTAAGAATATGGGAGGTATGCGTGCCGCGCCGACCCCGCCAGGCGTCCCCGTGAAAATTAAATCGCCCTCGCGCAAACAACAAAACTGCGACAAGTGAGCGATAAGATAATCGATCGGAAAAATAAAATTTCGCGTGTTCGAATCTTGCATGACGAATCCGTTGAGCCGCGAGCGGATGTCCAACTCGACTGGCCAACCAATTTCATCTGCCGTCACAATCGCCGGCCCCATCGGTGCAAACGTATCGAAAGTCTTTCCTAACAGCCATTGGCCGCCAGGACGACCTTTCTGCCAATCACGGGCGGAGACATCGTTGCCGCAGCAATAGCCAAAGATATGTTCTTGTGCCGCGGCACGCGGGATGTTGCGGCCGCCTTTGCCGATGACGACGACAAGTTCCGCCTCAAGGTCAACTTTTTCGCTGATCACGGGAAGTTGAATCTGGTCACCCGGCGCGATTAATGCGGAGGCGAACTTGCTGAACACAACGGGAATTTCGCCGACGGTCGCCCCTGTTTCGGCGGCGTGGTCCGAATAGTTCAAACCGATACAAAAGATTTTTTCGGGACGCTTGACGGGATGGAGGAAACGAACGTCGGCCGCAGGAATTGGTTTTGACGTACGCGGCTTTGAGCCGTTAGTCAGTCCTTCGATGAACTTGCGCATGCACCTTAGCGGTTGGCCGTCCGCTTCAACGAACGGGACAATCGCGTTGCCATCGAGTCGGCCGATCATCGTTTTTCCGTTGAATTCAACTCGGGCGAATTTCATTGGATGGCCGTTTGGGAAAAAATCGAAATCGAACTTCGTTAACGATTGTACTGAAATCTCACCCGCCTAAAAACGAGCGGTTCCGTTCCGCGGATACCTGTCGTTTTATCGTCGACACTTGCACATTTCTTGCCAGGTTATGACGATTATAGCGCATCTAGGAAGCCCGTGGAGTATTGAGTCTGGGTGAACGAACCAAGCGATACTCTGCGGTTGACTATGCCATGGCAGAAGCTAACTTTGCCCAGAAAACAGGCATTTGCCTTGCTTCCCGTTTGGCCGGAAATTGATTCCGCCTAACGGCTCCAGAGCCGGGCTATACGAACTCCAACGACGTTTCGGGAGACCCATGTCAACAACGAACGAAATTTGCCCGCCGACGATCGGCGCGTCAGTCGAAGCTATTGGCGTTGTTCCTATTGCTTTGCCGGAGTCCGGCACGGATCGGAAGGCTTCGAAGACGTCGAGTAACACTGAACCGATTGACCGTTTGTTGCTGAAACACGTTCTGCAAAATATTCGCGAAGCGGTCCTGTTCGTCGGGCCGGAACAGAAGATCTTGGCATGGAATCGCGCTGCGGAGAGTTTGATCGGCATCAACTATTACGTGCAAGCCGATTTGGATTGGCTTTTCTCGCACATTCACCTGACGCCGCGAGCCGGTCGGTCTGCGGCTTCCGGCGACATTTCTGTTCGCGACGCGATCATCGATCAAATCGAACTTTTGCAATATGCCACAATGTCAATCGATGGCCGTCCTGCTACACCCGTCGATGTTCAAGTCGTACCGCTACTGACGCCCCAAGAGAGTTGCTTGGGTAGCCTCATCTTATTGCACGACGCAAGCTACAAAGTCAACATGCAGCAGCAAGTTCAACAGTTGATGGCCAAGTCGATTAGCGATCCGTTAACGGGCCTTGCGAATCGCGCCGAGTTCGAACGGATTCTGGAAACTTGCTGTCAACATTTTAAAGTCGCCAGCACGGATTTAAGTTTGATCGTCTGCGACATCGATTTTTTCAAGAGCATTAACGACGCTCACGGACACACGATTGGCGATCAAGCATTGATTGCGTTTGCGTCTTTTTTGCAACGAACCATCCGCGATGCGGATTTCGTCGCACGATTCGGGGGCGAGGAGTTCGTCATTGTTTGCAATAATTGTAACGGTGCGGCGGCAGTCGACTGCGCGGAGAAAGTTCGCGTTCGGTTGAACAAGACACCGCTGGGCTGCTTGGGTCAAAAATGCCTTTCAGCAAGCTTCGGTGTCGCACAATTCGGTCGACACGACACGGGCGGCTCGCTATTCGAACGAGCGGATCAAGCGCTGTTGCGTGCAAAAGAATCTGGACGCAATCGCGTTGTGTTTGGCGACTTGCAAGAGAATGGTGAAACTAGATTCGTAAGCGGCAGTGACAGCAACAAGGAACAGTGGCAAGCGAGCGGCGAAGCGGTTATTTGCCAAGAATTCACGACGAGCAGCCCAATCGAAGTCTTGGGAGCGAAAATAGAAGGCTTCGTTCTTGAGCAACAAGCCAAAATAAAACTTGTCGAGCCAATGCGAGTCGTGATTCACACCACCGATGTGGCATCGGGCATTTTCCGTCGTTCGAACGATCGACGCGTCGGATTGAAGATCGACTTGCAATTCAAAGAAATCAGCGCACAAGTCGACGGATCGGATCGATTTGGACCGAAAACATTATTGCAAGTTTCAATCAGCGTGTTGCGGCAGCGAGATCGACGCCAAGCCGATATCAAACAACACGCGGAATTGGTTCTCCGCGGACTTTGCGGCTATCTCATGCTGCAATCGGCGAACGCTACCGAACCCGAACCACACCGGCCCGGCCGCCGTTAAATCGTCCGCCATTCTCCGTCGTGAGATCTCCGTTTGCGCGGTCTCCCCCACGAATGAGCCGTATCCGCTAGTGTTGGGCAGATTTTCCAAGCGATAAGCCCACGCGTATTACCACTAAACCATCGCGGATTCCTTGGTATGCAATTTTGCAACAGCGACCGAAGAATGCACCGCACCGCCTGCGGCTAGCGCTATCGGCTCAATATCTGCGTAGCTCTACGCTCGCAAAATGCGATCTAATGGTTTAAGCTGACCTGAAACAAAAGCGAACACCGACCGAATTCATTTGAGCGAGGACGAACATGGCTTACGAGTTGCCCAAATTGCCTTATGACTACAAGGCCCTGGAGCCGCACATCGATGCTCGCACCATGGAGATTCATCACACAAAGCATCACGCGACGTACATAGCAAAAGTCAACGAAGCGATCGCCGGAACGGAATTCGAAAAGAAGTCTGTCGAGGATTTAATTTCGAATTTGAGCGCCGTTCCAGAGGTTAAGCGCCAGGCAGTTCGCAATCATGGCGGCGGTCACGCGAATCATTCGTTGTTCTGGACCGTCATGAGCCCCAGCGGTGGCGGCAAGCCCGATGGAAAACTTGCGTCCGCGATCGACGCCGCGTTTGGCAGCTTTGACGATTTCAAGAAGAAATTCAGCGACGCCGCCGCAGCTCGGTTCGGCAGCGGTTGGGCTTGGCTCTCGGTCGACCAAGGCAAACTCATCATCGAAAACACCGCCAACCAGGACAGCCCACTGATGGAAGGGCGAAAACCAATCTTGGGTCTCGACGTTTGGGAGCACGCGTATTATCTGCTGTATCAAAATCGTCGCCCGGATTATGTGGCGGCCTTTTTCAACGTGATCGATTGGAAAGCCGTCGCCGCACGATTCGGAGCAGGATAGTTCTTTCGGTCCATGAGTGTGAATGTCTCGCGGCGGCATTCTTCGTTTAACCGGCCCTGGTGCACGACCGATCTGAGTCGCCGCATGGCGACTTCGCAGCGCCCGGAGGCCGAACGGTTCAACGGGACCAAAGTTGGCCGACAGCAAAGCTTGCGCCAGCGATCGGCGTTGGCATCTACTTGATGGCAATCAACATTCGGCCAGCACGAAATCCACGAGTTAGCCGTTTTTATGCGGAATCGACATTGACGGAGTGGCGGGCTGCTTTTACCATCTCGCCCCCTGCCCAGATCGGCGAATTTGCTGAGGAATTTCGCTGATTTCCCTCGATTGACTGACCGATTAAAAAATGGTCCCGCGATGATTCATGTCGCCTCGTTCACGTGTCGCCACAGCAAAGGTAAACGAATGTCACCTGCGACTTGCAAGAGTTCAATCGCTTTGGGTCTAGTCGGCGTAATGGTTTTAGGAGTTGGATGCGCGACCACGCGTCTAGGCTCGCCGCCAAAAATGAATTTGGCATGGTGGAAGAAAGACGATGCCGCGCCAGGGACTCGGCACGATGATCTTGCGCCACCTTCAACGACGCTTACTCCAACGGCCAGCGTGGCGGTAACCAAGCCTGTAGCCCTAACTCCGTCAACGACAAGTCAGCCGAGTCGGACGCCCTATCAAGTCGACGACGCAGTCCGCGTTTCTGAGGGTCCGCCAACCTCGCGATCGTTCGAACTAAGCAAACAACCTGCAGTTTCCACACCACCAGCAGGCGACGACGCAGTCCCGGTGCAGCGAAAGTCCTTCGGTTTGCCAAGCACTTCGCCAGTCGCGGGAACTTCGACAAGCGCGCCCAGCGGAATCAAGGGGCTAACAATCCCCTCGCGCCCGGCTGAGGGCGCCGCGAAATTCGACGATTTAACCAATGTTCCACGCTCCAACGGTACAGGCCTCGGTTCGAGTTCCATGGAAACGCAAATGCCGACTCAAACAGCTCAAACAGCTCAAACCGCTACCCCGGTTCGCGTGATGAATCCGTTCGCTGCCGACCCTAGTGCATCGGCTCCAACTCCCCAAAGAGTTCCGCTGCCAACGAACATCGCCGATACCAAAGCGTCGATCGCAACCGAGGCTCCGGCCGCCGGCTCCGTCTACACACGAACGCCATACAATTCTTTCGCACCCAAGGCGACTGCCGCTCTAGCTCAAGCAAGCGCAACAACGCCTGTCGCGACGAAACCGCCGACCAACATGTCACCGCTTCAGCCCATGATTCCCAAAGTGGTTCCGGAAGGGACCAGCATTTCACCAACGTCGTCGTCACCCACAGTACAGGTACCCGATGGTGGAAAATTAGTAATCGGGGGCCTGCCTCAAAAAAGTAGTTCGATGCCTGACGCCTTGTTGACGACTCAAGGGAGTTACGCGCCGGGTAGTGTACGCGGAGCGCAATCGAGCAACTTGATTCTGCCAAACTCCGCGCCAGCAACAACGCCTTCAACAATTGCCCCAAAACCGATTTTGCCGGCGACGCAAACGATTGTGCCATCGTCGTCGTCGACTCCGGCCCTCGGTGGCGGCGGCAGCTTCAATCTCAGCAAATAATTGCGGCGGCCCGAACAACGATGCCGCCCAATCAATTCGACATCCAAGCGATAACGCAAAACACCTGGATTCGAACCATTGTTCAGGAGCGCACGATTGGCTCCACGAATACGCTCGCTGTGGAGTTAGTTTCGAAAGCCAAATGCAAGTTGCCGCTGCTCGTCTTGGCGGACGAACAAACGGCGGGACGCGGGCGCGAACTGAACCCATGGTGGTCGAACGAAGGAAGCATCACGTTCTCCTTGGCCGTCGATCGGTCGACTCTAACGATCCAACCCCAATCGCTTTATTCACTGGGTGTTGGCTGCGCGCTACTTTCGGCGCTGAAATCCATTGTCGAAAGTTCAGACCTGGCGCTCAAATGGCCCAACGACGTAATGTTGCGCGGCAGGAAGGTCGCCGGAATCTTGATCGAGACCGCCGGCACCTCGGCGAGTGCATTGATCATCGGCATTGGCATCAACTTGAACACCGATCTGCGACTTGCTCCTTCGGACGTTCAATCTCGCGCGACGTCCGTTTCAAGCATTCTAGGAAAACAAGTTTCCGCGACTAAATTCCTAGTCGATCTCCTCGCAAATTTGGCGAACCTTTTCTCCGACGACAATCACGCCGTCAGTATCCTCGACCAATATCGACACGCCAATTTTTTGGTGGGCAAGCTCATTCGCATTCGGCAAGGACTTCAGTTCTTCACTGGAACTTGCATGGACATTGATGACAGCGGAGCGATTGTTTTGCAAACCGACGACGGAACCATTGCCTTGGCAAGTGGAACGGTTGAGCTATTTGGCTCTCGAACAATCGACGACGACAGCATAACTAACTCGTGATTTTTCGCTGCATTTGCCACGGTTCGCGCATCCGCAGACGGAACTGTTCCGGCTCACACCGAAAAAGCTTTCGTGGAACACATCATCCGTAGAACAGGAACCGCTTAGCCAAGCCAGAGACGTGGCAGCCTGAGCGAATTTTTTTCGGCAAATTTCGTTCCGAACGACCAATCCTCTGGCCAAAGTTAGCTTGCGGTGGCAAAATGTACTTCGTCGTCCCTTTCCCGCTCGCTTCGTCGGGGACGCTGTAACGGTTGAACGCCGATCCAATCTTTTCCATTGCTGTTGCAAGGAGACCAAGAATGCCATTATTCGAAGTGGAAACTGACGCACACATTATCATCACTTGGGCCGACAACGAAAAATTGGCGACTTGCGTTGCCAGCGAATCGTATCCGTCCGAGTCTATCCTTCGACTGACCAAACGCCCACGCGATAGCTGGGTCATCTCCAAAGGAGTCTTAGGTTTGAAAGAACGAACGGCCGACCCTTGTAATGTCGCTCGCGATTGTTTGGCGAAAGCCTCTGGCGACAAAGTACACGCCATTCGCTTATACATGCACGAAACCGGAAATGACTTGGAACAATCCCGTCGCGTGATCGAATCCAATATGGTCATGGGTTGGTAGGTTTGTCAGTGGCCGGCACACTCCGTGTGCCGTGGCCTTGCCCCTAGCGAGCCGTAGCCTGTAGCGTACGGCAAATGGAATGTGCCTGCTCCTTTTGTGCGCCTACGGTTGCTTGACGCCTTCAAAGCTGATGGTGATCGAGACGTCGTCGCCGACCATTTCGGCTGCACCGGTCATTCCGTACTCGCTCCGCTTGAGCATGAACTGACTCAAAAAGCCTGCGCGATAATCGTTAAAGGGAGTCTTCGCTTCCCCGACTTTGGTCACCGGTATCGTGATTTCTTTGGTGACGCCGTGCAACGTCATGTTCCCCTTAAGGTCCAAGCCCTTTTCGGTTTTCGTCACTGCCGTGCTGACGAATTCAATCGTCGGGAATTTTACCACGTCGAAAAAATCGGCACTGCGCAAGTGCTCATCTCGCTTGGCATCGTTCGTATCAACCGACGCGGCGTCGACCGTGATTTTGAATTGCGATTTGGTCGGATCGGCCGCGTCCAAAGTAAATTCGCCGCTAATCTTGTTAAAACGACCGTACGTGTAGCTCAACTGGAGATGGCCAACGCCGAAGATCATTGACGAATGAACATTGTCCACGACAAACTTACTTGGTTGGGCGATTGCCGCGCCAACACACAGGAACCAACAAACGGCGGCTAAACTAATAGGGCGAAGCAACATTTTCGCAACTCCTCGCGAGATAAAGTGACATTAATCGATTTGACGACTGACTCCAGACGTAACGGGTTTATTTTAGGCGGCAGCGCGGAGGCTTCGCAATGATGGGCAGTTTCGAATTTGCGGCCGCTAGGTGTCGATACGTCGTTGGTTCAGAGCCCAATTTCGGATACATTTTCGTGGGGTAAAAGCCGTTCTTATTACTTGAGCGAAGGTCGCGATGCGCCTTTCGGGTTATTCTGCATCGATGACGAATCTTGCTGCGAAAACGACTGAACACGATTTGCTGCACAGGCTCCAACAAACCGATCCAAGGGTTTTGTTGATTCCGGCCCGCGTTTTACAACGGGTCGTTCGCTTTGACCGCCGTCTTTCCACGCTGGATTTGAGCGTGCCTCACGCGGACTGCTATTTCATCAGCCGTGAACGGCTGGTCGATTTCACGACGCGATACGAATACCAGTTACAACTCGATCGCGATTTGCCGACGACGCTGATACTTTTGCCGCTGCCCGAGGAAGATGAACTAAACGAAGCTGCCTTGGGCAAGCTGCTCCGGAGATACTGGCGGCTATTGTTCCACGTGCGAGTGCATTTGGAATATCGAGAACTAAGCAACCTACACAAGCTCGATGCCGATCGTTTGCTGGAGCGACTTTGCGGATTGGGACCGATTCCATTTGCCGAGGCCCGCCAGGTTCTGCAACGTGAAGAGATGCTTTTGCCGCCGACGGGCTATTTGTCCATGTATACCGAGTTCGCCGCGACGTTTTTGGAGCTGTGGTATTTCGCGCGGCAGGAGCTAAGTGCGTATTTTCCTGCGGTTTCCGAGCCCTCGAAAATTGCTCAAATGTTGAGTGCCGATTTTGATCATCTGGGACTTTACAAAGCAACTCGCCCCGACGGTAGCCCCGATGCAGCCGAAGCGTTGTCGGACGATCTAGCCGTGCCCCCGGCGCACCTAGTCCGCGCCACGAACGCTGCCGACGCTTCGGAAACGTCCAATCTGAATTTGTATCGGCGTTGTGTTGCGCGTTCGATTCGCATGGATGCAATTGGGCATTACGCCAAAGCAGCCGTCGTGCGGCAAAGAGCAGTTCGCGTCGCACCGGTCGCTCAGCAATCCGAGGCCGCAACCGGCGCCCGCGATTCGATCGTGAGGTTTGCCGAACGCTTGGCGGATGTCTTGGAACTGCCGAGTGAACAAGTGATCGACCTTGCCGATGCCTTGCAGCCGCTCGTTGCCCAATCCGATCGCGGATTCCGCAGCATCGAATCGAAGTTGCTTTATGATTTGCAAAAAGCTTGCGCGGAGCATGATCGCGGAGTTTACGCCGTCGATTTATGGCGTTGGACCGCAGGGCTTGGCAAGTCAGCGCTGCGTCGACCGCTGCCGCTTTTGCGATCGGTACTTGTGACTCGACATCTAAAAAGTGCGTTGCACAAGCTACCATTTGCTCGCCTCGACGTTAATGAAAGCCAGCGGCTTTCGCGTATTTTCGCTGAATGTGCCGCGCGGGCGCGGCAGTTGTTGCGCGAGCAAGTTCGTCCGCTCATTCAAAATGTGTTTGAAAGCGAAGGCTGCCAGCCGCGCACTGTTGTCGAAGTAACCGCGTTCAAGAAGGTCGTCGAAGAATTGCTCGATCGCGTGGTCGATAACGGCCATTTGAGCATGGGCCACCTTCGCGATTCGATTTCTCAAAGCAACTTAAAACTGCCGGATTTGGTCCAGGTTGGCGAGTTGTTGACTGGCGATCAACTTCTGCGAATCGATCGTCGCTTGGCGACCGTGTTGGACGGAGTGTACCATCGCGGCCCGATCTACTTGCGAATGTCGCATCGGATTAGCTCGTTAGCGTTTGGCACACCGTTCGGTCGAGTGCTAACGCGCTACGTCGCCCTGCCGTTTGGTGGCGCCTACCTGATTTTGGAAACCTATCTTCATCTGGTGCATTTTTTGTTTCCGAATTCTCCAGAGGTGGTTGCGGACACGAATCTCAGTCGCACGTCCACAACCGACCCGACCACCGCGCCGCAGACGATATACGAGGAACTGCCCAGCGTGACTGCCATTTCGTTCGTGCTGATCTTCGGGATCTTTCTCATGTTGCTCATCGAGAACGAAGCCTTTCGTGGCTGGTGCTTTCGTGGCTTGAGGCGATTGGGAAGTCTTGTGACGTACCTCGTTCGCGATGTGCCCGCCCTGCTATTTCGACTTGCGTGGGTTCGTCGAATTTTGGAAAGTACCGGATATGTTGCTTTTTTGAATTATGTATTCAAACCGCTGCTGATCTCTACGGGGATCCTTCTTTTGGTGCATCGAGTTTTGCATTGGTTGCCCGATCGAAACATTGTGTCCCAAGTGCAATTGGAAAGCGTCCCCAAGCTGTTTCCGGCAATGACCTTCGAAATTTGGTGGATCATTCTCTTCCTGGCCGCGAACGTATTCCACAATTCGCCGTTTGGACGTTACACCGACGCGCTGGTGATGGACAATGTGCGCCGCGGATGGCGCGAGCTGCGCATCAAAGTCTTCGCGGCGGTGTTTCGATTCATCATCGACTCCTTCCAATGGATGCTCAAGACGTTTGAGCAAGTCATCTACACGGTCGACGAGTTGCTCCGTTTTCGCAGCGGCGAGAATTGGCTGACGTTGGTCGCCAAAGCTGTCTTGGGTTTGTTTTGGTCAGTGATTAGTTACGTCGTTCGAATTTACATCACACTACTTATCGAACCGCAGATCAACCCAATTAAGCACTTTCCGGTCGTCACCGTTTCGCACAAGATGATCTTGCCCTTCAGCCTTTCGTTGACCAACTTTTTGGCAACGCCGCTCGAGCGAATCGGCGTCACACCGTTCTGGGCCAATTCAATTGCCGGCCCGACGGTGTTTCTCTTGCCAGGTGTGTTCGGTTTTCTGGCTTGGGAACTCAAAGAGAACTGGCGGCTGTATGCGGCCAACCGCAGACGAAGTTTGGGAAGTATTCCGGTCGGCGAACATGGCGAAACCATGGTTCGCTTACTCCGACCAGGCTTCCATTCTGGAACGATCCCAAAACTTTTTACCAAACTGCGGAGGGCTTGGTACAAAGCCGAAAACACCGGCAACCATAACGCGGTCCGCAAGATCGATGAACGATTGCATCACGTTGAGCATTCGATCAAGATCTTTGTCGAACGCGAATGGATTGCTTTGCTCCAAGAGTTGCCCGATTGGCGACAGGTGCCGTTACGCGTCGACGTTGTTCGATTGGCGACCAACGAAATCGTCGTGGACATCGTGCGCGACGATGGCCCGCGCGAACCTTTGCGATTGATCATTGCGGATTTAGGCGGATGGTTGCTCGCCCGTGTCACGGCGGTAGGATGGTCCGAACATCTTCCTGCCGGCCAAAAGGAGTCGATGTTTGCCGCATTTCAAGGCGCATTCCGTTATTGCGGAATTGATTTGGTTTGGCACGACCTGATCAAGGGGCTTGGGCTTTCCGTTGAACCCATTTGGTATGACTTCAATCGAGACGGCGCTTTGATTTGGACCAACCGACAATTTGATTCCAATGTCCAGTACAAGCTTCGCGATATGGGCGCGACACTAACGCTTTCGCCGCATCCCAAATTTGTCACCGAGCCGCGACAGGAAGATTTGTCCACCATTGTGTTTTCCCATTCGCCGATCACATGGGAATCTTGGGTTCAATCGTGGGAAGCATTCGACAAAACTCCCACGACTGAACTCTGAACTCTCAACGCTGAACTCTCAACTCCCTCACCGGCTTGAACACACAAGTGGCCAGTGGAGGCAAGTCGATCAGAATGGACAGCGACCGTCCTTGAGCCACGATGTGCTCGGCCCTTGCCCCCGCACCGGTGCCAACGTTGGAGCCGCCATAATGCACCGAGTCGCTGTTGAAAATCTCTTGATAGAAATAATCTGCGGGCACACCCACGCGGAAATTCGGGCGAACGACGGGCGTAAAGTTACAACACACAACCACGAATTCGTCGCGGCCGGGTGCGAACCGCAGATACGACAGCACGCTGTCGTCGGCGTTGCGGCAATCGATCCATTCAAATCCTTCGCCGGAAAAATCCAATCCATGCAGTGCGGGTTGCTCTCGATACAAGAAATTCAAATCGGTGACGAGCTTTTGCAAGTTCCGGTGGTCGGGGTGTTCGAGCAGATGCCAGTCCAGCGAAGTATCGCAATTCCACTCGCGCCATTGTCCAAACTCGCCACCCATAAACAACAGCTTTTTGCCGGGGTGCGTCCACATATAGCTGTAAAGCAAACGCAGATTTGCAGCGTGCTGCCACAGATCGCCGGGCATCTTGTCTAGCAACGCACCTTTGCCGTGAACGACTTCGTCATGCGACAACGGCAACATGAAATTTTCGGTAAACGCGTAGATCAAACTAAAAGTAAGTTCGTCGTGGTGGAACTTGCGATGAATCGGCTCTTCGCGAATGTAACGCAACGTATCGTTCATCCAGCCCATGTTCCATTTCATACTGAATCCCAATCCGCCGCTGTACGTCGGACGAGAGACGCCACCCCAAGCGGTCGATTCCTCGGCAATCGTTAAGATTCCTGGAAACCTAGCGTGCGCCTGTTCGTTAAAGCGTCTCAAAAAGGCAATCGCGTCAAGATTCTCGCGACCGCCGTGCCGATTCGGAATCCACTCACCTTCTTTGCGACTGTAGTCCAGATACAACATCGACGCGACTGCATCGACTCGCAAGCCATCCACATGGTATTTGTCAAACCAAAACAGTGCATTGGCAATCAGGAAATTGCAGACCTCGGTTCGGCCGTAATTGAAAACCAAAGTTTGCCAATCGGGATGCTCGCCTTGTCGTGGGTCTTCATGTTCAAAAAGGGCCGTCCCATCGAACCGCGCCAAACCGTGCGCGTCTTTTGGAAAGTGTGCCGGCACCCAATCGATAAGTACGCCTAGCCCGTTTTGGTGGCAGTGATCGATCAAGTACATCAATCCGTCCGGCGAACCGTAGCGGCTTGTCGCGCTGAAATAGCCAACCGTTTGGTATCCCCAGCTTCCCGTGAAAGGATGCTCGCTGACCGGCAAAAGCTGGATGTGGGTAAACCCCAGCTCCTTGCAATAGTCGACGAGTTCAACCGCCAGTTCTCGATACGAAAGCCAGCCGTTGCGATTTCCGGCAAGATGCCGCCAGCTTCCCAAGTGGACCTCGTAGACGCTGATCGGCTGATTCAGCGGATCGACAGACGTTCGAGATCGCATCCAATCGTGATCGCGCCATCGATATTGATTCAAATCGCAAACGATTGAAGCCGTTCGCGGCGGGACTTCAGCATAAAAACCAAACGGATCGCTTTTGTCGATCGTCAAGCCATCTTTGCCGGTGACGCGTAATTTATACAGACTACCAGCGCCCAATTTGGGTACAAACAATTCCCAAATTCCGCTGTCGCCGACTCGGCCCATCGTTGGCCCGGAATCCGACCATTGATTGAAGTCCCCGATGACCGAAACGGATTGAGCATTTGGGGCCCACACCGCAAAGTTCGTGCCACTGACGTCGTCGACTTCACGCAAGTGAGCGCCGAGCAAGTTGTAAATGCCGAAGTGATTTCCTTCGCCGAACAAGTGCAAGTCTAGATCGGCAAAACTAGATGGAGCCCTCGCAACCCGTGGTTGGGACTCGGTAGTTTTCTTCAGCAGCGACGGAGTTTTGCGCATAAGGTCTTTGCCGCGCGAATTTCTGATCGAAGCGTTTTCTAAGGCCATGGGCGGCTGGTTACTCACTATACATGGTCACGTGGATTTCGGAATTCCCCTGGACTTGGGCCGCTTCAATTTCACTATATCGAAACGATGGACGACGCGATTCGCGAAATCCGCTGCGCCCAACGACTGGCAATTCCGGGTGCCGCCCGGTTTGGTCGTTGCGGTTTCTGGACCGCAGCCAGCGTCGCTTTCGGCTCGGCCGAAACGCTTTCAAGAAAAGCGTCGCCCACTTGCCATTGCCGACAAGCGATTTGGTGAAACTGTCCGGCCCGATCGAAGCGCCGCCATAAATCGTCGTTGGTGATCGGCACCATATCTCCGAATCGTTCCCACAGCCAGTTGTTTTGCCGCCATTCCTTTAGTCCAAAACTAATTCCGTGAACGACGTAACTGCTGGGCGTAAAAATCGTCACTGCCGCAGATTGGTCTAGTTCCTCCAAACCCCGAATCACAGTGAGCAATTGCAATCGCTCTTGTGAAATATCGGGCTCCCAATCGGTCGCATCAAACCGATCGCTGGACCCTGAGCGCTGCAATACAAATCGCCATCGACCGAGGACTTGATCGCGAAACGTCTCAAGTTCCGATTCGGCAAACAACAAGTAACGAGGGAATTCCGCGAGCTTTATCATGTCTGGTTTTCCAATGGTTAAACCAAAATCAGTTCATGCCTCATGCGGAAACTTCCGTCGATCCATCCGACGCTGCTTCGTTACTCGAGCTATCGGCAAGAGACCCGCAGTCGGTTAAGTTTTCGCGATCGATTTTTCTTCGCCAACTTTACACCGACCGAATATTCGGTATTGTCGCTAAACCTACCGCCAGAAATTGGCAGGCACAGTCCATGTGCCGTCTTCCGCCGGTAGGAAACATGAAACGTGTGGGTCGCTCGATACACGAAACGCGTTGGTTGCCGCTGGCCACGGCACACGGAGTGTGCCTGCTACGGAAAGCATCTACTCGACGACGACGCCCTGAAAGGACTTCTCGGCGGCTGGATATTGTGGGTTCATTTCCTCAAGCGTTTTCCGCAACAGCTCGCTTACGAGCAGATTGCGATACCATTTTTTTTCTGACGGAATGATGTGCCACGGTGCGTATTCGGTATTGCAGCGCGTAATCATTTCCTCGTAAGCGGTCACGTATTGATCCCAAAGTTTTCGTTCGGCGAGATCGTTTAAGTTGAACTTCCAATGCTCTTGGGGATCGTCGATCCGTGCTTGCAGCCGCGCGCGCTGCGTTTCATTGCTGATGAGCAAAAAGCACTTGATGACGACCGTCCCCGTGTCCACTAGTAACTTTTCCATTGCGTTAATCTGATCGTAACGCGCCCGCCAGATTTTTTCCGGCACGATACTATGAACGCGTACGACCAGGACGTCTTCGTAGTGCGAGCGGTTGAAAATGCCAATGTTCCCTTTGCGCGGAACGACCTGATGAACACGCCATAAGAAATCGTGATCGAGTTCTTCCTCGCTGGGGCGCTTGAACGAGACGACTTGGCAACCGCGTGGATTGACACCGCGCATCACAGTCCGAATCGTGCCGTCTTTGCCCGCCGTGTCCATCCCCTGGAGTACGAGCAAGATCGCGCGTTGGTTCTCGGCGAACAAGACGTTAGCGAGTTCCGACATTCGCTTGGCGTTTTGCTCGATCCGCTTTTCGGCTGACTTCTTGTCGAGTTTTGCATGGAGCTTCGTCAAATCGATCTTGCTGATGACGCATTTACTACCGGGTTTGATCGTGATAGGTTCGAGCATGGTTGAACTTGTTAAAAAAACTGGCTACTTAAAAATGTGGGTGTTACGATTGTGACCTCAAGTATTCCAGATTTCAATCGCGTCGAACGCTTGCCACCAACAAAGTCGACTCGTCGTTTTTAGGAGGGTTGCTGTGGACAAAAAAGACAAAAAACACTTGGAAGTACTGCGGCAGAGAAAGGAAAAAGTTCAATTGCAGTTGTCGGGAGCTCGCAAACAAGCCGACGATCCAGCCGAAATCAGACAATTGGAGCAAGAGATGCAGTCGATTCAAGCTGAAGTCGAAAAAATCAAAGCGAAGTCCAACTGAATTGACAATGCACTAGTGGTCCGCCAAGCCTTAAATTTAGGATTAGCCGTTCTGGCGCTAGCCACGGCTCCTTCACAAAAAACCGAGGCTAGAGCCCAAACGGCTAATGGTTGGAACCCGAATCCTTGAGCTTGACGGACCACTAGCCATGTTTGCACTTTTGCCTGTCCATAAACCACGCGGAGTTAATTCTCGCCGAATCGTCGATGCGATGGAGAATGCCTCCGGCGTAAAGGTTGGCCATGCTGGTACTTTAGATCCGCTCGCCTCCGGCGTTCTCGTGTTGGCCATCGGCCTAGCCACGCGCCTGGTACCTTATGTTCATGGCATGGCCAAGCAATACGTGGCTCAATTTCAGCTTGGCGTCGAAAGCGAATCAGACGACCTGGAACGCGAATGTCGCCCGGTGCCGATGGATACGCACCCAAGCCAAGACGCGATGCTTGCCGCCATTGCCCAATTAGTTGGCACCATTGAGCAGACGCCGCCTGCCTTTTCAGCCATCAGGGTCAACGGAAAACGCGCTTATCGACTTGCCCATCGTGGACGAGAATTCACGATGCAGCCTCGCGCGGTGACGATTCATTCTAATCGATTAATTCGCTATGAATTTCCGTATTTCGAGATCGAGTGCTTTTGTAGCAGCGGAACGTACATGCGCAGCCTCGGACGTGACATCGCCGCGCTGGTGGGTGCCAAATGCGTGATGGTTGAGTTGTCCCGCAGGGCTATCGGCCCCTTCGACATGAGCCGCTGCGCCTCATTACTCGATGTGAAGGACGGCACGTTTCATGAAAAGCTCGTCGATCCG
>JANMEB010000218.1:0-19912 GCA_031376585.1 Planctomycetota bacterium | reverse complement strand
CTTTCCTTGGCGCGATCTTGTGGATTTTGTTTTTTTCCAGTTGGAACTTTCTGAAGCGGCTCGGTTGGTCGATGGCGATCGTTTTGGCGTTCGTTATTCCGCTCGTCTTGTTGGAACCGATTTTCGACGGGGGTATGGGCTTGCGCGGCGGGCGAACCAGATTTTGGGGCAAGGCTGTAGCGATTGGCCAAGCCCATGGTATCGCCGATCTCGTTCCGGAATCCGCAGCCGACTTTCCACAATTCCTTGGTCCCAATCGATCAGCTATCTTCGATTCGATTTCACTCGAAGCAGATTGGCAACAAAGCCCACCAAAACTTCTGTGGAAGCAGCCGATCGGACTTGGCTGGTCCGGCTTCGCGACGCGCAACGGCTTCGCGGTGACCATGCAACAAGTCGGCGAACAGGAATGCGTGTCGTGTTATCGTGTCGATGACGGGACGCTCGTTTGGAATTATGAAATTCGGCGACGCCACGAAAATATACTTGGTGGCGTCGGCCCGCGCGGTACGCCAACGATCTACGAAGGCCGAGTCTTTGCGCTGGGAGGAGTCGGGAATCTGTGTTGCTTGGACGGTGCCAACGGAAAACCGATTTGGGAAGTGGATTTGTTGAAATTGGCCAATATTCCAGTGCTTGATCAGAAAAACGGCCGAGGCGAAGCGTACAACGTCGAACAGTCCAATGTTTCGTGGGGGCGTGCCGCATCGCCATTGATTTATGAATCATTGGTCATTGTTCCGCTCAGCGCGACCCAAACGCTCGTGGCACTCGACCGCCAGACCGGCAAAGTCGTTTGGTATGGTGGCAATCAACCACCCGGTTACGGCTCGCCGGTCATCTGCGAAATTGGCGGCAAACCGCAAGTCGTGATCGTCAACGAAAGCTCGGTAACAGGGCACGATCCCAGCGATGGCACGGAATTGTGGTATCACCAGCGAAGCGGCAGCTCAAGCGGCGACGCGAATACTTCACAAGCGACTTTGGTCGGCGAGAATTCAATTTTGGTGACCAAAGGCTACGGCTTGGGTGGCGAACTGATACAGCTTGAACCGAAAGACGAGCGAACTTTTGTCGCAACGTCCGTTTGGAAAAGCCGCCGCGTTCTCAAAACGAAACTGACGAACCCTGTCGTACGCGATGGTTTTGCTTACGCACTTTCGAGCGAAATTCTCGAATGCGTTGATCTAAAAGACGGCGTGCGGCGCTGGAGAGCGCCCGAAAGATTCGGTCATGGCCAAATCGTTCTTGTTGGAAAACACATTTTGGCCCACACGGAAGACGGGCAACTTATCCTCATCGATTTAAACCCGACCGCCTATCGGGAACTTGGACGGATCAAGACAATCGACGGCGTCTGTTGGAATACAATTTCTTTTTATGGCGACAAAGTCCTCGTTCGCAGCGAAGTGGAAGCGGCATGTTTTCAATTGCCAACGGAAAAACCGTTGGGGTCGGTCGCCATTTTGCGTAGTCTTCGAGCAAATTGGGGACTGGCCCCCTCGATCCAGTAAAGAAGGCAACGCCCAATGAGCTTGGAAAACACAATCGCTGCCGTCACCGGGTCTTCGTCTGGAATTGGGCGCGCAATCGCGTTGCGCCTTGCGGAATGCGGTGCCGATATCGTGCTTCACGGTTGTCATTCAATCACGGCGCTAGAGGAACTGGTCGGTGAAATAAACCAAATGGGCCGACGGGTAGCTTATTTGCAAGCTGATTTCTGTAACGTCGATCAACGCGATCGTTTTGTGGAAAGAGCGTGGGCCGCGTTTGGATCGGTCGATATTTGGATCAACAACGCCGGGGCCGATGTTCTGACCGGCGAACTGAGCAATGCGTCGTTCGCAGAAAAGATAGAAGTGCTTTGGAAAACAGATGTGCTTCCAACGATTTTATTCACGCGAGACGTCGGGCGGCGAATGCAAGCCTTGTCGCGATCCACCAATGCAATGCCTGGTCGGTTTTCGATTCTCAACATGGGTTGGGATCAAGCTTCGCAAGGCATGGCCGGAGACAGTGGCGAGCTATTCGGCACAACCAAAGGCGCTATTATGGCTGCCACCAAAAGCCTTGCTCAGTCGCTTGCACCCGAAGTCCGCGTCAATTGCGTTGCACCTGGTTGGATTCGAACCGCTTGGGGCCAGTCCGCTTCCGAAGCATGGCAAGTCCGCGCGACCCAAGAGTCACTCATGTCGCGCTGGGGTACACCCAACGACATCGCGCAGATCGTTGCTTTTCTATCATCCTCGCAAGCGAGTTTTATTTCCGGCCAAATCATTTCTGCCAACGGCGGCTTTCGATTCAATCAAATCGCCCCGTGATTCAAGCGGCAAAAATTCTTTTAAGGCGAGCGACGGTAAGTAACCTGCCAATTATCCGCCGGAAAGCACTTGCGTCAGGTTCAGCAAACCGCGGGCTAGCGCCCAACGGCTGATCTGCGGGTAAATCTTCATCTGCCGCTCGCCTAACTCGCGCGCGACGGTGCGAGGTGTCCGTTTTCGCCAAGTGATTTTTTCCATAGATCCAGTCGCCGTTCCGACCTCTGGGCGACTGTTTTTCAAAACGCTGAAAAACGGCGAAAATGCGGGGTTTTGTCGGAATTTTGGCAGGTTTTCGCGGTAATTTCGAGCGGTTCTTGGAGAATTCCGATTTTTTGTGTAACAGGTTTTCGGCCCTACCGCTTAGTCAATGGTGAGACAACGTTTTTAACAAATTTAATCCGGGAGATTTACCATGTTCCGCAAAAACGAAACACGCGAAAACGAATTTAGCTTTGCAACCTTGTCCTTGGAATCATTGGAAGACCGACAAATGATGTCTGGCTTTAGTTTCAGCTCTTCGACCGGAATTCTGACGGTCAACGGCGATCAATACGCCGACGTAGTAAACGTGAAGTACGATGGCAGCAACGTGAAAGTTGACTTGTATGTTGGCAGGGCCGACGGATCAGCTTCACATTCTGACAGAACGAAATCGATCGCAAACGTCAACAAGATCGTGTTCAATGGACTCAACGGAAACGACACGCTCAACATCTCGCAAGGAACACTTTCCGCAGGGATTAATTTGGCTGGCGAAACGGTGGAATACCAAGCTGGAAACGGCAATGACAAAATGACCAATGCGACGGCTGCTTATTCGGTGGCTTACGGTGGGGCCGGCGACGACACTTTGTCGGGCGGTTCGAGCCGCGATTATCTGAGCGGGCAAGCTGGTATCGACCGACTTTACGGTGGGTTTGGCAATGACGTAATGTACGGTGGCGATGGCAATGACTTGATGTACGGCAGCGCCGGAAATGACATCATGTATGGCGACGCCGGCGACGATACGATGGCTGGTGGATTTGATAACGACTATATGTTTGGCGGAGCTGGCAATGACGGCGTCTATGGCGAATCCGGCTTGGATTATCTGTACGGGGACGCCGGCATCGACACGCTCAAGGGCGGCTTGGACAGTGATTACCTCTTAGGTGGTTCGGAAGGCGATTATCTTTACGGCGAGGCCGGAATCGACTACTTGTACGGTGAAGCCGGTTCCGATTCAATGTACGGCGGTACAGAAAACGACAAACTGTTTGGCGGTGCCGACAAGGACTGGATGTACGGCGAAGCAGGCTTAGACGAAATCCATGGGGAGGACGGCAACGACTACCTGGATGGCGGAACCGAAGCAGATGTGTTGTTTGGCGAAGCAGGCAACGACGCGATCATAGGTGGAAGCGGTAACGATAACTTGCAAGGCGGCCTTGGCAACGACACGATGATTGGCGGCGACGGCAACGACTATATGTATGGCGATTCCGGAGAGGATAGCTTGTACGGCGGAAACGGCAACGACTTCCTATACGGCGGCATTGATGGCCAACTTGATTATCAGGTTGGCGGGGCGGGAGCCGATACATTCGTGGTTAAGAATTGGTACTGGACCTCCGCAGGTTGGATGTCTGAATTCGAATGGAATTCCGACGTTACCTCCGAAGACAACTTTTACTACGTTTAGTACAGGTGTAAGGCATCGAACGACTCGACGGTTTCAAAAACCTCAATCGTAATTTGGCAACAACAAAATGCTTCGCGACGAAAGAAATTTGGTCGCGAAGTTTTTTTTGTTCAATTAGAAACCGAATTTTTCGAAAGCAAAATTGCCGACCGAAAAAATCGATGTTCGACACAGATTGCGATTCAACCAGTTAGCGCCCTAAATCAACGGCGAAAAAGCTTCCATGCCAATCGAGCGATACGGGGAAGGTCGCGCCAGAAAGGGAGTTGAAATCGGGCCAACAGTTGGGGCCGAAGTGCCGTTGGGGTAAGCTTCCAATTAGACGTCGATCCGCGAATCCAATGACGACCACCGGCTAGCCTTTGATTGATGCGGGCTTCAGCGCCATGGACATACGCGGCTCGTCGGCCGCCTTCCACGTGATCGTGTCCGTGGTTTGGGTGGATCGCAATCGCACATGACGATAAGTCGATGACTTTCATTTTCATCTTCTTGGCTGCGAAAACCATCCAGTTATCCCAATTGCCGCGCCCCACGGCAAAAGCGGGCACGTTCGCAAACCAGCCGCGCGGGAAGACGAAATAATCTTTGCACAATACTGACTCGCGAGTTCCCGACGACGCTCGTTGCCGCAGCCACCCTAGATCGTTTGGGTCACGCCAATCAATTGCTCCTTCAACGTCGATATTTACGCGGCGGCCAATTCCCAAAAACCGACTATGCACTTCGCCGAGAAGTCTTGCCATTGCCCAACCCATGTCGTCGTCAAGCATGATGTCGGCGTTGACGTACATCAACAACTCGCTGCGAAACAATTTCGTGGCAGTTGCAAATGCGTTGTTGAGCAGCGGTGTTCCGCGTTCGTTGTGGTCGAGCGCAGCGACATATTGAAGCCCGAATTCTTGAGCAGCATCTGCGGTTCCAGGAGCGTCACCCAAAATTAAAATTTGTTCGCCTGGAATGAGTCGCAGCCAACTTCCGATTGCGTTCCGTTGGGCAATCCCATCGCGTCCAACAAAAGGCTTTGGAATGGAAAAGATTGACCATCGCGCATGAGACTTGTCGGCGGATTCGCTGTTTTTCGCGGTGTAACCCGCATGAGTGACCACTTTTGGATGACGTACGCTCATGACGTCAGCCTATCGTTGGAACTTGGCTGCCATCACTGGCTGGGGGCATTTCGACGGTGTCGAAAACGCGGTTCGGCGTTTTTAATTGAACCGAGCGATCCAAAAGCGCGATGAGCTTGCGCAACCCGATGGTGGTCCGCTTCTGAATTGCCACTGCGGCGGATTGCCAAACATTTCGCAACGAAACGTCAGCCTTTATCGGCAACCAATCGCGCCACTCGGTCTCCTGTAGCGCTTCGAAATATAAATCGCGTTGCGGGTGCCGAGAGCCGTACCGCCAGGGCTTGAACTCCGTAGTGAAATGAATCACCGCCGGATCATCTATCATTTCGCGGTATTCGGCCACGCCCACCGGACAATGTTGCGGCGTCGGATATTCGAACAAATGCGTTCCTTGGTTCCAGCGAACTGGCAGTGTCTTCCAGCGTTCGGCGAGCACCACGTTGAGCGCGTATTGATCCCAGCACCAGACGTGTCGCTCGTTGTCCGCCAAGCATTTTAAAAACTGATCGCCGAGTCGCTCGCGTCGCCACGCCTTCAGATCAATCAACATCACACCGCTATTGAAGTAAGGAGCCGCTGGGTCGAGCCCAAGCTTTCGCCAATTCCGCACCGGGGACAATGTCGCCATGTACGGACTCGACCGTCGAAAATTACATCGCGCGTGCCGAGCATCGATAAATGGACAAGCAATATCGGGCACCGCTGCAATTATCTCGCTTCCAAGGTCGATATTCCAAATCTTACTCAAGTCATCGCGAAACAGCAGGTCGGAATCGAGATAAATGACTCGGTCGATGTTCGTCGGCAACCATTCCGCAGCCAACAAGCGAACGAACGCCGTATGCGAAATGTGATGCGATGTCTTCAAATGGCGAAGCCGCTCGACATCGACGGGCACATGCACGATATCGACCGGCGCGAGCGAGAGTGATTCCTTGAGTCCGATCCAATTCAATTCATCGATGCCCGTATCGATCAAATAAACCAGCATCCGGCTGCCGGGCGACAAGTGTTTGGCAGCGCTCGTCAAAGTGACCGCCAAGGGAATCACGTAAGCATTGTCCGCCGCACACATGACGATCGGGTCGCCCGCGTTTACGGTCGGATCGGGCGAAATCGAAGGGTGCAGCGACGAGATCATAGGACGGTTGTGAATCGGCGGTTTACCAGCTTTCCTATTGCGACTTTTTCAACGATTCAAGTTTAGCTTTCTGTACAGACCATTGACCGAACTTTTCGATCAATTTTTGTCGCAATCGAACCACGGGACCAGCAATTGGATGACGATTGATTTGATCAAAGATGGTGTGCGCCTGGCCCAATTCGCCCTGTAATTGCTCGATTTGGGACTGTAACAAAGCAATCTCGCGCCGCGAGTGTGCCAATTCGGCCTGTAATCGACGAGGATCCGTTTCGCGAAATGCCGCGTGTTGGGAAAACAACTCGGTCGCCGGCAATTCTGTTTTTTCGCACGGCTCAAGCGGCAGCAATCCCGCTGGAAAAGAAAGTGCCCGACCCTCGCGCAAACATTCTGCGGCAACGACTTGCATTTGTTGTATGAGTGTTGCCATTCGGTTCGCGGCGGATCCAGCGCACTCCAATTCGTCGCGCAATAGCATTCGTTGAAAGTGCATTCTATTGGCGGGCGGATTTTGTAGCCCGGCGAGAACCGGGCCAATCGCCCCGGCATGGCCAATCGTCCAAGCGGGCTGCACGTAGCTTGGAACATCGTGATAGTCGAGCGACGCCGTGGGCAAGCCGTGTAACATCGCTTCAAGCATTGCTGTTGACGGAGTCGTGACAACCGCGTTGACGCGCGAAAGAATCTCGGTCAGTTCGTTTCCGTTGGTTTCCGAAAGCGTGTTGCAAACCTCCAACTCTTTTTCGAGGCCGCGAGTCAACCGCCAAATCACTTCGATTGGTTGACCATTGAGCGTCGGATGATTGCTTAGCCAATCTCGCAAGTCCCGAAGCGAGCCAAGAGTGCGAGCGACTTGCTCCGGAGTAAACCCAGGCCACTTGGCAGTCATCACGAGCAAGCGGAATGGACCTTCAGCATGGGGCGCCCGGTTTGATTGGAATTCGCCATTTGCGACAAGCTCATCCAAACGCGGCAGACCAACGACTTCAATATTTTCACCGTTCCCCCAATCTCGGAGAATACGCGATTGATGACGACCGATACAAGCAACTTTGTGAGCCAATGCGGGGCGCATCGTCCACGGACAGGCCGGTTCGTCTGGGCGATTTTCCCATGCGTTACGCCATTCCAAAATTCCGTCAATCGCGTAAATCGTTGCGACCGAATGGTCGCTCAAAATACGGCTGCATTCGCGAAAGCGATCAAAATGCTCGCTAAAGAAAATTGCAACGTCGCCGGGCTTGGCGATTCGGGAAACGTCGTCCGGGGCGACGATTTGAAGATCGATCCGCGCACGCAGCGGTTGCACATGATGAGCGACTTCTGCCGCCGAACCGACGAAAAAGACACTGGACTGCGGCATCGCGGGACTTTCGGCAGAAATCGAAATGTTGGCCAGGACGTGACAAAGTCTCTATTCTAGTTAAAAATCTTCGACAGGTTCACCGTCGCGGCGCGAGCACAAAAGTCGAAGAACAAGTTCATCAACCGACTCAGGAATGCTGGCCACGTGGCCGTCGACGAACCCAAAATTGACGGTTGCAGAATGGGCCGAACCGAACACAGGAATTGCGCCGGGGCCTGGTGCCGGGTAGTCTTGAGTCGTGGCCATTGGCATCCCAATTCCGCCGAGCCGCATCGAAGATGCCGGTTCGTTGCCGTTGTAAATCGAACCATCACCCCAGCCTCCTGGCTCACGTTGGTGATCCAAATTCAATGCTTTCTCACCGAACAGAAAAGTATGGCTGGTCCCGTCTTTAATTGCGGACAATCCGATGCGCCCCCTGACCGGACGAACGAGCCGACCGGCAACGACAGGGTTTTCGGACGCCAGCCCCGAATTGATGACGCCATCGACTTCCAAATCGAACAACGCCCATACATCGCCGGGAAAGAATTCCGAAGTGCCCGCGTTTCCAACGTAGTCGCCAACCGCACCGACGGGCTCGCCGGTCGTTTCAAAAAAGCTGACGCCGCCATCGACTCGTCGCGACGGGCAGTTGAAAGTCTTTATATTGATCTTGAGGACGTCTGGATCTTGGTCCGCATAGGGTGCCGCAATATCAAATCTTGAATAAAGCGAGTTTCCTTCTATGAACGGCATAATGAATACATACCACGTCAGAAATCCATCGGCCGGGCGGGCGGGTGGCAATCGTCCGATCGCGTCATGATAATTCGTCGTCGCGAGTGCAAGTTGGTGCAAGTTGTTTTTACATTGAGTCCTGCGAGCCGATTCGCGCACGGCTTGGACCGCAGGTAGCAACAGCGACATCAAGATTCCAATGATCGAAATGACAACCAACAACTCGATCAAAGTAAACCCGCACCGCAATTTTTTGCGCGGATGAAAATGCGGCGTTGAGCGGCTCATATCGGACTCGAAAAAAATGGCGAGACGGAACTGCAATGGCGGCGACGAATTCTTTTTTCGTTCGACCACTTATTTCAAAATACCGGTCGAAAGCCGATTTTACAAGCAATTTTCAGGGCTTGGGAGACGTTTTCGCCAGCGGAGGGTCGGTTTCTCCCAGTAACAACCGGCGAAACTCGCCGAGAATTCGATCTTCCGAAAATTCGGCCCTGGCCAACTCATATGTTTTGCGGGATAGCTCAAGTAGCGCGGATGGATCGGACAGTCGGGCTATTATCGGTTCCGCCATCTGTTCGATTTGTTCGACCGCAACGCAAGTCTCTTCGAACGACTGAGGGATTCCGATTCGGCCGCCGCTCGTTGTTACCACCGGGCAGCCATGCGCGAGTGCTTCCACTGTTTTGATTTTCAGTCCGGTGCCAAATCGAACTGGATTGACAACCAAATCGACAACTTCATAGAACGCGTCCGGCGAAGCGTAATTTCGTTGCGACCGAACGTGTGGAGCGGTGAGGCATTGGCCGACGGCCGCTGCGTCGACAATGGTGCCGCCGATCAATAACTCGACCGATTGGTTTGCCGCAACGATTTTGGGCCAAGCCAATTTAACGAAAGTGGTGATCGCATCAACATTGGATCCGTTATTGGAACCGAAGTAGCCGACAACAAAAGTTCGCTCCGGCGATGTGTACCATCGGGGTTTGATCCGCCCGAAGTCAAAGCTGTGTCCGACCGGCAATACGATCGCTTGGGGCGCGGCGCGTCGAAACCATTCGGCCTCGTCGTCTTGAATAGCCAGGATCACGTCGAAACGTCGGGCCGCATCGATTTCTTCCTTTTCACTGATCTGCAACCAATGTCGGTAGCCGGCCGCAGTGAACTGTGCGCAGCGCCGATGCAGAACGTCGTGACTGTCCAAAACAAGTCGAGCCGTCGGCACCGTCGCGCGGGCAACGTCGGCCAAGTACCCCATCGTTACATATTCGAAAACGATGGTGTCGGGAGAGAACTGGTTTAACAAAGCTCGAAATTGTAGTTCGGCAGCGGGCCAACGATAATCTTGCAAAGTCAGCGACGGCTCGGATTTGCTGCCGGTATTCGCACGATCGTTCGACGCCAAGCTTCGTATTTTCGCGATGGCCGAACCGATCAAGTTGGCGGAACTTTTCGCTTTGAACGGTAAGATCGGAATGCCTTTGGCGCGGGCTGCGTCGACCGCGATTTGATTGCTCGATCCCAAAAAGAAAACGATTGCTTCAAATGGCTCGCGTTGAAGCATGCGCCACACGGCCGACATACGCTGTTGCGCACCGTTAGCCTTTAGCCAAAATGGGATATCGGTCGCAACGACAACGCGATGAGGTGTCATTGTGATATTGCTTCCCACGCCAACCGCCCACGCAAACAAATATCCTCGCCAATTCGAGTCGATGTGAAATCACCAAGTTGGATTGCGTCGCTGATTTGCGAAATGCCTTGGCCATCGATCGGAGAAAGCGCCGCCTCGCCCCCGACGAGCTTGGGAGCGACGAACACGATGGCTTCGTCGATCTGCCGCGCATCAAAAAAAGAGCCCAGCAGCATGCTGCCCCCTTCGAGCAAAACATTGGTCATTCCGCGACGACCCAATTCCTCCAGAACCATGTCGAGGCTGGAGTTGCTTTGGGAAGCTGTCGCGTCGAAGACTTGGCAGCCGAGATTCTCGAACACTTGCCGACGTTCTCGCGCCGGATTTTGGGCGACCAGCAGCACGGGCGCATCAGCCACCGATCGGACCAGTTGACTGCTTGGCGAAAGCTCCAAACGCGAATCGAAAACGACTCGCGTTGCCAAGCGCGGGCCAGGCGGGCGGGCCGTCAGCAGCGGATCATCGTGCTGCGCCGTTCGTGAGCCAACGATGATCGCATCGACGCGACCGCGAATTTGGTGCACGAACTGGCGCGACGATTCGCCACTGATCCAGCGGCTGTCGAGCGACGCTGTCGCAATTTTCCCGTCCAGTGTCATGGCCCACTTGGCGATGACCCATGGTCGGCCCGATTGCACTCGTTTGAAATAGGGAGCGTTCAAATACTGGGCCTCTGGCTCAAGACATCCCACGTCGACTTGGACTCCGGCATCGCGAAGTTGTTTGACGCCGGCACCTGAAACTTTCGGAAATGGATCCAGGGTTGCAACAACCACTCGCGCGACTTTGGCTTGGAGCAAAGCGTTTGTACACGGGCCCGTTTGGCCCTGATGGCAGCAAGGTTCTAGTGTAACGAACACCGTAGCGCCAGCAGCATCGGATGCTCCACTCAACGCGTTGACTTCGGCGTGGGCGTCGCCAAAACGCTGGTGATAGCCTTCGCCGATCGCTCGTTCGTCACGGACCAAGACGCAGCCGACCATGGGATTAGGCTCTACAAAGCCTTCGCCTCGCCGGGCCAGGTCCATGGCCAGTCTCATCCACTTTTCGTCAACTTCATGCTGCATCGAATCGCTCTGGAGAATTTGAAGATCTAACGGCGTCGCGACGGAATTATGTCGTTTCATCGTTAGTGTGCCGAACGGCTAATGCATAAGCCACTGCAAACGTCCGGCAATGCGAAATAGTAATGAGAATTTCCGCGATGCCCTGCTGTTCGCACAAAATCCTCGCCGCGCCACCAAGCCGAACTTTCGGGCGTCCACCCGGCTCGTTTCGGATTTCGATATCGGTCCAATGGACTCCTTTGGACCAGCCGGTTCCCATGGCTTTGAGGATCGCTTCCTTGGCAGCCCACCGTCCCGCAAAATGCTGATTAGATGCCTTGTTCGCAGAGCAGTAACCAATTTCGTGCGGCGTATAAATGCGTTGCACGAACTGCTCGCCATGCTTCTGAATCATCATTGCGATGCGCGGCACCTCCACGATATCGGTTCCAATTCCGAAAATACTCATGTTGATAGCCGGTGCCGCCTCATTCAAAGTTTCAATGCCCCATTCTGTCTGACCTGTACAACGGGGTCAACAATCGTCGACTGCAGGCTTGAGGAGTGAGCCCAACATGCTTCCGACGCAAACTGGTAGTTCAGACACAAATGGCAAGGCGAATTTTGGTGACCAGACCTGCTGTAAACACTTTTGGCGATTTTGCAAGACCTGCGCGAAACGATACAACACAGTTGTAACACTTACGCAATCTTGTCGCGTAAGTCTAGCTGCCAATGGAACTTGCGACATTGCCTCCACATTTTGAACTAGCGGGCGCGTAGTCTCATGGTAAAATTCACGTTCAACTTGCCGACAGAATTTCGGCTTAATTTCCTGCCAATCCTTTCGATCCGTTTTGAAAGGAGTTTGCGGCGGAGTCGCAAGTCTCGAATTGACGGATATGGCCCACGGGTTCGACATCTCGCGCTTGCGCAAAAGCAATCCGACGATCTTGCCGTCAATGTTGTTGTGTGATTTCGGCAATTTGCAGCGCGAAGTTCGCTTGCTGGAAGACGCCGGAGTCGAGGCTCTGCACCTAGATGTCATGGACGGCTGTTTCGTCCCCAATTTTTCCTACGGCCTAACCATCGTCAAAGCATTTCGGCAACTAACAGATTTACCACTCGACGTACACCTGATGATGGTTCACCCCGAAAAATACGTTTCGCAATTTTGCGATATGGGCGCGAACATTGTGACCTTTCACGCCGAAGCCGTGGCAGACCCCGGGCCACTGCTGCGAACGATTCGCGACGCGGGCTGCGCGGCAGGTCTCGCACTTAATCCCGGGACGCCGATCGACGCTGCGGTCGCAAATATCGAACTTTGTGATTTGGTTTTGGTCATGACCGTTCAAGCAGGATTCGGTGGCCAAAAATTCCTTGCCGATCCGCTCGCCAAACTTTCGCCGTTGCGAGCACTTTCCGCCGACGTCATCCTCGAAGTCGATGGCGGTGTGAACGAAGCAACCATTGGTCAATGCGTTGCCAGCGGCGCGGATTGGCTTGTGGTGGGATCGGCTATTTTCGGCCAATCCGACTACGGAAACGCTGTCAGCAAGCTGCAAAAAAAAATCGAAACTTCGTCCCGTCCGGCTAGTCGAACTTGACGGCGGCTTCCATTTTCTTGTATTCGTTCCGATTGCTTTTTTGAAAAGTCAAATATGAAAACGATGTCTCTCGTCGAACGAGACTTAGCGGCCAAGGCAACTTTGGCCTCGGCCGCCGGATTGCAAATCTTGTTGATTCGTCCAGGGGCCACGGTGCTGGATGAACAAGGTCGCATCAAAGGAAATCTGGACTTGCCGCTCAGCCCCAATGGGGTCCATCAAGTCGAGAAGCTCATTGAAAAAATTGGCCTTCAGCATGTTGACGCCATTTATACATCTCCCTGCATCAGTGCACGGCAAACGGCAGAAGCACTGGCCTCGCGAACTAACGCACGAGTTCGCATTGACGACGACTTACACAACCTCGATCACGGGCTATGGGAAGGCAAGCGATTCGATGAATTAAGACAAACCCAACCGCGCATTTATCGGTTGTGGGCAGAACACCCAGAAAGTGTTGCACCACCAGGCGGAGAAACTTTCAATCACGCCGAGGATCGCGTGAAACACTTCTTGAATCGACTTATTCGGCGTACGAAGTCGGGCACCGTCGCTGTCATTGCTGCCGAACCACTGGCCAGCATTGTGCGCTCTCAGTTAGTTTCCGATCCTATCGAAAATTTCTGGGATGCCGAACAGCGGATCGCGGATTGGGAGTTGATTTCGGTCGTCGGTCTCGACGCGAGGAATCACTAACGCCAAGGAATTGAGGAGTGTGGCGCGAGGGGCGAGGTTGCAAGCCATCGACGCGAGTCAGTAGTTTCCCCGAATACGCATTCCGCAGTGCCCTTGGTTCCAAGCACCTTTTTCAACGGGCTGCTAGAATGGAATTGGTTAGCGGCGAGCCATTTTTCGGGCCGCCGCCCTAAATGTTTTGGGTTTCATCTTGAGCCAGTCCCAATTCGGGGAAGTTCACAACGCAATGTCGATAGAAAAACCAGTGTCAAACGACCGCGTTCGCAATCGAGCATTTCCCAAAGACAAGTGGGTGCGCTGCCCCGGTTGCAAAGCCGCCATCTTTCGCAAGGAAGCCGACAAGCGTCTTGGCGTCTGTCCCGAATGTGACTATCACTTTTTTGTTTCAGCCCGCCAGCGAATCGAGCATGTACTCGACGCCGGGACGTTTGAGCCGTGGGACGAGCAATTAATGCCTACGGACCCGCTCGAATTCGTCGACACCAAACCATACAAAGATCGCTTGGTCGACGAACAGCGAAAATCGGGCTTGCGCGATGCGGCCGTTACCGGAGCCGGAATGATTCGCGCTCGCCGAGTCGCATTCGGCGTGACCGATTCGCAATTTATCATGGGGAGCATGGGCTCAGTGGTCGGAGAACGCTTGACTCGATTAATCGAGCGCGCGACGAGCCAACAGCTTCCGCTTATCATCATCAGCGGTTCGGGCGGCGGAGCCCGAATGCACGAAGGAATTTTATCACTTATGCAAATGGCCAAGGTCTCAGCGGCATTGGCTCGTTACGACCAAGCCGGCGGATTATTCATTTCGGTCCTTACTAATCCTACGATGGGCGGCGTCGCCGCGAGCTTTGCGTCTCTGGGAGATTTCGTTTATGCTGAGCCCAAAGCCTTAATCGGTTTCGCGGGCCCACGCACCATAAAAGCGACCATTCGAATCGAGCTGCCGGAAGGCTTCCAAACTAGTGAGTTTTTGCTTAAGCATGGCTATATCGACCGGATCATTTCGCGCGACCGCTTAAAAACGGAAATCGCCCGAACCATCGATTATTGCGGCAAATAAGCTGAAAATTTGCCGGACGGTCGTGCCACGATCGGATGAACTCTCGTTGCAGGTAAATATGGGCCTTTTGGATCGCTTCAAAAAATTCTTGGCCAGCTCGTCGTCCAGTTCACGTTTGGATGTCTCCTCGCGCTTTCAACTACAACAACAAGCGTTCAGTGGCACGATGTCCAAATTTCGCGTTGCGCGCGAAATCACGACCGGACGCACGCTCGGCTTGAAATTTCTCGATGCGGAAAAAAGTGCATTGTTCAAAGCCCGTTTCAAAGGGCTCGACAAACCATCCGAAGGCGAAATCGCGATGCAGATTCGCCACCCCAGCATCGTTGAAACCTACGAATTTGGACTCACCTTATCTGGCCAAGAATACATCCTCATGGAGTACATCGAAGGTCCCGGTCTAAGTTCACTTCTCAAGACGCGCGATGAACGCATGATCGCCAATCGATTGCCGTTTCTAAAAAAGATGGCGGACGCCATTCAAGCCGTGCACGATGCCGGGTTTATTCACCGCGACATTTGCCCGCGCAATTTCATTTGCAATGTCGAAGTCACCGATATCAAGCTGATCGACTTTGGCTTGACCGTTCCTGACAAACCCGATTATCGCCTTCCCGGAAACCGCACGGGGACGCCTCAGTATATGGCACCCGAAATCGTACGCCGTCGACCCACCGACCTACGCGTCGATGTTTTCGCCTTTGGCGTCACCGCTTATCGCATGCTGACTTTCGCGCATCCGTGGGAATCGACCGACACCTCTGGCATCGGTGCCTTGGCCCATGACAGCCGCCCTGCAACCAGCATCTTCAAATACCGACCCAAGCTCAACGAAAAACTTGGCCGCGCCGTCGAACGCTGTCTCGCGATCAAGCCCGATGATCGCTTCTCCGCCATCAAACAATTTTCGTCATTGATCATCGATCTAAAATCAGAAGAGTAATGCTACGTCAACATTGCGTGCTCGGGTGCGCCGCGTCTTTTGGCGCGCATTCGTCCTTAAAAATTAATGTCACAGCAAACAGCCTACATTGAGACAACGATCATCGGCCACCTCGTGGGCAGGCTTCTGAACGACCCAATTGTCGCTGGTCGCCAGACCGTAACACGGATTTGGTGGCCTTCTGCGGTCGAGAAATACCGCTTCTTTGTTTCCAAGGTCGTTGCCGACGAGTGTTCTTTCGGCGATCCTGAGGCCGCGACGGAACGACTGGCTGCGTTGGAATCACTAGAGTTTGTGTCTACGTCTCCAGCGGTAGACGAACTGGCTCGCCGATTGATCGACAATTTTGCCGTACCGAAAACCGAACCGCGCGACGCGGTTCACATTTCCCTTGCAGCGATCCACGGATTAGAATATTTGGTTAGTTGGAATTTCAAACATATTGTGAATCCAACGACTCGTTCAGCAATCGAACGAGTTTGTCGAGACGCAGGTTTTGTTCCACCTATTATTTGTACTCCAGATGAACTAATGGAGGCCTGAGATGTCCGATTCAATAACTGATGAGATTCGCGATATGCGGCACCAACTAGCTGCAAAATTTGGGAACGACCTTGACTTGATTCTTGCAGATATCCGCCGTAGAGAATCGTCCGATGGTCGCGTTTACGTTACGCTTCCAGCCCGCTTTACTGCTTTCAAAGCGGACGAACAAAGCGATCCAGCCACTCTTCCAGTCTCGCGTTTTTCGAATGGATCATCCTCTCCGACCGCTGGGTGATCACCGCTAGGTCAGCAGTTTACTTGGATTCCTTATCCGGTAAACGCATGCCGCAAAACGAATCTGGAACCACAATGAGTCCATCCAAGCTTCAGCGTGTTTGTTATGGGAAAGATTTCATATTTGGATGGTGTCTTCTTTTCATAATTATCGCCAGTGCGTATCCCTTGGAATGTCTGTGCCAAGAACGAACGCTTACTTTTCCGACGGGCTGGAAGCACGCGACCGCCAAGGTTTATGACATTCCTAAACTCTCCGATAACCTGACTGGTTTTTTTGATTTCGATTGGACCGGGGAAGCGATCAGTGTCGCCGCTGGAGAGGTGCGCATAACCGACGACGCCTATGTCGGTATTGACGTCAATGCCACTGAGGGCTATGAAGAATTTTTTGCTGGATTGCCAGCCACTGGAATTCAACGCATCGAACTAAGTAACGCGACGCTGTCGGATTCATTATTCAAAAGTCTTGAAAGAATCGAAACCCTTCGCGAATTGGTCCTTATCAATTGTCAGGTAACAAACGCCGATGCCAATTTATTGAACGGATTGCCGCAATTGCAACGCTTGCATTGCAGACAAAGAGAAGATTCTCTCGCTCTTCATCAGACAATCGCGCTGTGGGCGGCGAAGTGTCCCCAACTTCAATATTACAGTGTCCCCAACTTCAATATTACTATGACGGCGAGAGCTTGAGTGCCGAAGAAATCCTTCGGTTTGGACATCATCAGGCTCCCTTGTGCATTACGGTTTCGTTCGACGCCAACGCAATCGAGGTTATCGACGCGCTTAGTCAAGTTCCCAACTTGATCGCATTGAATGTGAACGTAACGAAAAACGCTCCGGAGAATTATCATGTAGCTCTGCCAAAACTCAAACGGCTTGCGCTTGCTAATTGGAGTGGGGGACAACTTGACAAAGATTTCCTGGATTCGATCGGAAAGCTCGTACGATTGCGCACGCTTCGTATTCAAGGCGAACCCGAAATTGCCGATGGATTCATCGAAAATCTCGCTGACTTAAGGAACATGGAAGCGATCTCATTTAATGTTCCGTTGTCCGAGCATCAGGAACAGATTCTGCCAAACATACTTTTGGGCATGGATAAAATCCGGGAACTCCCCGAACTCAGCAGCTTGTCGGCCGAACAACTCCAGAAATTGTCGCAACGTTCTGATTTCCGCACGTTGCGAATTTCGAAACTAGGCGCAAATGTATCGGAACAGCAATTGGCGAACGCGATTCGTGCCAACTCTCGTCTGAAGCGGCTAGAGCTGTCTCAGGTCAAATTCACACCAGAGATTGCCGACGCAATTTGCCAATGCGAAAGTCTTAACTACCTAAGTTTATCAGTACCTGATTTTGATGGAACATTGCTAACATCACCGAAACAACTTCGAAGTCTCGACTCTTTATTTTTGAGCGTCGAAAACCGTCCTTTCGGCCTTTCAGCCCTGGCTCAAATTCCAAACCTGAATTCAATTCAGATTTGGCTCAATACGCTAGATCCTGGTGATTGGTCATTCATCGGTGAGGCGAAAACTCTGCAAAGAATTGAGATCATGGCCGGGTTTTGCGATGACTCGGTCGTCGCCTGGATAAGGCAAAACAATAGCTTGCGCGGTTTTCGGACAAATCAATGCGGTATCATGACCGATGTTGGGGTCAGCGAGTTGTGCAAATGTAATCACCTGGAATCACTGTCAATCGATGGTTTTATTTCTGAGGTCAGTATCGAGAGCCTTGGGCAATTGTCCAATCTGAAATGGCTTTCGGTCGGCACAAGTTTGCTCGACGATACGTCGAAAAAGCGGCTTCGAGAAAGATTTAGTCGTCTGGAGCATTTCGATTTGAGGGAATTCCGACCAGCGACTGGAAAGATTGCGATTGGCAATGACAGCTTTTACCGCCAAGTACCCGATGAAGGCCGTTCGAGCCTTGATGCACTTGAAGGCATGACGTTGGAGAAGATGTTGGGATCGGCGATGACTGAAGATTTGAAGAAGAAACTTGATGGCAAAGTTGTGTTTGTAGAATTTTGGGGGACATGGTGCGGCCCGTGCCTGAATTTTGTGCCTGAACTCGAACGACTGCGGGATCGTTACGGTGATCAAGGATTTCAGATATTGACCATTCATTCGCAGACTGGATCCGAAACTGTCGAAACATATCTTGAGAAGCATCCGAAACCGTGGCCCAATTTGATTGATCAAGATGGCGAATTGCAAAAAAGGTTTGTCGTCCCAAGCTTTCCGAGTGCTTATTGTTTCGGACGCGACGGGAAGCTACGCATTGCGTTACCTCATCGCCTTGGCCTGGACCGTCCCATCGCAAAGCTTCTTGGCGAGGCACCGTAGTCAACTGGAAAAGATCATACGGCTGACAACAAATAAGGATTGGACTTCGCGAGTCTTCGAGCCGAAGTTCAAGTCGACTGCGTAGGCTAGTTGCAAGTACAATACTGGCGAGCGAAAATTTGGCTTATCAAAAAAGGCACTGGCTTTGAGACCAGTGCCTTTCAAGTATCCAAGGTTCAAGCAACGCTCGATGGCATTCGCCGGCGTCAAGCGCCGATTTGCTTGGCGCCCAACGAACGAGCCAATCTGGCCCGTGGAAATTATTTCTTGTTGGGAGCCTTCGGTGCAGCAGCTTTGGTATCCTTTTTGACCTTTTTGTTTTTCTTGTCGTTCTTCTGGCTGTTGTTGCCTTTACCCATGATTCCGAACTCCTTTTTGACGAATGTGAACGGCCGTTTGGCCACTTGAAACAATGGCGTTTAATCACTTCGGACTCAACGCTTGACGCTGCAAATATACCAAACGATTTCGGCTTCGTCAGGGTGGATTGTTCAACTCAATCGCTTGCGAAAACGTAAAATACTGGCCAGTAGCACGACGATGCAGCAAATCGTCAAGCCCGTGATCGATGGCACTAGATCCGCCAATTCGGCACCCCGTAAAATGATGCCGCGCAAGATTTCAATGAAATAAGTCGCGGGCAGGGCAAAAGACACTACATAAATTGGCAGCGGCATTTCGGCCCGTGGAAACACGAATCCGGACAGCAAAATCGAGGGCAGCATGACAATAAACGCAAATTGAAAAGCCTCCAGTTGGGTCTTGGCGATCGTCGAAATAAACAGCCCCAAACCCAATGAGCAGACGGTAAACAATAACGACAATGCAAGGAGCAATCCAATACTTCCATTGATTGGAACGCCGAACAGGTAAATCATCACGGCGAGCATGATCAGGACTTCGACCGCACCGACCACGGCGTACGGCACAAGTTTGCCCAGCATCAGCCCCGATCGGCCGACGGGAGTTACGAAAAGCTGTTCAAGTGTTCCGAGTTCCCGTTCTCGAACCACGGCGAACGAGGTTAAGAACAGCGTAACCAGTTGCAAGATGATTCCGACCAAACCCGGCACAAAGAAGTTGGAACTCTTGAGGTCCGGGTTGTAAAGCAATCGCGTGCGAATTTCGAGTGGCAAAGTCCCGCGTCCGGCCGCATCTCGCGACGGTGCCAGTTGCAACGAGTCGCCTTTCTGGCGAGCCATCTGAATCGAAATATTTTGGCCCAAAAGCTGCATCGAGTTTTGTGCGGTCGTGGCGATTTGTGAATCGCTCCCGTCGATCAGGACTTGAACCAACGCCTGCTCGCCATGCAACAAGCGTTCGGAAAAATTGGCTGGTATGATGACGCCAATCTTT
>JANMEB010000216.1:0-2994 GCA_031376585.1 Planctomycetota bacterium | reverse complement strand
GCCGATTAATTCTTCCAGTAGCTTGACATCCCACAAGATTTCTTGGCCCGCCGGAAAGCCTTTGCGCAGGTAGTGCCATTTTTCGCCGAGCTTGGTCCACGGCATGTGCTCTTCCAAGTTCGAATCGACGCGATCGAGCCGCAACTGAAATCCGGCGATCGCCGAATCGATGAACTTCCAAAAATTCGGCGTGTCGATTTCACTCAACGTGTTCGCGTGGATTTCGATTTCTTGGAAGTGGCCGCGCTGCTGGACTTTAACGCGCGGTTGATTGCCATACCGTGGCACATCCTCCAGTTCGTTGAGAGTCTTCAGCGGCAATTGTTCTTGCAATTCATCCCGTTTAAAAGTTCCACGACGAACGCGGAACTTCATTTTCAGCAGCCATGACTCGCCGGTAATGGCGTGAAAAAACCAACCCAGCGATTTATTGTTCGCCGTAATCTCGACGACCGAGCGTTGCGACCAATCGGCGTCGGCGAATTCGCTGTTCTCGGCGATGTAGTCGACCACGCGGCTCAAGATTTCACCGTCCCACTGCGCGGGTTTGCCGTCGCGGCCGACGCGATCCTTCGAATGCCATTTCCTACCGTCGGACTCCCAGGGCAACGCAACATTACCCGCAATGCGGCGTACATCGATCTTGGCAGCGATCGGTTCCGCAACGGGCTTTTGAGTCTTTCGGACAGCTCGTTCATCACGCTGCAAAAACTCGGCGAGGTACTCGCCGGTGTACGAGCGCGGCAAGTTCTGTTTGCGACCTGCGGCCGAAGCGGCTTTGGTTGCGTACGCCGCGATCATTTCGGGCGTTCCAACGGCGATGACTTGTCCGCCGTCAGCGCCGGCTTCGGGTCCGAGATCAATGACCCAATCGGCGTTCTTGATCACGTCGAGGTTGTGCTCGATCAACACAACCGAATTGCCCAAATCGACGAGCCGGTGAAGCACTTCGAGCAATCTTGCCAAGTCATCAAAGTGCAACCCTGTCGTCGGCTCGTCCAACAAGTACAGCGTTCGCCCCGTATCGGGCCGCGCGAGTTCCGCAGCCATCTTGACTCGTTGGGCTTCGCCACCGGACAGCGTCGGTGCGCTTTGTCCCAAGCGGACGTAATCCAAACCGACATCGCAGAGCGTCTGCAAAATTCGGCGGACGGCGGCGATTTCGTTAAAGAGTTTGACGGCTTGCCCACAAGTCATTTCGAGCACGTCGTTGATCGAATTGCCGTGAAACTGCACGGCCAAAGTCTCTTCGTTGTAGCGACGACCTTGGCACGCTTCGCACTGGACCCACACGTCGGGGAGGAAGTGCATTTCGATTCTCTTTTGCCCGTTCCCTTCGCAGTCTTCGCATCGTCCTCCTGGGACATTGAAGCTAAATCGCCGCGCCGAAAAACCGCGGACCTTGGCCGTCGGAAGATGGGCGAACAACTCGCGAATCAAATCAAACACACCGGTGTACGTTGCCGGAGTCGACGTGGGAGTGTTTCCGAGCGGAGTCTGGTCAACGCGAATGACTTTGTTGATGTGCTGTATGCCTTCGATCCGTTGGTGCGCGCCAGGAGTCGTCGTCGCACGATGCAACCGGTGAGCTAGGGCTTGATACAACACATCGTTTACCAGCGAACTTTTACCGCAGCCGCTTGGGCCCGTTATTGCCGTGAGTACGTGAAGCGGAATTTCGACGTTGACGTTTTTCAAATTGTGATGACTGGCTCCAATGATCTTCAGCGAATCGACGGCGAGGACCGGTGCGTCAAAGGTTGCTTTGGACGAATGATCGTCTTTGGCTGTAGTACTGCGCGGGGCATTGCCCGTAGCGCGGCGCTTTCGGCCGGCACCGATATCCGTGGCAAGCACAGGTCGGCGATTGGTAGGAATCGGAATCGATTTTTTGCCGTTGAGATACGGCCCGGTTACGGAACCACGTTTGCGCGGCAGTTCGGCCGGCGGTGCTTGAGCCACGATTTCCCCGCCTTCGGTTCCCGCGCGTGGACCGAAATCGCAGACCTCATCCGCCGACGCAATGACCTCTCGATCGTGCTCGACGACGATCAGCGTGTTACCCAAATCGCGCAAACGATGCAACGCTTTTAGCAAGCGGCGATTGTCGCGCGGATGAAGCCCGACGGTGGGTTCATCCAACACATACAGTACTCCGCACAGTCCGCTGCCAAGTTGACTGGCCAAGCGGATTCGTTGGGCTTCGCCGTTAGAAAGCGAATTGGCACCCCGACCGAGGGTTAGATATTCGAGGCCGACTTCGATCAAAAACTCGACTCGGTTTTTGACTTCGCGCATGATTTCGCCCGCGATTTTGCTTTCGCGCTTATCGAGTTGCCATTCTTGGACGACTTGCGTCAATCGGCCGAGAGGCGTCCGGCAAATTTGGTCCATCGTCAATTCGCGAAAGCGGGCCGCGGCCGCATCGACTCGCAAACGGCTCCCCATGCAAACACCGCAATCGACTTCGTCAATGAATGTCATCATCCTCTGTCGGACGCCCGCCGACAGTCGCGAGGCTTCTTCCAAGGTGGGAAACAAGCCTTTGAATTGAAATGCGAATTTAGCACCAAGCTGTTTTGATTCGACTTGAATCCAGCGCTCTCCAGTACCGTACAACAGCAGTCGACGATGGCGCGCGTCCAATTGATTGAAGGGAATGCTTAGCGGAATGTTCGTCGCTGCGGCAAGAGCTTGCAACATCGCGCTGGCTATCGGCAATTGTAAGTTTGGCCAAAGCAACATAGCGCCGTCGCGAAGCGTCATTTCGGGTGAGCGGAGCAACGAGTTCGGATCTGCGCCCAACTGAACGCCGAGCCCTTGGCAATCGGGACACCAACCAAGCGGACTGTTGAACGAAAAATGATGCGGCGAAAGTCGCTCGTAACTTTGGCCACATTGATTGCAGGCCAAGTGCTGGCTATGACGCTCCGTGATCCAATCCGATTCGGGCTTGTCGGAGACGTGCGCGATCCACATCACGCCTTTGCCCAA
>JANMEB010000198.1:0-1922 GCA_031376585.1 Planctomycetota bacterium | reverse complement strand
GACGACGATAGTCGTGGCCGCTTCGGCGAGAGTTTTGATCCAGGCGTTGATTGCCTGCTTGGTGTTTGCGATGTTGACCAGCGCTTGGCCATTGGCGGCAACATCGAGCGAGTCTTTGGAGACATCGATACCAACGAACTTCGAAAACGAGTAAGCCAAAGAAATCATTTTGTCCCTTCCTAGTAAATTCGAGCTCGCAAGATTGCGGCTCATGCGACGGTTCGGGTTTGAAATGAAACGGCTTGCGATCACGCTGACACTCGGTCTCAAGGACCCAGGAACCAACGATCTACAAGCCGCCGTTCTCTCCGGATGGCCATCCGGAGAGAACTATTTTTTGAAAGAAGACACTTCGTCAACAATCATTGCAACGGGTGCCTCAGGAGAGATACTAGGAACCGTTTTCACGCATTTTCTCAAAACGATTCTAAGAATTGGTTCGTGAAAACCTTTTTTGAAACGGCGTTGCACGCACGACACGCGAGTAGTTTCCAGGAGCGTTTGGGGTTCACCGCGAACTATCGAATTGCGTTTATTGACTCAGACCGTGACGTTAGTTGGTGTCGGCATTTTCCACTTGCATCCATCGTGCCATAGCAATGGCGAAAGCATCGAACTCACCTGGCGTTGTCAAGTGTCAAGAGTTGCTCCCTAGACTCACAATGCCGGGCCAAATCCGCGCGATTACTGGACGCGTCTGACGCGGCGAAGCGACGCAAAATTCCTGATGTCCCGGATTGACTGATAAAAACGGCAAATTAGGATGTGACAAGTTCGCGGTCTTAGGTCTGTTGTCCAAAACCTATTCGCAATAATTTGCCGTCCCGTTTTTATTGAGGAAGCCTCCATGCAGAAACTTTTAGTTGTAGCTTGCGTTTTCGCCGTTGGGATGGCTGTGACGTCTCAATCACGAGCGGATATTACTGGTACGAGTGCTGAAACGTATGCCGCCGTTTACGACGAGTCAAAGGCGAGTTCTGTCGCTGATTTTTCAAGCAGTCTGGCCGGAGCCACCGTTTTCGCAATGCTTCCCGGTTTTTCGAGTACGCACACAAGTGCTTATTCGTCAACGGCTCTTTCGAACACGTACAGTCAAACCCGGCTTGGAGTCCAATCTGACTACAGCTATGGGCAAGGAATTTTGTACTTTACGGCCAACGCCAACAACGCCTACTCGATCAGCGGAAGTTTCACCAATAGCGATGGTTTCACTACTTTCGGTGCGAGTTTGTACGATCTCACAAATAACGCCTACGTGTTTAACAATACTCAACAGAACGTTGGTGTAACAACGTTATCGCTCGGTAATATTGCAGGAAACTATTATAACGATCTTCAAGGGAGCCTGACGGGCTTTTTGACGGCGGGTAACCAGTACTATTGGCAAGCAGTCGTTGTCACGCAAGCGATTCCATCGGCTGACCCAGGAGCTACTGCATCCGGATCGGTATTGTTTCAATTGAATTCCATACCTGAACCATCGAGCCTGGCATTGCTCGGGATCGCGGGAGTTGGAATCGTGCTGTACCGCCGACGCAAAAAGTAAACCGCACGGGGTTAACTACACGATATCAGACCCTGATTTCGGTTTTCATTTGATTCGTTTGTCGATCCGGCGGATCTCGTTTGCGGCTTGCGAGGATTCGGCAATCGCCCTCTCTGCGCGGCGAATCTGTTTGCTGCCGCTGTCGGGATGGCTTAGGAACGGGATCAACTCTTGACAAGGGGCAACACTTTCTCAGCGAGGGTTTTGAAACGACGCAGCAGGGATTATTCGCCACTTGGTTTTTCTTCCATAGTGTGCGAGGTTGTGGGCTGCCCCCGTTTTCTGTACCAGGGGTTATGAGAGTACGGGTTGTTGAGTAGTTAAGGTTGATTCTTCAGTGATTAGGCGGTGCGAACGAAGTGAGGGCGTAGCCCGA
>JANMEB010000110.1:0-1102 GCA_031376585.1 Planctomycetota bacterium | reverse complement strand
CCAATCCAAGAGCTCCGGATGCGTCGGCAAATCACCTTGCAGACCAAAATCCTCGCTTGAAACCACCAGCCCGCGACCGAAAATCGTTTCCCAATATCGATTGACCAGCACACGCGGCGTCAAGGGATTTGTGTTGTTCACCAACCATTGGGCGAGGGCCAATCGATTCACTGAATCGTTGGCTGAAATGGCACCCAAGGCCGCCGGCACGCCAGGTTGCATTTCTGGTCCCAAGTCCAAATAGTTTCCGCGAAACTGCAATTGAGTCACTCGCCGTTCTGCTTGCCGCTCTCGCAACACGAGAACCGAAGTCGACGGCTGGATTTCTGAAAGCTGCTTCTTGGCCGCAATCAACTGCGCGCGTGGGACGACAAGTTCGTCGGCAACTTGCTCTCGGAAATACTTGGCCAGCTCGGATTGTTGATTCGAATCGCGCTGATCGGCAGGCCGCTCTACCATTTCAAGTAACTTGGGAGGCAGTTTGGCACGCGCGATCGTGCTTCGGTCCGAAGTTAGGCTCAGCCTGAATCGTCCCAAAACATGGTTGGTATGAATCGAGTTCTGCTCAATCTTAATGCGCAGTGTGCCAGCTTCCTGAATTTTTAGTGGCTCGGCTAAGGCCAATACTAAATGATGTGGCTGCTGAGTTGCTCCGCCAATGGCCCAACCGATGGTCTCGTCCGCTTTTCGATCCAACACGCTGGCTGCGGGAAATTTATCTTGCTGATAGTCGGCGACGGCTGCGGCAAATTCGACGTTGCGAACTCGGCTTGGGGCCAATTCGAGCGAAGGATTCGGTACCTCATGGACTTGTTGTTGCCAAACGGGATTTCGATTTTCGTCCAACAAGGATACTTGGAAATCGCTCAGACGCTGCTGCACGCCGTCATCGGTGCGGTTCCAAATCACGAGCCTTTCGACGTTCTGCAAGCTCTGCAAATCTATTTCCCACCAGGGGTCGTCCGAAATCGCGGTGTGCGTCACAGACTTGTCAGTAAATTTTCCGCCGGTGTTGCCGTCGACGGCCAACTCTGGCGAACCCGAACTTTCGACGCTGCTCTGAGTCGCTACTCCGCGGCTGGCAACATTTTCGCCTCCAACA
>JANMEB010000105.1:0-33395 GCA_031376585.1 Planctomycetota bacterium | reverse complement strand
TTTTTGTTTCCAAATTTCTTTGTCCTAGCTTGGGCCGTAGCGTCAGAAACCTCGGTTATGTGAACTCGAAAAATAATATCATCCCAAGCTGAACTAGAAATTCTGAAATACCGCCTCGGATAATTGCCGCAATAAATTGCTTGGAAAATACAATTTGGCTGATTGCCGGAATATTGATTCGAGCCTACGGGTCTAACAATCGCAGAAATCTATCCCTGGGATACTTGAAGTATCCGCATCATTCAGTTTACGATTAGGGACAGAACGCTTAGGTTCAAAAGCAAACTTGTTGGCCGATCACTTTTAGCGTTGTCGATTTTGCGGTTTCTCGTCTCTGATTACTTGTCTTTTTATCATTTGAAATGGAGGGTTGTAACTTGTTCAAAAATATTGCTGTATTCGCAGCCGGATTGGTGCTTACCTTGTCACTAGGTTGTGGCGGCACAACGCGACCGACAAATACGGACGCACCGACCACCGGTACGGCCGAAGTCAAAAAAATGGATGAACTTGGGAAGAAGGATGCATCAGGCGCTGAATTAACTGAAGAAGAATCCGAAGCGGGTGTTATGGCGGCTGGAAACAAGGGTGGCGCTCGTCGGCCAACGCCAGCGGGAACGCCGAAACAATAATTCGCCCATGTTGAACCATGCGACGCCGGCTTTTCGTCGGCGTTTTGCATTTCCACTTTGCCAAATGACACCGCGATTCGAGCCAACCAATCGAAATACAATTTGCGACATGTCGATTCAAGTACCAGGTTCGGCAACGTCATCGATCCTCGTCGTCGATGATGACGAGGTGTTGAGGTCCCGTTTGAGACGCGCGTTTGAAAGAAGAGGATTCCTTGTTTTTTGCGCCGACGGGTTTGACGCCGCAATGGTTTGCTTACAACACCAGTCACCCATGTTTGCGGTCCTCGACTTGAAAATGCCTGGCAAGTCGGGAATTGAACTCTTGGTAGAGTTACGGAGACTTTCGCCAGAGACCAAGACGATCGTGTTGACCGGGTACGGCAGCATTGCGAACGCGGTGGACGCGATCAAACTGGGTGCGATCAATTATGTCACGAAGCCTGCCGATGCTGACCAGATACTTGCGGCTTTCGAATCTCAAGTAATCGAGGTTGAATCGGATTTCTCTCCCCCGTCGCTTGCCCAAGCGGAATGGGAACATATCCAGCGAGTACTTGCCGACTGCGAAGGAAATATTTCAGCGGCCTCAGAGGTATTGGATATTCCGCGGCGCACCTTGCAACGAAAACTCAAGAAGATGCTTCCGTAGAGAAACTCCGACGACCATTTTTGCTTGGTACCCGTGGCGGATTGAAAACGGTTCTGAAAAAATCGACCCCCTCGAAAGCATGCGACGTTTTGGCATCTCGACGTCAATGACGTTTTCTCGTAAATTTCTACAGCTTCGCTCTTGTTGCGCGGCCTGAGCGAACCAGCACAGGCATGTAATTTCCGATCGACGATTCCCGGCATTTTTGGGGAACCATTCTGATGAATGAGTTTCATTTTCCGAACTGGATTAACAAATTCATAGTCTTTTTGTTGATCGCTTTCGTTTTGGTCGGTGGGTATTTGGCGACCTGTTTGTTCGCTGCAATCTTGCCATCGACGGTGAATGTCGGCCACGCTCCGATTCAACCAGTTCCCTACAGCCACAAGCTGCACGCCGGCAAACTAAAGCTTGATTGCCGTTATTGCCACAACACCGTTGAGCAAATGGCGTCTGCGGCAATTCCCGCGACAGCGACCTGTGGCAATTGTCACGGTGGCAATCGAGTTAAGGAAAACACAACGCTCAACATTATTTATCCCGACAGCGATAAGCTCAAACCGATTCGCACAAGCTTAGAAACGAAAGAACCGGTCCTGTGGATTAAAGTCCACGACTTGCCGGATTTTGTGTACTTCAACCACAGCGCTCACGTCAATCGGGGCGTAAGTTGCGTTTCCTGCCACGGTCGCGTCGACAAAATGGATGTCGTCACCCAAGTCGAATCGTTATCGATGAAATGGTGCTTGGACTGTCATCGAAATCCTGAGGCCAACGTGCGCCCGGTTGAGTTTGTTACGTCGCTTGATTGGAATCCTTCACCCGCTGAACTTGACAAAATTTACGATGAACGAATCGATCGCGATTTTTCGCAGTTGGATTCCGATGGGGATGGAAATTTGACGCTAGAAAACGCTAAATCATTGTTGGCTCGACCTGAGACGCTCGATGCCGATCGAGACCAGAAAATAACCAAGAGCGAACTGCTGGCGGGCACAACCAATATCGATCGAGCGGCCCTCGGTCGACTGCTTTTGTCGATCAATGGAATTCATCCCTCTACGAATTGTTCAACATGCCATCGTTAAAGAACGAGAATCAGGGGACTCAGATCGCCCGCTCGCCGAGCGTGCAATGGCCGGTCGTCGAACCGAACGACGAGATTCGGGATTTGTACGTAACTCTGGAACGTGAGTTTCCGCAAGCTGCGGCTGAATTTAGCGATGGAATTTCTCGCCGACGCTGGTTGCAATTGATGGGTGCATCGTTAGCGCTAACCGGCGCGGTTGGTTGCCGATACCAAGTTGAAAACGTCGCACCTTTCGTATTTCGCCCCAAGGATCGCAACCCCGGCGCTTACGTTCGTTATGCGACAACCATAGATCTCGATGGGGTCGCGATTCCGTTGTTAGTCAACACGGTGGACGGGCGTCCGATCAAAATCGACGGCAACCCCGATCACCCTGACTCGCATGGCGCTTCGGACATCTTTTCACAGGCCCGAATATTGGATTTGTATGATCCGGACCGCAGCCAGAAACCTTCGCAAAAATCGGGTTCCGTGCGAACGGACTCGACATGGCCAGCATTCGAAGCCGCTTTTCAAGCGATTATGGACGGCGCCGCCGGCAATCAAGGCGGGTCGGTCGCCGTGCTAACCCAGCCAAACTCATCTCCTAGTCTTCATCGGCTCAAGCTACGGTTTCTCGCAAAGTATCCAAGTGCCAAATGGTTTGAGTATTCCGCAATCGGCAACGACAACGAATTGCTGGGCTGCCAGCGTGCATTCGGCAAACCGTTACGCCCACAATTTGCGTACGACAAATGCAAAATACTTGTGACAATTGATGCGGACATTCTCAGTTTGGGTGGACCGGCCGTCCGCGCGAATCATGAGTTTGCTGACGCTCGTAACCCGGACAAGGACTGGATGAGCCGCGTTTACGCGATCGAAAGTCAATTTTCTTTGGTCGGGGTATCGGCTGATCATCGGATGGCGTTGGCGCCAGCGCAGATTGCATCGTTTGTTGCTGCGTTGGAAACGGGCATTGATGCGGAAGCCAATAACCCAGCATCAGCCGGCGGCGAGAAAGAAAAATTCTTGGCTGCAATAATCGAAGATTTACTCGCGAATAAGGGTGCGGCCGCAGTCGTTTGCGGGTGGTCACAGCCTCCCGAAGTACACGCTGCGGTTTGGCGCATCAACCAGGCACTCGGCAATCTGGGCACGACCATTACGTTTACAGAAACCTCCCAACGAGCGCCCTACGCGTCACAGCTCAAGGAGTTGACCGACGCGATGGAGGGTTTCGCCACGACGCTGTTGATCTTGGATGGAAATCCAGTCTACGACGCGCCCGCCGATCTTAAGTTTGCGGACGCCTTGAAAAAAGTCAAAAACACCATTTACGTCGGGCTTACTGAAAACGAAACATCGCGCGAGTGTATTTGGTTTGCCAATGCTTCGCACCCGCTGGAAGCCTGGGGGGATGGTCGCTCGCTGAACGGAACATTTTGCATTGCTCAACCCATGATCGCACCTCTGTTCAGCAGTCGTTCGATTCTCGAGTTCTTGTCAACCGCGATCGGCGAAAAGAAAACCGGCTTGGAAATTGTCCGCGAAACGGCGGCCGAGGTTTTGCCAGAAGAAAACGTCGACAATCTGTGGGCTGAATCGGTCCACATGGGATTCGTCGCCGACTCCGTAGTATCGAAAACCGATGTCGCCATCGTCGATAGCCAACGGCTGACCCCGTTGAAGGATTGGAAATCGAATTGGGATGGGGGCAAACTAGAACTTGTTTTTGCTCCGAGCCGACAGTTGTTTGACGGACGATTTGCCAATTGCGGATGGCTCCAAGAGCTTCCCGACTTCATTACCAAGCTGACTTGGGACAATGCCGCTGTGGTTAGCCCCAAGACCGCGCGTCTTAAGAATTTGAATCAGGGCCAAATAGTCAAAATCGAATTGGACGGCAAGCAAATCGAGTTGCCCGTTCATATTCAGCCAGGACACGCCAACGGCACCGTAACCGTGGCACTCGGATATGGTCGCACTTTCGTCGGTCGAGTTGGCGGCAACGTGGATAAAGGAATTCCATTGGTCGGAGCCGACACTGGACGACTTCGCACGAGCGCACAAATGTACTCGCGGCCCGACGTTGAATTGGTCGAAACATCTCGCCGCGTTCGCCTTGCGCTGAGTCAGGATCCGTTTACGCTCGACGACGTAGGACGCGATGGCATTCGCACTCGGCTCGGCGGCAACAGCCCGTTGATCCGTGGCGGAAATTTTGATGACTTCAAGAAATACGTTTCCGAGCACGGACCGCTGGTCGACGAATCGGAATTGAAAACTGAGCACGATCCGGATTGGCATGGTCATGCTCCGGCAACAGACCACAACGAATCGTCGAAAAACGGTCGGCAATTACCGGTGATCAATGCTTCATTGCAGCGACCGGCAGATTCGCCTTCGCAAGACGAAACCTCGCACGTTGTCCACGACGAACATGCTGGTGGACATGACACGCATTGGCCGCAAGGTCTGGCTTTGCATTTCGAAAACAAGAGTTTGAATCCGGGATCTAAGTATTCCGAAAAGTTCAAATGGGCCATGTCGGTCGATCTTTCAAAATGCACCGGATGCAACGCCTGCATCATCGCTTGCCAGTCCGAGAACAACGTGCCGATCGTTGGCAAGGACCAGGTTATCCGCGGACGTGAGATGCATTGGATTCGAATTGACGCCTACGTGGTCGATGATCCCGTCAACGACCCGGACGCGGAGAACGCCGATTTCAAATTCCAACCAGTGATGTGTCAACATTGCGAGAACGCACCCTGCGAAACCGTCTGCCCAGTTGCCGCCACGGTACACAGCGACGAAGGACTTAACGACATGGTCTATAACCGCTGCATCGGCACGCGGTACTGTGGCAACAATTGTCCCTATAAAGTCCGTCGCTTTAATTATTTGAACTACAGCGAAGCCGTCACGCTGATCAAGTATCCGACCGAAGGCATCTACAACGAACAAGAAAAGCAAATGCGCGGATTGGGAATGAATCCCGAAGTTACCATTCGCAGCCGCGGTGTGATGGAAAAATGTACTTACTGCGTGCAGCGAATTCAAAACACCAAGATCAAATCTCGCAACGAGCATCGCCCGATCGGCCCCAACGAAATCACGACCGCTTGCCAGGACGCTTGTCCAACGGGCGCACTCGTTTTCGGGAACATGGCCGATCCTGCGAGCGACGTTCACAAGAATCATCGCAAAGTTCGCGCTTATCAATTGCTGGATCAATTGGGGAATCTTCCGCGAACACGATATTTGGCTCGCGTTCGCAATCCACACCCGGCTTTGGAAAAACACCCAACGTCAGAATCCCACACGTAATTGAGTCCCAGCATGGCAACGACTGTTGAACATCAGGTAGACAATACGATCGAAAGACCCGGCGAACGTGCGCCGTTGGTTTTAGGCGGCTTGAACTACGGGGATATTACGAGAGTCGTTTGCGATGTGGCAGAGCGTCCTCGGCCGCCGCTGGCGTGGTACATCGCGCTTGGGATTTCGCTTCCGATCACGCTGATGTTTGGTGCGTTAATCATGCACCTGTTTCTTAAAGGCGTTGGCGTTTGGGGAAATACTAGTCCAGAATACTGGGCGTTTGACATCGTCAATTTTGTTTTTTGGGTCGGCATCGGCCACGCCGGAACACTCATTTCAGCAATTCTGTTCTTGTTTCGCCAAAACTGGCGGACCGGAATCAATCGAGCCGCTGAAGCGATGACGATCTTCGCCGTTATTTGCGCAGGAACATTTCCGGGAATTCATATCGGCCGCGTCTGGGCGTTTTATTGGCTGTTTCCGATTCCCACGGAACATTTGGCCTTGTGGCCTCAATTTCGTAGTCCGCTGCTGTGGGACGTTTTCGCGGTCGGAACCTATTTCACCGTGTCGCTACTATTTTGGTTCATGGGCCTCGTGCCGGATTTGGCCACGATGCGGGACCGCGCCAAAACCAAGTGGAGCAAAATTGCGTACGGGACGTTCGCGTTAGGTTGGACCGGTTCAGCTCGCGCTTGGCACCGCTACGAAATTGCCTACATGATTTTAGCCGCGTTTTCGACGCCGTTGGTTTTGAGCGTACACACGATTGTTAGCTTTGACTTTGCCGTTTCCCAAGTTCCAGGCTGGCATACGACCATCTTCCCGCCGTACTTTGTCGCCGGTGCGATCTTCAGCGGATTCGCGATGGTCGTCACGTTGCTAGTGCCGGCCCGCGAGTTGTTTGGTTTGAAAGACTTGATCACGATCCGCCACTTGGAAAACATGAACAAGATCATCATTGCCACTGGCTTGATGGTTGGATGTGCCTACGGAATTGAGTTCTTCATTGCTTGGTATGGCGGAGTGGAGTCCGAATCATTTGCGTTCAAAAACCGTGTTTTCGGTTGGTACTCTTGGGCGTACTGGATCATGGTGAGTTGCAATGTGCTCATACCCCAACTGTTTTGGTTTAAGTCCATTCGCACGTCTCCTTGGCTAATGGTGATCATTTGCATTTTTGTCAACATCGGCATGTGGTTCGAGCGATTTGTAATCATTGTCACTTCGCTCAGTCGCGATTACCTTCCGTCGAGTTGGACGTATTATCGTCCGACGTGGGTTGATTTCGGCATGCTCCTCGGCAGCTTTGGTCTGTTCTTCACTTTGTTCTTATTGTTTTGTCGGTTCTTGCCAACCGTCGCTATTTCCGAAGTCAAAAATGTTGCGCCGAAAACGCATCATTCCTAGTCCTAGCGGACAATATTTTTGGTTGAAACATGGTCGCCACGCAAACTCACGGTCATCACACCAAACCGCACGCGGTCCACGGCCCCGAGTCCGAATTGGTCGGGCTATTGGCGGAGTTTGAAGATCAAGATGCCTTGGCCGACGCTTGTGAAAACGCTCGTCTTTCAGGTTACAAGAAATTCGACGCATTCAGTCCTTTCCCTGTGCACGGCATTGACCAAGCGATGGGAACTCGCCGAACGATGCTACCGTTTTTTGTTTTGGCGGTTGCCTTTGGCGGAGTTTTGTTAGGCGTCGGAATGCAATGGTACGCAAACCTTGCGTCGTTCTCGCCGATTTTCCCTGGTTACGACTTTATCATTAGCGGCAAGCCGTTGTGGAGCTTGCCGGCAAACATCCCAGTTTCATTTGAAATCATCGTCTTGAGCAGCGCATTTGCGACGTTTTTCGGCATGTGGTTTTTAAATCGGCTCCCCAGGCTCGCGAACCCGTTGCATCGAATCGAGCGATTCAAGCGCGCAACCGACGACCGCTTTTTCCTGATGATTGAGAAAAAAGATAAGCAATTTAGTGCCGAGCAGACGCAAGGCCAAATGCAACAATGGGGCGCGTCCGCGATCGAGCGAGTGCAATTGGATCTCACCGATCACAAAATCCCATTGAGTTTGCGCCGGGCAGGTCTAATTTTGGGTCTTTTACTGTTGGTGCCGCCGGCGATGATCTATCGCGCTCAACACGCGACCAATCCAGCGCCGCGACTTCACTTTATGCCGGATATGGATTGGCAATATCGATTCGGAGCCCAAAACGTCGGACCCATTTGGTACGACAACCGCGAGCCCAAATACTTTTTTCAAGACAAAACGGTGATGCGTTTGCCACCCGAAGGCACCGTTGGGCGAGGCTCGCTAACGACGGATATTGAGTTGTTTCGAGGGATCAAAGCAGGAACAAAAATCCCCGACCCGACACTCTTACCGCAACCCGCTCCTGCGGTTGCTGGACAAGAACCGGCGGCTCCGGTATTGCCCCCTGAGCCAGAATGGGTCACGACTTTTCCAGCCGGTTTAACCGTTGATCAAGCGATGGTGGAACGCGGCCGAGCTAGGTTCAATATTTATTGCACTGTTTGCCACGGCTACGCTGGCGACGGAAACGGATTGGTGAGTGAGCGTGCGCTGGAATTGGCCGTGAGCTCGCCCATTCAAAAAGGTGCCACCTCAAACGCGGTTTGGACCAAAGCCAAATCGCTTTACGATCCGACCGTTACTATTCAACCAGTCGGCAGAATTTTCGACACGATCACTCATGGTCGTTCGACGATGGGCCCCTACGGCAGTCAGATTCCCACACGTGATCGTTGGGCCATCGTGCTGTACGTGAAATCATTGCAAGCCGCTCGGGCGAAGGAACCGCCCCCCGTGATTCCGGTTGCTCCAACCGCGACGCCGTCCCCGGAAACCAAGTCCGAGGCTGCCGACAAGTCCGATTCGCCATCCGCAGATTCCAAAGGCAATTAGTATCCGTTCGAGTTGATTCAACATGCGACATAAACGAGCAGCAAAAATCACATCGCCTGTCATCTCGCTTGGCGACGACAGCTATCGGCTGATGTCAATCGCCGCCCTAGTCGGGGTACTCGGTATCGGCGCGGCTTTAGCTTTTTCATTATTTCCAGGAGTGAACGGCGGTTTCAAAAGATTCTCGTACGGATATCTGGTGAATTTTTGCTTCTTCGCCACGATTTCGTTGGGCGCGCTTTTCTTTGTCAACATTCAACACCTAACGCGAGCCGGTTGGAGCGTTACGGTTCGCCGCATCGCAGAACTTCTCGCGGCGGCCATCATCCCATTATTTGTACTTTTCCTACCGATTTTGTTGCCAACGATTTTGGGCTATGGCGGACTTTATGTTTGGAACAATGAAGGCTGGTCGACTCCCTACGCCGGCCACCAAATGGTCGGCATGGAAGAATTGAAAAAAGTTTACTTGTCGGGCGGTTTTTTCGGCATTCGCTCGATCATTTGCTTTGTGGTTTGGAGCTTGATGGCCTGGTTTTTCGTTGGAAATTCATTTCGGCAAGACGTCTCTGGCGATCTCAATATTACGGCGCGTCTGCAGAAATATTCCGCACCGCTCATGATCTTGTTCTCGATAACTTTGGTGGTGGCCGCTTTCGATTGGCAAATGTCGCTGTCACCCATGTGGTTCAGCACCATGTTCCCGGTCTGCTTCTTTTCGGGCTGCGTGCTTAGCGCAGCGTCGACTATCGCTTTGGTGTCACTGCTGCTTCAGCGCAGTGGTCGTGTTACGGACGAAATTACGATCGACAACATTCAGGATCTGGGGAAGCTGATGTTGGCGTTCACCGTATTTTGGGGATACGTCGAATTCGGCCAGTACATGCTGATTTGGTACGCGAACATTCCGGAAGAAACGTTTTGGTTCAAGTACCGATTCATGAACAGCGGCTGGCGAACAATTACGATTATTTTGTTGGTAGGTCATTTGTTCGTTCCGTTTTTGTTTTTGTTGCCGCGAACGCTAAAGCGTAGCCGACCCTTCATGATCGGGGCGACGATATTCGTTTTGGCGATGCATTGGGTGGACCACTTCTGGGTGATCATGCCGCAATTCGGATTTGATGGAAAAGATACCGCGCCGTTTGTGCTTGGACTTCCAGAATTATTTTGCTTCGTTGGACTTGGGGGACTTTTTGTTGCTGCATTCTGTTTCATTGCGTCCGACCGAGCGCTCATCCCGTTGAAAGACCCTCGGCTTGGCGAAGCTCTGAATTACACGAATACGTAACGAGGTTTTGACATGATTCATATCGACTCAGCGCAGGGAGCTGCGGAACATGCACCTGCAGGCGAAACAAAGCCAAGCTATGACGACATCAACACGTCGCTGGTAGTGATGGTCGGCATCGTTAGCGCGATCTTGACGTATTTGAGCGTCGTTGTCGTTCAAGCAATGACTTATCAATGGGACATGAACATGATTCGCAAACGTTCATACGACGTTCAGTACTCAAAATCAGTTGACGCCATCAGTGTCCAAAAAGAACAGCTTGCAGCCAACCCTTCGATCGAGCGATTGTCCATAGAACAAGCGATGACCGAAACCGTCGCGGCATTCACCAAGAACGATAGTAACCAGTAAACCTTCGAGCACGTTTTCAATCCAACGATGAAAATTCGGCATTTATTTTCGATTGTCATTAGCTGCATTTGGCTGTCGGCCTGCCCGCTCAGCCATGCGCAATTGTCGCGCGAAAAACCCGAACCTGCTCAGGGGATCGGCGTCGATCAACAAGTTGGCGAAACAGTGCCGCTGGAATTGAAGTTCCACGATGATCAAAACAACTACGTGGCCTTGGGCGATTATTTTGACGGCAGGCGACCGGTGATCTTGTCATTCAATTATTCGGACTGCCCGCGAATGTGCATCGTGCAGTTTAATCGCCTCGTGGCGGGTCTGATTGCGATGGACCTAGTGCCCAACAAAGATTTTCAAATCGTCTCAATCAGCCTCGATTGGCGTGAAAAGCCCGGAAAAGCCAAGGAAACAAAATCGAAATACTTGGCGAATTACGGCAACTTGGAAACGGTCGACGGCTGGCATTTTTTGGTCGGAAATGAGGCGGCGATTAGCCAAGCAACCGAAGCGTGTGGGATCCGATTCCGCTATATCCCCGAACAAGATTCATTTTCACATCCTGCGGCTTTCATTTTCTGCTCACCCCAAGGGCAAATTATCCGGTACTTGGACGGACTTGATGGCGAATTGGAAAAGAAGATTCGACCCGCGTTGATCGAGGCCGGCGAAGGGCGCGTGGGCACTATCTTTGATAAAGCCATGTACTTCACCAGTTGCTACGAATACGACCCAATAACTGGCAAAACTACTTTGGTTGCCAAGCGAATCATGACGGTGGGCGGCTTGCTCACGATGATTGCCTTGTTGGTTGGCTTGGTCCCGTATTGGCTTGTTCGACGTCGAACGGCAATCCCGCCGGAAATTAAATCGTTGGATCCTAAATCAATAACCAATGGTGTCGCGTAATGATTGCGAATGGCTTATCCGTGAACCAATTAGTTGGGTTTTTGGCACAAACTGATGGCCCGCCCAAGGCGCCTACCTTTCAGCAAGGGTCGTATTTCTTCCCGGTACAAGCGTCGTCATTCGCGAAAGATTCCGACTGGCTTTATTACTTTATTTTTTGGGTCTGTGTCGTTTTCTTCGCCGGCATCGTCGGAGCCATGGTTTACTTGGTGATCAAGTATCGACGTCGACCCGGCGTGGACCCGCAGCCGAGTACGTCGCACAACACGCCTTTGGAAATTGCCTGGAGCGTCCTTCCGAGCTTGCTGCTAATTCTAATGTTCAAATGGGGTGCCGAAGGATATTTCGACGAACAAGTTCCTTTCGACAATGCTGAGGTGGTACGAGTCAAAGCCTCCCAATTCAATTGGCTTTTCGAGTACGAAAACGGCGACTTCAGTAAAGAACTTCATTTGACACAGTTCAAGAATTACGAATTCAGGCTGGAGTCGGCGGACGTGTTACACAGCTTTTTTGTGCCCGCATTTCGACAGAAGCAAGACATCGTTCCCGGCCGCTACACAAAAACTTGGTTGCGGCCAATCAAGACGGGCGAGTTTCGGCTTTATTGCGCTGAGTATTGCGGGGACAATCATTCCAACATGAAAACGAACGTCAAAGTTTACTTAACGGACAAAGAACGCTTGGCCGCGACTGCATGGGACTGGGAAAAGAAAAAAGTTGATTCCAAAGGCCGAATTGAAAATGGACAACGGCTGTTCTCGATCAAGTGTGCCGGTTGCCATAGCACCACCGGAAAACGCATGACCGGCCCCAACCTCAACGGACGTTGGGGAATCGACGAAAAACTGGTGGGGGGCAATCGCAAAGTTGATGAGAACTACATCATGGATTCGCTTATGGAACCGCAAAAGGATATCGTCGACACGTTTGGGCCACCGAATCAGAATATGCCATCTTTCAAAGGCGAACTAAACGTCGAACAGATCGATTGGATCGCCGAATTCATCAAGAGTTTAGGGGCAACGGCTGCCGACGCGACTCCGAAATAGAGACTTTTCCGATCACGATTCCGCAATTGAACCCACGAACCGGGAATTGAACTTCCCAGAGTAATCCCATGACCACCACTGCCAATCGCCGTGAACTTTTTGGACACACGCCAGATAAAAACTATTACACGGCATCCAAAGGGTTCTTGTCTTGGGCACTGACGCTCGATCACAAGCGAATTGGGATCATGTATTTGGTTGGCGTCTCGGCGGCTCTATTTCTGGCCGGTACTTTTGCGTTGATCCTAAGAACCCAATTGCTGCAACCAGAGGGAGGTTTTCTCTCCGAAAAGCAATACAACCAGATGTTCACCCTCCACGGGGCGATCATGGTCTTCGCGTTTATTATCCCGAGCATCCCGGCAGCACTGGGCAACTTTGTATTACCGATGATGCTGGGTGCTAAAGACGTTGCGTTTCCACGATTGAACTTATGTAGTTTTTACCTCTGGGTGTTCGGCACATTGTTCTTGTTGATCGCCATGCTGACTTCTGGTTTAGACACTGGCTGGACGTTTTACGCACCGTATAGCATTCGCACGCAAACCGGGGTGACCTACGCGACCATGGGAACGTTTATCCTTGGCTTCAGTTCGATTTTTACCGGGCTGAATTTTTTGGTGACGGTGAACACGATGCGTCCGCCCGGAATGGGCTGGTTTCAATTGCCGCTGTTCATTTGGGCGTTATATTCAACGGCCATTATTCAAATATTGGCGACTCCGATCTTGGGCATTACCTTGTTGCTCTTGATCGCGGAGCGGACTCTGCACATCGCGATTTTTGATCCTGCGTTGGGTGGCGATCCAGTCTTGTTCCAACATTTCTTTTGGTTTTATTCCCATCCCGCTGTGTACATCATGATCTTGCCCGGCATGGGTGTGATCAGCGAGATAATTTCAGTTCACAGCCGCAAAGAAATCTTCGGCTATAAGTTCATTGCTTTTTCGAGCGTGGCGATTGCCTTTTTGGGATTCTTGGTTTGGGGACACCATATGTTTACCAGCGGGCAATCCGTCGTGATGAACATGGTGTTTAGCGCGATCACATTCACGGTAGCCGTTCCATCTGCAGTGAAAGTCTTTAATTGGTTGGGGACGTTGTACAAGGGCTCGATCGCACTGACGACGCCGATGTGTTATGCGTTAGCGTTCATTCTCTTATTTGGTGTCGGTGGCTTGACCGGCTTGTTTCTGGCGACGATTTCGGTCGATCGACATTTGCACGATACGTATTTTATTGTGGCCCACTTTCATTTCGTAATGGTGGGTGGCACTCTAACTGCGCTGTTAGGCGGCCTGTTTCATTGGTGGCCGAAGATTACCGGGCGCATGTACAACGAGACGCTCGGACGCTTGGCTGCGTTTTTGGTTTTCGCAGGATTTAACCTGACGTTTCTTCCCCAATTCGTGATGGGTTCGCGAGGCATGATGCGGCGCTATGCTCATTACGACCCGGAATTCAAAATTTTCCATCAATGGTCGACGTTTGGTGCGTACGTATTAGGCCTGGGCGTATTTTTGGCCTACGCAGTTCTGTTGTACGCGATGAAAAGAGGCAAGCCGGTTTCAGGCAATCCGTGGGGTGCCGCATCACTTGAATGGCAATCAAGTTCGCCGCCGTCATTTCACAATTTTGACCACAAGGTCATTATGAACGAGCCCTACGATTTCTCGACTCAAGTTTACGACGAAGAGTTGGATTCCTACGTTCACCGGCGATTCCTTGAGCCGCCCAAACCGGCGACTCAACCACAACACAGTTAAAAAAAAGTTCTTGTTCGTCGGATCCGTGCGGGCCGAGATGATTTGAGTTGGAGATAGTTTATGACAGCGACAGAATTGGCCGAAAGCGTCCACGACGAGCAGGCTCACCACACCCACGGTGAGTTTATCGCTCATCATTTCGACACGGCCGAACAACAATACGATTCGGGTAAGTTGGGGATCTGGCTATTCCTCGTGACGGAGATTTTGTTCTTCAGCGGACTTTTTTGTGCCTACACTTTGTACCGTTCGCACCACCCGGAAATTTTTGTCCAAGCGTCGACGTTTTTGGACAAACGCTTGGGGGGCATCAACACGATCGTTTTGCTATTTAGCAGCTTAACGATGGCTTTGGCCGTTCGTTCGGCACAATTGGTCGAGCGCAAAAAAGTCATCGTGTATTTGGTCCTCACGATGGTTTGTGCGGCAGTTTTCCTTGGTATCAAAGCGGTCGAATATAGCCACAAATGGGACGAAGGCATTTTTGTTCGAGCCTACTTCAATTTGCACGAACACGTCGGACATGGCATCTCGAAGTACTTGATCTTGTTTAGCATTCCGTTCCTTGTGCTTTTGGTCGGATCGGTCATTGCTGCGTTTACTTACCGATCGCTCGGCAAGCAACATCTGTTCGTATTTTTCATTTCGCTGGCCATCATGTTTGGTGGATATTTTCTCGGAGCCGCTGGCGGCAAAGTGTACATGAATTGGAAAACGGCCCGTGATGCCAAACTTGTTGCAGCCAACGACGATCATTCAGCGCGCCCAGTTGATGATCATTCGTCGGCCGATATTCCCTCTGAGAAACACGAGGCTACAACGGCGAACGGGGAGCATAAGCTGCCTGATTCTGGCATCGCTGGGGTTGCCAAGGAGACTAGTGACGTTGCCCTCGGTCCCGCGCACTTGGACCAAGACATCGGGATATTTTTCAGTATTTATTACTGCATGACGGGGCTGCACGCGTTTCACGTCATTGGCGGTATGATCGCATTGTCGTGGCTTTTATACCGATCGATCTTGGGTCACTGGCGAGCCGATTACTACGGACCGGTGGACTATGTTGGACTGTATTGGCATTTGGTTGACTTGATTTGGATTTTCCTATTTCCTTTGCTTTACCTAATTAATTAACGGATCGGACCATGGCACATCAATCTTCCGAGCACGGTCATGCGGCGGCGGGGCACGTCACACCGATTCGTTTATTGGTGACGATTTTTGTTATTTTGGTTGCGCTCACGATTTTGACCGTGGTTGCTAATGATTGGCCGTTGGGGCATTACGATTTGTGGGTCGCGCTCGTAATCGCATTAGTCAAGGCAACCTTGGTCGCTTTGTTCTTCATGCACATGTATTGGGATAAAGGGTTCAACGTCTTTGCATTTCTCTCGTCGTTTGTGTTCGCGACCTTATTTATCGGTTTCACGTTGATGGACACTCGTCACTATCAAGACTCGATCCGCGAATTCCCCAAAAGCGGTCGGCCAGATGTCGTTTTTCCTGGTGCTCCGACGCAACAAAAGTAGTTTGCATTTTTGAATCTGGCCACTAGCCAGAGTTCCTGCGTCGGAAATGCGATTCGTGTTGCCGCCAATGAGATATTTTGTTTAAGCCGGAGCCAACGGCGACGGCGATGACATTGCAAAGTTGCTCTCGCCGCTGGCTCTAGGTTAAACGACACATCGCTGGCCGTACGAGGAATCGTCCATCGCGTACAATGGACTTGGTGTGAATCCGAAGAGGCTTGCCCATGCTCAAAAAATCCTGGCTGTCGATGTCAGCGCGCCCCGACCTGTATCGGGCCAAGCTTGTTTTCTTTTTGCTGCTGCTTTCGTTAGCCATTTTTTTTGCCGCCGGAATGTTGTCGTATTGCATTATTCGGGCGAACGCATTTCAGCGGCCAGATCAAATCTCGTACGTGACGCTCGAACTGCCGGCAAGTTTTTGGCTCAGTACGCTAATCCTGTTGGCCGTCAGTATTTCAATGCACACAGCGGTCAGCTCGATCCATCGCAATCGGATTCGTCCATTTCTCAATTCGCTTTCGGTTGCCGCGATCGCCGCGTTGGCGTTTACTATCGTCCAAGCATTTGGCTTACGACAACTTCTCGATGTGCATTTCTCGCAGAGCAATGGCGCAACCAAGTCCTACGGCATGTGCTTCACGATGGCGTTTGTTCACGCACTGCACGTTTTTGGTGGTTTGATATTCCTCGGTTTCGTATTTCTCCAAGCCACTCGACAGAAGTACGATCACGAGTGCCATTGGACCGTCGATAATTGTGCAAGTTATTGGCACTTTTTAGATGCCGTTTGGGTCATCATGCTGGTCACCTTTTTTATCGCGCGATGATCGATGAAATTCAAGAAACGACAATGTGTTTAGTTGGCAAAAGTAGGTTCCTGTGTCGCTTTTCGAAAAGACTGAAAAAGAGAATTTGAAGCAAGTCCAACCGCTGGCGGCGCGGATGCGCCCGCGCTCTCTACAAGAATTCGTTGGTCAAAAGCACTTGCTGGGATCGGAACAGTTGCTGCGCCGCTTGATCGAAGCCGATCGCATTGGTTCGGCCATCTTCTTCGGGCCGCCTGGAACCGGCAAAACCACTTTGGCTCGGATACTGGCCAGCGAAACGCACCGCAAATTTGTGCAGTTGAGTGCGGTCTTGCACGGCGTCAAGGACTTGCGCGAAGTTCTCGAGCAAGCTCGCAACGCTGTCGCAGCCGGGGATTCGTCGACGTTGTTGTTCATTGACGAGATCCACCGCTTTAATCGTGCACAACAAGACGCTTTGCTCGACGATGTTGAAAACGGCGTCGTCAGCCTTGTCGGAGCGACGACCGCGAATCCGTTTTTTGCCGTCAACGGTGCCTTGCTCAGCCGCAGTAAGATCTTTTCGTTTGAAGCGTTGACGACGGACGACATCACAGAACTTGTGAATCGCGCGTTGACCGATACTGAATGTGGATTGGGCTCGTTAGGGTTGGGCATCGAACACGACGCCATCAAAGTTCTATCCCAGATCAGTGATGGCGACGCGCGACGAGTCCTATCTGTTTTGGAAATCGCCGCGCTATCGCCACGCGGCGCTGAGAAGCGAATAACGGCCCAAGCGATTCGCGACTCGGCTGCTGAGCGATCTTATGTTTACGACTCCACCGGCGATGAGCATTACGATTGTGCCAGCGCTCTCATCAAGAGTATCCGTGGCAGCGACCCAGATGCAGGTTTGTATTGGCTTGCTCGAATGTTGGAAGGTGGCGAGGACATCCGGTTCTTGTGCCGCCGCCTCGTTATCCTCGCCAGCGAAGACATCGGCAACGCCGATCCACACGCGATGCCTTTGGCTGTGAGTTGCTTTACGGCGTGTGAACAGATTGGCTTGCCGGAATGCAAATACATCCTGGCTCAGACGGTCACGTACTTGGCTTGCTCCCCCAAATCTAATGCGTCGACGGTTGCGATCGGCCAAGCCATTGAGGATGTCAAAAGTCGACGAGTGATTCCCGTTCCAAAACACTTGCGCGGAACGGGCTACGACGGCGCGAGACAATTGCAGCACGGAACCGGTTATCAATATTCGCATAATGAGCCTGACGGCGTCGCCGCGCAAGACTATCTCGGAGTTGACCGCGAATACTATCATCCCGTGGATCGAGGGTTCGAAGCCGAACTATCGCAAAGATTGGAGTCGACTCGCGAGAAACTGCGGTTGGCGAGACGTCCTAATCCCGATGCGCCAGCTGAATGACTTCATTGCTTGCTGGCACGCGGTCAACGCGGACTGAATGCTACTACCGATTCATCCGCTAGACGGACAACTGCTATGGCATTGTAGCCGCCTGTTTTCTACTATTCGTCCGCAAATTGAAGCTGCCAGCACGTTATCGCTGGCCGGAAAACTCGAAGCTCGGTCAAGGAGGACTAGCGTGAATTCGCTCAAATCCACTTTCACGATTTTATTCCTGCTCGGTGTATCGTATGGCGTTTATCGCCTCATCCATACCCCCGATCCCCTCGTGACGAAGGACGGCCAATTCTTTGTGCAATTGACTCCGCCCACGCCAACAGCGCCTGTGCCGAAATCCGAAGAAGCGAAACCGTCGTCGTTATTAAATTCAATTTCCGCCACGATTGACAATTTGGCTTCGCCAGAGAAGAAAGCTGTCGGCCAAACCATGCAACCCAAAGTTGTCCGGAGTAATTCGACTGACATGACCGCTCCCCCTTGGGATTCGGAAAAAAATATGCCAATCGTGCCATCGTTCGCAAATCAAATGACGGCGCCTACGCTTTCGCCAATTCCATCTAGCGCTAATCCAATTCCGACCGTCGCGCCATCGACACCAACAATACCTGTTGCAGCTCCATTGAACTCAGTACCCAATCTGGTTGATCCCACCGCGAATCGTCCGTCGATAATGACCGGCCCGTTGACGCCCGTTCCAAGCCCGTCAACGGCCTTGTCGAAGGCTGATCTCAAAAATGCGGCGACGACTACTCCGTTGGTCACATTGCCGAACATCGCTCCGCCAAACGTCGCTCCAAGGGTTACGCCGCCGCTTCCGATAGCCGCCGACCTGCGTCAACTTGAACCGATGAATTCTCTAACGGACCTCAAAGCTGTTTGGCCAATCGTTGACTCGCATATCCGCAAAGGCGAAATTGCCCAGTCGTTAAAGCTCTTGTCAGGCTACTACCAAGCAAACATTTCGGACGCCGACCGCGCTGAGCTATTGCGGTGGCTGGATGCTTTGGCATTCAAAGTCATCTACTCGACCGAGCATCAATTGTCGCCGACTCCGCACGTTGTTCAAGCCGGTGAAACGATTGACTCGATCGCCAAGCAGTGGAACATTCCCCTGGATTTGTTGCTGAATATTAATCGATCCAAAATTCCAGAAAACAACTCGCTGACTCCAGGATTGGAACTGAAAATCGTGCGCGGACCATTCCGTGCGGAGATCGATTCGCAACGGAAAGAACTAACCCTATTTCTGGACCAATACTACGCCGGACGGTTTCCGATAGACGCATCGAAATGCGAATCGCTGCAAGCCGGCCCGCTCAGCGTGAAAAACTTGGCCGTTGATTCCGCCGGTCAAACGAAGCTGGAATTTGCCAACGGCATTAGCGTCTGCACCGCAAACCCTGCCGCCGTAAAAGACTCAATCCAACTCAGTACGGCTGATGCCAAAGACGTTTTCGGCATCCTAACGGCCAATTCTCAAGTCACCGTGATTCGCTGAAATCGGCTCTGTAGGCTAGTGCCGCATTGCGATATGACTGAAAAAAATATCTTCCAGCGGATTGTCGATCGCGAGATTCCGGCAGACATCGTTTTTGAAGACGATCGCTGTCTAGCTTTTCGCGATATCAATCCGCAAGCTCCCTGTCATTTGCTAATCATTCCCAAACGACGCATCGAGGGATTGGACAAAGCCCTGCCGGATGACTCATCCGTGTTGGGACACTTGTTGATTGTCGCCGCAGAGCTTGCACGCAACGAGCGACTGGAAAATGGATATCGCGTAGTCACCAACTGTGGAGAGTGGGGCGGACAAACAGTCCAGCACTTGCACTTTCATTTGTTGGGTGGCCGAGCGATGACTTGGCCGCCGGGCTAATCGCCGTACTAATCAATTCTTGAAAGCATCGGCCGCCAGGAAGACGCCCCTTGTTTTCCCAACGCGAATTTCCCACAGATAGGGGACGATTCCGCGTTTACGTTGAAGAAACGATCAGTATTGGGACTAAGCCGCCGAAACAAATCCGCTGAACAACTTGTCAGATTAATGCTTGCCGCAATTGCAACCGGGTTTGGTTGGCGTTGCCTGTAACAGTGTTCGAGTCGATGAAGCGAACCGAGCCCGGGGCATTGGCTTGAATTGCCCAAGTTCCGCTGAGGGCTCGGCTGACCCAATACGATCGTCGGTCCATTCGCCGTCACCAAGCACGACGGATTCGCCTTCAGAGTAGACTTCATCGCCGCCGCAACTTGAGCAAGGACCGGTGCCCGGATCGCTGTAAGGGCCTGCGCACATGTCACAAATATTGAAGAGCCCGCGCGAAGTGTCACAGCGATAGCGCTGCCCAATTAGTCCCGAAAACATTCCGCGCAGCCGACCGCATGGCAGGCACTTGTCGCGACAGCCGCCGGTGAATTCCTGACATTCGTCGCAGGGATCCACGCAATCTGGCGGCGTGCTAATCCATTCGCCATAGTAAACTTCGCCGCAACCGCCGCTGCACGTTAGAGATCGATGCGCCATACTCAAGCCTTCGAGTGGCCCTCGCGGAATCGGACGAGAACAATTGCCGTCGCACTGATCGCAGTTGTCTTGGCAACCTGTACCGACGTGGCGAATGCCCATGCAGCCGCTCATCGAAACGGTAGCCACTAATACCAAAGCTGCCAGCAATCTGCGCGCCATGAAAATCTCCCCGCCGAATTATTGTCGGTGCGATTTGCCGAACGCAAAACGCGCACCCAAATAAAAACGCCAATGGTCAGACGTGTTCAGCATCTTTATCGGCCGCCACAACCGCTATAATCAGCAAAAGGTCCGCACGCCGCAGGATTTACCGCGATGGAATTGCAAGCTAGCGACGGACAGTTGGTGTTCGCAATTTGATTCAAAGAGTCGCCCACATGCACAAGTGTCATCGCGTTTTTCATTGGTCTGCTGTGATAGCGTTTCTTGCTTTCGCCGCCGGTTGCGGATCGGAGCAATCAAAGTTCGTTGGGACTTGGACTTCGCAAGCACTTCCGAATCGCTTGCTCGCCGATGAAGCATCGCCGCTGGACATCGATGAAAAAACCCGGCCTTCTGGGCAAGCGGCCGCCTCATCCGCCTCTCATTCAATCAGTTTGCAGTTTTATCGAAACGGGCGATTAGATACAGTGACGAATCTACCCAACATTCAAACCCAAAAAACCGGCCAATGGCGGCTGTTGTCCTTCGATGAAACAAAACAGATCGCAACGATTGAGTGTGAATTGACGCAGCAGCGAACTCAACACCAAGTCGAGTTCATTGACGCCGAAACCATGAAGTTGGTACCGCCGAATTTGGCCGGACTAAAATTGCAACTTGAGTTTAAAAAGTCGCGATGATCGATAGCGATTCGCCGATTAGTGATAGCGCGAATCGAACAACGTAAAAAGGAATTTACGATGAATTACCGCAATAGGGTTGGCTTGTTGTTCATTGTTTTGGCAACGATGTCGGTTGGTTGTGACTCAAGTCGCCCAACTGCTCAATTGGAGGGACCAGGCAATAGTTCTGTCGCAGCGCAAAATGCATTACTGGGCCGCAGCGTCGACTTGGTCGGGCTTTGGCTGGGCAACGCCACATTGGATCGAGCAAGTTTTCGTCAGCACTTGGCAACGCTAATAGACCCGGAGGAGCAAAGTCGCCTTGAGGAATTGGCTAAGTCTTTTGAGTCCATTGCAATCGGCATCGAATTCCGAACCGATTCGACGATGGAGGTTGAAATCGAAGTCCTTCCAACAGGTGCCGCGCCGATACGCGAAAGCTCGGTGAATCATTGGAAGATCGTTGCCAGCGACGCCAAGAGCATCACGATCTTGTGCAGCGAACGACTCGACGATGGCCGATTCGAGGAACAGACTTTGCGCTATGAAATCTCCGAAGATCGAAATCACTTGACCACGATCGCCCCGGTCGGTCCGGAACTTCAATCGTTCCAACCGCAATTCGAGTTCGATCGTCGGGTCGAAACAAACGTCGCTGACAGTCCGGCGATTGACCCGACTGTTTTGAGATAGTGAATTCTAGCGCATGCGCATTGTTCCGCTGGCGAATGGACTGCCCACGACAACCAATCGCAGCTTCAGTTTTTGAGCTGAAGTAACGCCAATTCGTTCGGTCGCACGGATTTGACTTGGCTTGAGCGGTCGCCGAACCCCTGACTTGATCCAAATGTTGCTCCCTATCCCCAGATCAAGACCGTTGTGTTCGTGTACGATTCCCAAGGCTTGGCAAAGCCGTCCCGGTCCTCGCGCCAAATCGGTCAATGCGTCGACGCCTCGACGACGTCGCATGATTTCGATTCCGTCCATCGGCTCGATGGCCCGAATCAATACGGCGCTGGGACGACCAGCGACTTCGGTTACGACGTTAAAGCAGTACTTGGCGTGGATCGGGTAGACATAAGCGAATCCTCCCGGACCAAACATGACGTTAGTTTTCCGCGTTGGCCCGCGAGCTGCGTGACAAGCCGAATCCCTTTCGGCCAAATAGCTTTCGGTTTCGACAATGATCCCCGTCGTCAGTTCTCCGTCGACCATTGACACCAGCAAGCGACCTAAGAGTTGCCGTGCAACGATTTGCGGAATGCGCGAATAGAACCCTCGCTCCAGTGGTTGGGCTACCCTTCTGCTTGTGGCGTTTTGGCTTACAATCATTGGCTCTGGAACCTATCCGAAAATCAAAATCGTTCCTCTCCCAGCATGAATCGGCGAAGAATTCTCGTCACCGCGGCTTTGCCCTATGCCAATGGACCAATCCATTTGGGGCACTTGGTCGAGTACATTCAAACCGACATTTGGGCTCGGTTTCAGAAGCTTCGTGGGCACCATTGTATCTATTTATGCGCGGACGACACGCACGGCACCGCAATCATGATTCGGGCCAGGCAGGAAAAACGCTCGGAAGAAGCGTTGATCACCCAGATGCAACAAGAACACGAGCGGGACTTTGCCGCGTTTCAAATTGAATTCGACAATTACGGAAGCACGCACAGTTCGGAGAATCGCACGATTTGCAATCGCATTTGGCAAGCGATCCGCCAAGCCGGCTTGGTCAAATCGAAAGATGTTCAGCAACTCTATGACGCGCAAGAAAAAACCTTCCTCGCTGATCGTTTCGTTGTCGGGACTTGTCCGACCTGTAAAGCCGAAAATCAGCCCGGCGACAATTGCTCAAGCTGCGGCAGCACCTACACGCCCGCCGAACTCATCAACCCCATCAGCGTATTGTCGGGAACTAAGCCGGAAATTCGCTCCGCACCGCACTTGTTTATCGAATTGGAAAAGTTGCACGACTTCTTGGAAGACTGGACGCAGTCGGGCGAACACTTGCAACCCGAAATTGCAAATTACTTGAAGGGACATTTTCTCGGCGACCCGAAATCTGCAGCAGGTCGTAAGCCGCTTCGCGATTGGGATATCTCTCGCCCTGCGCCCTATTTTGGATTTGAAATTCCAGACGCACCCGGCCATTATTGGTACGTTTGGTTCGACGCACCGGTCGGCTATATCGCATCGACTCAACAGTGGTGTGATCGCCACGGCGAAAAATTGGACGACTGGTGGCTGAGCGATCGGACCGAGATTCACCATTTCGTCGGCAAGGACATTACGTATTTTCACACGCTGTTTTGGCCGGGCATGTTGAAAGTCGCCGGTTTTTCATTACCTACCAAGATTCACATTCACGGCTTCTTGACGATTAACGGCGCGAAGATGTCCAAGAGTACCGGCACTTTCATCCGGGCAGCAACCTACGCCAAGCACTTGGACTCGGCGTTATTGCGTTATTATTATGCGACGAAACTTGGACCGCGATTGGACGACCTCGATTTGAACTTGGAAGAATTCGTCAACAAAGTCAACGCGGACTTGGTCAATAACGTCGTGAATTTGGCTTCGCGGTGCGCAAAATTCGTTCAGCGAACTGGGCTTTCGGCTGTTTACCCAAGCGACGATGGACTATTCGCCAACGCTGCAGCCGTCGGCGACGAAATCGCAGCCGCCTACGAAGCTTGCGACTATAACCGCGCGACGCGATCGATTATGGAGATCGCCTATCGAGCCAATGCATTCATCGAGAACGCCGAACCTTGGAAGCTCAGCAAAGATCCTGCCAGCGCTCAAAAATTGCAAGACGTTTGCACGATCGCACTAAATTTGTTTCGCCAATTGGCGATCTATCTTGCTCCAGTCCTTCCGCGATTGGCCGAACAATCTGGAGAATTGCTGCACAATCCGATCACGAACTGGAATCAATCGGCGCAACCTTTGACAGGTACGCCGGTTGCCGAATTTAAACATTTGCTCAAACGCATCACTCTGGAGGAAGCCAACGCCATGATGGAAGAATCGAAACCAATCGAAGTCGCACCGGCGAATATCGTTCCGGCCGATAGCGATCAACTGCTGCTCGATGACCCGATCTCACCAGAAATCACAATCGAAGATTTTACCAAGATTGACTTGCGCATCGCGCGGATCGTGGCCGCCGAGCACGTTCCCGACGCCAACAAACTACTCAAGCTTACCGTGAGTTTGGGAGGCGAACACCGGCGCACGGTATTTGCCGGAATCAAGCAAGCGTACGATCCGCAGACGCTCGTCAATCGTCTCGTTGTCATTGTCGCCAATCTCAAACCGCGGCAGATGAAGTTTGGCTTGAGCGAAGGAATGGTCTGCGCCGCAGGCCCCGGTGGCACCGACGTCTTCGTGATTGGAGTCGACGAAGGGGCCAAGCCGGGTCAACGCGTGAAGTAAATTCGCTATGTAATTCGCTATGTAATTCGCTCCGTGCTCCCTGGCTTTTTGTGGGGAGGGGGCAAATTTACGATTTCTGATTTCAGATTTATGATTTCAGAACGGAGATTGTGAGCAACAATTGATTTGTAACGTGAAGCTGCGCCGAGAGTATGTGCGAAATCCTTCGGCCTAAATCTGAAATCGAAAATCTGAAATCAACAATTCCGAACTGGATCCATGTCACTCGCCTCGCGCATTGCCGACCGACTCGTTCTGAAACCGTCGCGAAACGCGATCGACCCCGAAAATCGCCGGCGACGCTTGATTGAAACTTCGTTTGGCACAATCGAGGTCTGGATTTACGACCAAAGCGCATCCGGCGGAAGCGAGCGAGCAGTCGCCATAAAATTCCCCGGGGCGGGTGGGCGCGCCGAAAAAGGTGGCCCGCATCCGTTCGATTGTTGGCCCGACATTCCTGCCGAGATTTGGATTGTGAACATGCCAGGTTACGGCGCCAGCGCCGGCCGAGCGATGCTTTCGAGCATCACCACCGTCGCGCAGCGAGTCTGGGAAGAAATTTCCAAGACACATTTCGGCAAGCGTCCCTTGGTAATCGGCAACAGCATGGGCTGTTCTGCAGCCTTATTTCTCGCGGCAAATTTTGACGTCGGCGCTTTGATGTTGCGCAACCCAGTGCCACTGAAAGAGCTGATTTTGGGCCGTTATTCATGGTGGAACGCGGGTTTACTTTCCCGTTGGCTCGTCCGAGGACTTCCGGTCGACCTCGATCCCGTCGCCAACTCGAGACAATGTCGCGCCCCGGCATTCTTCATGCAATCCGCCGCCGACAAGCTTGTGCCACCGTTGTTTCAAAACCTCGTCATTGGAAATTACGCCGGCCCCAAACGAATCTTCATCGCCGATAATCTCGATCACCACGACCCGCTCCCCGAATCGCTCAAGCAAAATTATCGATCAGCCCTTGATTGGCTCAACCTAAATTTGAGCCGATGAATCCGAGAACCCACGAATTAGTCCGCTCCACGAGGCGTCATTTGACCTGCATGGGCGAGGCGTGTGCGGAATTCGCGGCGGGCGGCGTCGGCGTCGATTTCGACGGCGACTTCCATATTCAGCGACCATTCCATCGGCATGCGTCGATCGAAAATAGTCGCGCCGCGAGTCAACTCACCGTGCGTCTCGACGTCGCCAGCCATCTCTTCAAATCGGAATAAGCTTGGCTCGATCAATGCCAAAATTCCGATCGCGTCGTTCAGCGTGATCGTCTCGCGGCCGAGTTGTTGGCGATAAGTGCGAAATGCATGCGGCAGAATCTGGTGCAAAAAATATCCGACACGCGAGTCCACACCGGGTATTTCTTGCAATAAATCCAATCCAAACGAAACTTGGGTGGTAACGTCCAGCGGAATCAAAGTCAGCGATGCCCGCGACTGTAAGACTTTGCGGGCACTGTGCGGGTCGAAATAGAAATTGAAGTCCGCTGCAGGCGTGACGTTGCCAGGGACCTCGATACACCCACCAGTCACAATCAAACGGTGGACGAGCGACGGCAACGTCGGCTCCCGCTGAATGGCCCGCGCCACGTTGGTGAGCGGACCCAAACACATCAGGGTGATATCGCCTGGGTTCGCGCGAACTAGGTCGATGATCACTTTTTCGGACGGATGGACATGCTGGAGCTGACTCACTGGAAAATCGGCATTGCCCAAGCCGTCTTCGCCGTACAAGAACGCGGTACCAATCGCCGGTGCTCCCTCAACCGGAGCCGCCAAGCCAACCCGCGGGTACTTGTCGGGGTCGAGCTGATTGAGGATTGCTTGCAAGTTGCTGTTGGCCTGTTCGTAGCCAACGCATCCTTCGCAAGCCGTGATGGCGATCACTTCTAAGCGCGGATCGAAAAGCGCCATCGAAAGCGCCACCGCATCGTCCGTGCTGACGTCGCAATCGATGATGACTTTTCGGGCCATGACTTGATCCATTGGTGTCCACGTTATCGTTGGCGGCGATTGTAAAGCGCTTCGGGAGCATACTCAAGCAAAATATGAGTCCCCACGTGCATTTAGTTAGGCGGCAACTTTCGTCAAATCGAAAAGCTTGGTAAACTGGAGCCGCAAACGATGGTTCTGCACCCCCGTATTCGAGCCAAAAATCACTGTTATTCAAAGGAAATCCGCAATGGCCAAGCCACATCGCAAAGCCAAAAAGGCCAATCACGGTAAACGACCCGCCAACGCAAAAGCACGCAAAGCCAAACGACAGAAGATGCGGACTCCGTAGTTTATGGCAAATGCCAAAACTCTTGATGCGACGGTCTAGGCCAGTGCAAGAAAGTGAATTGAATTCTCGAAGTACACTGGCAGAGCCAGCGGCACACAGCCCCAATTCCTAACCTTGCCAATGCAGTAGCCACTTACAAGCCAATGTATTCGACCGATGGGACGACGCTCACTGCCGAAAATTGATCCACAAGTCGACTTGTCCCAGCATTTGGTTTCGCTTGAGCTACTGCCGAAACCATTTTCGTCAGGCGAATTTTTCGGCCGGACTGCCCCATTGGAAATTGAAATCGGAAGCGGCAAGGGATTGTTCTTGTTGAGCGCGTCGAGACAATTTCCCGAACGCAACTTTCTGGGCAACGAAGTCTCCGCCAAGTATTCACGCTATATCGCCTATCGTTTAGCCAAACTCGATCGCAAAAACGCGCGCGTCGTTCACGGCGACGGCCTCAAACTATTCGCCGAATTTTTGGGCAATGCGACTGCGGACGCGGTGCATGTTTACTTTCCCGATCCATGGTGGAAAGCCCGGCATCGCAAGCGGCGAGTCATGCAGCCGTCGTTCGTGCGCGACATTCACCGCGTTCTCAAACCGGGCGGCCTGTTGCACTTTTGGACCGACGTCGAAGAGTATTTTCAATCGACGTGTGAATTGATCAACGCGACAGTCCCACTCAGCGGCCCGCACGCAGTTCCCGAACCCGTTGCGCACAGCGATATGGACTTTCGAACGCACTTCGAGCGACGCATGCGGCGGAACGAGCAACCGGTCTTCCGCAGCCAGTTCGTGAAGTAGCCGCCGCGCTCTTCGATCCCGGCGCGCCGGGACAGAACGTACACCCCAAGACGACGAGAATGCCACGCAATTACGTCGACGAAAAACTAGACGCTTTCGTACGTTCTCGCGTTTGTAGAATCGCCGTTGGCCGCGTTCGTGAGGGCAACCTGGTAGAGACGTTGGCCGGCGGGCGTCGGGTAACGACCGTTAATGCAGGCTTGGCAGAGTTGATCGGCTGCGAATCCGATGGCTTTGGCGATCGAGGCAACAGGCAAATAGCGAAGCGAATCGCAACCCAAATCGCGAGCCATCGTTTCGAGAATTTCGCGCGTCGGCTCGGCTGAGCCTTGTAAATACTTCGGAGCGAACAACTCTCCCACGGTCGACATGTCGATGCCATAAAAGCACGGCGCGACGATCGGCGGACAAGCGACACGGACGTGGACTTCGGCAGCGCCCCCTTCATCGTAAATCCGATGTAAAAGCGTCTTCATCGTGGTGGAACGGACGATGGAATCCTCGACCAGAATGACTCGCTTGCCCTCAAGGACTTCGCGCAGGGGAGTGTATTTTGAGATCGCTCGCTGGCGGCGCTGTTCGGCGTTCTGCTCAATAAAAGTCCGTCCGCTGTAGCGATTGCGAATGAGTCCTTCGCGCGAGGGAATGCCCAATTCATACGCCATCGAGTCGGCGGCCGCTTTGCTCGTGTCGGGAACGGGCACGATGATCGTGTTGCCATCTCGAACGTCGATTCCACCTTCCATTTCCTCCAGCCGAGCCAATTCCATTCCCAGTCGCGTACGGGCTTGGTAAACGCTGATGCCGTCGAGAGTGCTGGCGACGTTGGCGAAGTAAATCCATTCGAAGAAACAGTGTGCCCGTCCGCACCGATCGGCGAACGGCTGGACCTCCAAGCGCCCATCGATAATCGTAATGGCGTAACCCGGCTCAAGCGAAAGGATTTCCGCACGATCGAATCCGAGATTGAGCAGCGCTACGCTTTCACTAGCTGCGGCAAATAACGGACCGGACTGTGCATAACACATTGGTCGAATGCCAAGTGGATCGCGGGCGATCAGCATGTCACCATTGGCATTCAAATAGGACAAGCAATACGAGCCGTCTAACTTGGCGGCAACCGCCCGCCACATCTCCAGCAATTCATGCGGCTGCGACCGCGAAAGCTGCCGACTGATCTCGTGCATGATGACTTCGGTATCGGAGTCGCGCACTAGGTGAAATTGTTCGTCGGCCAAAAGGTCGGCCTTGAGTTCGGGATAGTTGGCGAGTTGGCCATTGAAGCCGAACGCAAACCATTTGTGCTTTTGCAGGTGATTTCGTTCGAACGGTTGTGCGTAGCCGCAATCGTCTTTGCCACATGTCGCGTAACGAACGTGGCCGATCGCGGCGCGGCCGGCGTATTCGCGCATCAAGCTTTCATTTTTGCCTTTGTGCGACATGCGGAAGACCTCGGAGACGACTCCAAGGTCTTTGTGCGTATCGATGAGCTTGTCGCGATGCGGGTTGAAACTCGACATCCCCGCAGACAACTGGCCGCGATTTTGGATGTCTTGCAACATGCGCGGAACCAAGCGGGCGGCTTCGTCGGGCTCGCCGACGGGAATGCGGCATCGCTCATTCGTGGGAAGATAATAAACTGCGACAATGCCGCACTCGTGGTGAAGTTCGCTCATTCGTCGCTTCTCGAATGTAGGTTGGGTCTGACCAACGAATTCTATGGTCGCTTGCTCTTCTACTCAACCCGTTGTATTTCTTCGTGCGGCGAAACAGAATGAAACGAGCGGCACCCAGGCTGACTTGCTGCATGTCGGTTTGATCATTTAAAGCTTCGTTCTCCAAAGTGCTATTATGTTGACGACCGATCATTTGATCGCCGAACGGATGCGCTCGTTTGACAGTAGCGGCATCCGAAAAATGTTCGAGATGGCCGCCAAGCTAAAGGACCCGATTAACCTATCCATCGGCGAACCGGATTTCGACGTGCCGTCGGACGTCAAACAATCGCTGATCGACGCGATCCAAGCCGGAAAAAACGGCTATGCTCCTCCCCAAGGCATTCCGCCATTGCGCGAAGAATTGCAACGGCGGATCAACCGTCAGTTCAATCATCCTAACCGCAAAGTCATGGTTACGTCGGGAACGAGCGGCGCGCTGCATTTGCTGATGATGACGCTGCTCAATCCGGGCGATGAAGTCATTATCTTTGATCCGTATTTCGTGGCTTATGACGCTTTGGCAAATCTCGCCGAAGGAGTCGTCAAACCGATTTCGACTTATCCGGATTTTCAAATCGATCTCGATCAAGTCAGCGATACGATCACGGATCGAACCAAAATGATTATCGTCAACAGTCCATGCAATCCGACCGGAATTTGCTGGGACGCCAATCGCCTGCGCGATTTGGCGGTGTTGGCTCAGCAACGCGGAATTTGCTTGGTGTCGGATGAAATTTACAGCGATTTCAGTTATGACCAACCGCATCGTTGCGCGGCGGAGTTCAATTCCGAGGCGATCGTGGTCAGCGGCTTTTCCAAAAGCCATGCGATGACCGGTCTGCGCCTAGGGTACGCCCATGGTCCCGCCGAAATCATTAACGCCATGACGCAGCTACAGCAATTTACTTTTGTCTGCGCGCCGCAACCCTGTCAGTGGGCGGGGATGACCGCTTTGGAAAGCGATGTGTCGCACCGCGTTGTCGAGTATCGCCGCAAACGAGACATCGTCGTCGAAGGTTTGCGCGGACCCTACGAGCTGGTTGCGCCGGGAGGTGCTTTTTTCGCCTTTCCGAAACTTCCGTGGGGAACCGGCGAAGAGTTTGCACAACGCGCTGTTGAGAATAATTTGTTGATCATTCCTGGCAAAGTCTTCAGCCGGCGCGACACGCATTTTCGGATTTCGCTCGCGGCCTCCGACGAAAAACTACAACGCGGGATCGACGTGCTGCGCAAGATTGCCAAGCAAGGTCCATAGCCCGAATCTATTTTAGAAGCCAGAGCGTGGCACCGGTGTGGTCGATTGCAAGCGAACGGGTTCCGAAAGTGGTAGCTCGAAACCGGACGCCCGCCCACCGACGACTGGGGGACCAATCGTGTTGTCGGGAAACGGATCGTGAACTACCGCGCGGCTGCGCTGATAAAGAAGTGTGCCTGGCGCTTCGCGAAACTCCGGGCGCATGTAGCAGCCGCTTTGGAGCAGCAACAACAATCCCAGACCCAAACTCACCGCGCGTACCATATGCAATTTTCCCTTGATTGACGGCAAACGGTAAGGGTTTTTGCTGGTTCTAACAAGGTCGACCCTGCCCAATACGGTGTCAATTCGTAGAAGTTTTGTGCTATCATGGGCGGTCTATCGCCGGGCTACTCGATGTCAAATCGAAGGTCCGAGATTCGGGTTTCAAATCTGTTGGCCTTAGTTCTTTGATGAGAGAATCCAATGAAAACGAGCTGGCTATTACCATTGGCATTATTTTGCTGCAGCCCAATTGCCGCTGCGTCGACTTCCTGCGTTCAGGACGAAGCCAAAGACAAACCGGCGTCGCAACAGCCGTCCAAGCAAGAGAAGGATGAGGCAAAAGCCGATGGCGTGCCGGCCCTTCCTGATGCTGACGAAGATTGGGGCAAACTGACCGAAGACGAGGCACTTGGAAAAGTAAAGGAGTTGGATTCCCAATTCACTGCGCAAATGGCCGAGTTTCGTAAAGCTTACCAAGCGGCTTCCACTGAAGACAAAGCCAAAATGCGAAGCGAGTCGCCGAAACCCGATCCCTTGATCGGCAAATTCCAAAAGCTGGCCGAGTTGTTTCCACAGACGAATGTTGCGGCTCAGTCATTGCTTTGGATCGTGCAGCATCAGCGTACCGGTCCAGCCTATGAACAGGCGTTGGCGACGATGCTTGAGCACCACGCCGATCTTGCCGAACTCAAACCGATCATCGGAATGATGCAGTATCAACCGCCTTCGCAAAAGTCGAGCGAGAGTTTTGAAAAGGTGATTGCGACTTGCGAAAACCGCGAACTTTTGGCCGTCGCTAATTATGCTTTGTTGCAATATCAAAAGCGTACCGTGAGCGTTCAAGAATCTTTTGGCAAGGATCCAAAAAAAGCCGAACTTTTCGAGCAAAGCTACGGCAAGGAGCAACTTGAATACGTGCAGAATTTGAAACTGCCGACTGACGAGGAACGCATGGCAAGTTTGGAAGAACTTGCGACCGAATACGGTGAAGTCGAAATTTCCAAAGGTCGTACGTTAGCCGTCGCTGTGGAGGGCGAACTATTCGAAGCAAAGAACTTGCAAGTCGGCATGGTCGGTCCCGACATTGAAGGTGAAGACATCGATGGCACGGCTTTCAAATTGAGCGATTATCGTGGCAAAGTTGTGGTGCTCGATTTTTGGGGGGATTGGTGAGGCCCATGCCGGGCCATGTACCCACACGAGCGGTCGCTCGTAAAACAACTCTCCAACGACAAGTTTGCTTTGATCGGTGTCAATAGCGACGTAGATCGGGATGAGTTGAAAAAAGTCTTGGAGGAGAAAAACATCTCCTGGCGAAGTTTTTGGAACGGCGGCGGTACGTCCGGTCCGATTTCCACACGCTGGAACGTACGTGGCTGGCCCACGATCTACGTCTTCGACGAAAAAGGAGTCATTCGCTACCGTGATGTTCGCGGACCCGAACTCGACAAGGCGCTCGAATCGCTACTTGGAGAAATGGGTGAACCGGTCAGCATCAAACACGACGACGAAGCCGAGGACGATCAGGCCGCTCCGAGCGCCGAGAAAAAAGACGCCACCAAACCGGCCGAACCCAAGACTGACTCCAAAGGTGCCGCCGAACCCGCCAAATCCGGCCGCAACGAATAATAATTGCGAATCCGAATCGCCTTGCCGTGATTTGGCGCGCTCATGGGCGCTCGATTTTTTTGGCGAGCGGGAGGCGTCAGCCCCCTGATTCTCGTTGTAGCATCGATTGAGTTTCGAAACAGCAACGGCGGGCGGGTCAGTCGACCCGCCCCGTTCTTTGCGCCACCGCGCCGGGATTCGATAGCCCCGGCCGCAGTCTTCGTTGTTCTACACAGGATTATGTCTTGAACCGCGAAGCGGTGTAATGCGATAGCCTGGAACGCCAGTTTTTGTCTCGATATTGTACGGGAATGAAAACCCGTTTCGACCAACTCCGAAGAAAAGCAGCGGAGAAACGCGACCAACAAATTCGCGCGGCAAAAGCGGAGTTTAAGGCCACCTGTCGCCATATCGACACCCCGGATCGTAAATTGCCAGTTAAGAGACAAGGCAAGGTCAGGGGCCATCGGTTCGCGAATACGCAAGCCGCTGACGGCCTACATCATGGAGTGCATCGCCGATGGCGACCGTTTACCAGTCCGCAGCTAATCGAAGCAATTCGAGACGCTACCCGGAACGGCAAGCCCAATACGAATGCCTCCGGCGAACCGTTAGCAACTTAAAGCAGCATGTGGTCATTAATCGAGTCGGGTTCGACGACGAAGGGCGCGGGGTTTACGTGCTGAAGTCGGCAAATCCATAAACCGAAAAATCGCCCCTGTAAGTATTTTGCCCAAAGCCAGCACAACTGTTGCAATGTATTCCATTTAGGAATATAATCGAGCCGATGGAGCGTTAGGCATTGACAAAATATTCCCGGATGTCATATTTTCATGTGGAACCCGTTCGAAACAGCCGATTTCATTAAGCTCAAGAGAACGTTTTCAAGAAAGCGTCCGCAAGAGTTGGCCGCCGCCCTGGACAATCTCGGCGTTTATGGCCGAGCCTTGGAGATGGGCGCTAA
>JANMEB010000076.1:0-2067 GCA_031376585.1 Planctomycetota bacterium | reverse complement strand
GGCTGCCGGATTCATTCCGCGTGTCCAATGCCGAAAGCGATGCGAGGGGAGCGGCGCGATGCAATTAAAGTCCGTTTCCACTTTGAACGAATCGTTGCAGAGTTGTCCGAGTAGGCGGCCGAACTGAAACGCAACCGATTCTTGATTGCGGCGCTTTAGCTGGTAAACCGCCTCACGTAGCCGCCCGTGATAGCTTCCGAGAGCAACCGCACGTTCGAAATAATATTTTTCGCCGCGACACAAACGACAATAACGCCCGAACGGGTTGGGACTTACGCGACCCCCGCATCGGACACAGGCGATAATATCATTGCTCACCATGACGAGGCGACACGCCTCGCAAATTTGCGCTTGATCGTTCCCGTCCATCGACGAATGACACGTTACGCATTGCGGTGGATAGATGAAATTAAGCAGGCCCGATCGCCAAAAATGCCAAGAGCTTCGCGAACGCGGCTTGGATGTTTTTGGGCGTCGGACGGTCGAACTCATTTCGATGGTCCAGTTGATCAACGTATTAAGACGATTAGAGAGTCGTCGAATCACAAGATTTTAGCGGTTTGTTGCTAGCTGAACATTAGACAGACGATTCCTTTCTTGCACAAAACCGAACTATTGGCGTACCTTGTTCAAATCGCAGCGCCCGGAAGCCGGGCGGTTAAACAAAGAACCGTTCAATTTTTAGATACATCAGCCGCCGGGCGCTAGCCCCCGGTTTCTTCGGCGCGGCGGACGTGCATCACGCAGAAACCGGACGCTAGCGCGTTCCGGCTGACCGAAATTTGAACGGCATTGCGGTTAAACAAGAAACTTCCGACGACAGGTCGCCAATATGAAAGTGATGGATCGCTACGTCACTTGGACGTTTTTCAAGATCTTCATGATCTGTTTCGTCTGTTTGACCGGCTTGTTTATCGTCGTCGACGCTTTTTCGAATCTGGAAGAGTTCGTCGAATTGGGCGAAAAGTCGTCGGGACTGTTCGCGGTGCTGCGATCCTATTACTCACCGCGAGCTCTGCAGTTGTTCGATCGAACTTGTGCGCTGCTGGCGTTAACAGCGGCGATCGGAACGCTTGTTTGGATGCAGCGATTCAACGAGTTGGCGGCAGTCGAAGCGGGCGGCATCCCGAAATCGCGAATCGTTCGCCCGATCTTGTGGTGCATGTTCGTCGTGGTCGGGTTTAGCTTGGTCAATCGCGAACTACTGATTCCAAAATTTCGCGAGTCGCTGGCGCGCAATGCACAATCTTGGGATGGCAGCCAGGCTCGTGCGGTCACTCCGCAACAAGACGCATCAACCGGCGTGTGGATTCTCAATGGGAAAGTCACGTTGGCGGAAGGCAAAGTAGAACAAGCCGAATTTCGATTGCCGGACGAATGTGCGGAATTCGCAATTTCCGTGATTGCGGAAACGGCAAGTCGAGTCAACAAGAATGACTTGCATCCGGCTGGCTTTTTGCTTAGCCAAGTCAAACGACCGGCGGACCTCGGCGAAAAATCTTCCGTCATCGTTAATTCGCGGCCGTTGGTTTTGACGTCGCGAGATTATTCATGGCTGAAGAAAGACGAGCTCTTTATTGCCAGCGGAATCTCTCTGAACGATGTTGCCTTCGGCCAAGACCAGCGGCGATACAGTTCGTTGAGTCAACAATTCGCCGATTTGAGAAACCCCAACGTCTGGAAAAGCAGCCGTCAGCGAGTGGAAGTTCACAGTCGCGTGGTACGGCCCGCGTTAGATTTTGCGATCCTGCTGATTGGGCTTCCGTTGGTGGTTTCGAGACGCGATCGAAGCGTCTTTATGGCACTTGGGTTGTGCTTGGTTGTGGTGATGGGGATTCAGATTTTGGTTTTGACCAGTCATGCATTAGGGGCTTCGCACATCCTTCCATCGGCAGCCCTGGCGGCCTGGCTTCCAGTGATGGCGCTGTTACCCAGTGGACTAGCAATGCAAATGCGACTTCAACGTTAGTTCGTTTTTTGGAAACGCAGAGAGGTCAAAGTCAAAGGGGCAAAGGCAAAGGGGTCAGGTCTGAATGGCACCTTTTACTCATTTTACTTCTGCTGCGG
>JANMEB010000073.1:0-14132 GCA_031376585.1 Planctomycetota bacterium | reverse complement strand
GGTCCACATTTGTATGTTCAAGCCGGCGCGGCCGTTTGCAAACTTGACAAGCGAACCGGGAAAATCATCTGGAAGTCATTGAACGATGCGGGCGGGATGATGGGGAGCGCTTTCTCGTCACCGGTCCTGGCCGACATCGCTGGCCGCACGCAACTGCTGGTGCAGACTCGCGAAAAACTTGCCGGCGTTGATGTCGAATCCGGCGCGGAACTTTGGTCGCGCGAGATTCCCGCGTTTCGCGGAATGAATATCTTGACGCCAACCGTGGCCGGCAATTCCGTTTTTACAAGCGCTTACGGAGGTCAGTCGTTCCTTTTCAACATTACCGCCGGCGACCAAGGTTTCCCGAAGTTGAGTGAAGCCTGGACTAACCCAACCAAAGGCTACATGTCCTCGCCCGTGGTGATCGAGGGTCATGTCTATTTGCATTTGCAGAATCAGCGTTTCACGTGCATTGACCTGGCAACGGGCGAAACAAAATGGACATCAAAGCCGTATGGCAAATACTGGAGCATAGTAGCTAACGGAGAAAACATTCTGGCATTGGATGAACGCGGCGAGTTACTCTTGATTCGAGCCAACCCCGAAAAATTCGATTTGATTGACTCGCGAAAAATTAGTGACGACGAAACATGGGCCCACTTGGCGGTATGCGGGGACGAACTTTTTGTACGGGAACTAAACGCGATTGCGGCTTATCGATGGCAAGAACCAAAATAAAGAGCCGCGGCGTACGGCCTGGCTCGCTCGCGCCCAAACTCCCGGCAGCCCGCAATCGCGCCGTTCGTTCCGCGCGACTCCGTTGGGGCCTTTGCTGTCAATTCGCCAATCAGCCGATCCGCTTTCGAACCACCACCGCGACAGCCCTGATGCGACTGGCACCGGCGGATCGCCGACTCAAGCTTTCGCTGCTTTGTTTGGCAAATGCCGAAGCACTGCTCGAATCATTGAAGTATTGCGCCGCGAATGAAATCGGTTGCTTTCGTATCGGCAGCTCGATCCTCCCCATTAAAACCCATCCTCAAGCGGGATATTCCGTCGAGGATCTTCCGAATGCGGATGTCATCATTCAAACATTTCAGGAGTGCGGCACGTTCGCCGTGCAGCACAAGATTCGGACCGTATTTCATCCAGATCAATTCGTCGTTCTCAACTCGCCCCGTGCCGACGTTGTGGCAAAATCAGTTCAGGATCTGGAGTATCACGCCCAAGTTGCCGAGTGGGTTCACGCCGACGTGATCAACATCCACGGCGGTGGAGCTTATGGAGACAAAGTGACTGCGCTCGCGGCGTTTGCCCGCAATTTGGAGCGTCTCTCACCGGCCGTGCGATCGCGCTTGACCGTGGAAAACGACGACAAGATTTTCACGCCGACCGACCTCTTGCCGATATGTCGCGCCGAAGGCCTGCCGCTGGTGTACGACGTGCACCATCATCGCTGCTTACCCGACCAATTAACGGTCGAGCAGGCAACGGCCTTAGCCATCGAAACCTGGGACCGCGAGCCATTGTTTCATTTGTCGAGCCCATTGGAAGGCTGGACTGGTCCCCAGCCCAATCGGCATCACGACTTCATTGACGTAAATGACTTTCCGGAATGTTGGCGCACTCTGAATGCAACAGTCGAAGTCGAAGCCAAAGCCAAGGAACTGGCCGTCGCTCGTTTACGAAAAACGCTCAGCATTCAACCGAGCGGTGTGGCCGTTGCGACAGCCATAGGAATAAGCCAGCGCAAGCAAAAATCAGTGTTTATGCCCAATCAAGGTATTAAACGCTCATGACCAAATCAAATTGGCATATTATGTTGGCGATTGTCTTGACCGCAATTGTCGCGCAGGCAACATTCGCTCAATCCACCGCCATCGATTCAGTCAAGATTGAGGTCGATGAAAAAATCTCGGCGGCGGATCTACTGGTCGATTTCGACATTCTGCGCAACACATTGGAATCCCTGCATCCCGGCCTTTTTCGTTACAACGATCGGGCTTCATTGGATAAAGCGTTTGAAGAGTTACGGGCCGAATTTTCCAGCGATCGAACGTTGGCCGAAGCGTATCGAGCAATTTCGATTTTTGCCGCCAAGATCCGCTGCGGCCACACATACGCCAACTTTTTCAACCAAGGCCCTGCGGTGGAAGCGCAGCTCTTAAAACGACCGCGAGTCCCGTTTTATTTTCGTTGGCTGGGCGATCGAATCGTCGTGACGCATTCGCTCGCTTCGGAGCCACAGCTAAAACCCGGCACGCAAATCACTGCCATCAACGGTACGCCCGTCACAGAAATTCTCACACGGCTAATGACGGTTGCCCGGGCCGACGGCCGCAATGATGCCAAGCGATTGAGTCATCTCGAAGTGACCGGTGGTTCCGAATTCGAAGCATTCGATGTTTACTTCCCCCTGTTTTTTCCGTGGACGACAGAAGAATTTGAAATCGCGATTTTCGATTCCTCGACCGGAAATGAAAAGACGTTACGTGTCCTGCCGATGACTCATGAGCAACGGCTGGCCGTCAAGGAGTCCGGTGATTCGGAGGCGCAAGACGCATCGCTTTGGAAATTGGAATCGCGAGAGGATCGAATTGGCTATTTGTGCATGCCCAGTTGGGTGGCGTACAAGGGAACTTGGAATTGGCGCCAGTCAATTACGGAGATCTTTGATGAACTGATCAAACAAGACGCCGCTGCCCTAATCATCGATGTGCGCGGAAACGAAGGGGGAACGACGGAAATCGCCGATGTGATCTTGTCGCGCTTGATTCGCGAGAGATTGAACTTGGGCAACATTCAGGAAAAAGTTCGTTTTCGAACCGTTCCCGAGAATCTGCTCCCTTACCTAAACACTTGGGATCCGTCCTTCCAGCGGCTGGGCCAAAACGCGGAAGACATTGGCGACGGCTTCTTCCGTTTGCGGCGCAGTTCAAGTGCCGCCCTCGCTCCGCAAGGCGATCGATTCGCCGGGAAAGTTTATATCTTAGTCGACGCGGCAAACAGCTCAGCCACTTTTCGTTTCGCATCACTTGCTCAACAACATGGTTTAGCAACGTTAGTTGGACAGCCGACGGGGGGCAATCAGCGCGGCACCAATGGCGGGGCGATGTACTTTTTGCGTTTGCCCAAATCACAAATTGAGTTAGACATTCCACTGATCGGGTCTTTCCCGGAAGGCACGCCCCCCGACGCAGGGCTAACACCTGAGGTGCTCGTCGCACCGACCATTGAAGATATCGCCAACGGACACGATGCAGTTTTGGAAAAGGCCTTGGAGCTGGCTCGACCTACTTTGCGCTAAGTCTATTTGAACCCTGAACTTTTCACTCACAGATTATTCACAAGGTGCAAGTCAATGATCATGATTAGCAAGCCTGTCGTTTCGCCCGGCCGAGCTTCTGAGAGTCCAATTCAATTTTCCAAATCGCCGCGGTGCGGCTACCGATTGACCGCTGTCCAGTTCTTGCCTTGCCCGCGCGACCGAGTTTTTGCATTTTTTTCCGATGCGTTTCAGCTAGAAACCCTTACACCCGCGTTTTTGCAATTCAAAGTCCTCACCGCACCCCCGATTCGTATCCAAGCTGGGACTTTGATCGAATACCGATTGCGGTTGCATGGAATTCTTTTACGTTGGCGCAGTCGCATCAGCGTATGGGAGCCACCTTTCCGGTTTGTCGATGAGCAAGTGTCGGGACCCTATCGGCGCTGGCACCACGAACACAGCTTTGAGGAGGTCGATGACGGAACGCTTTGTCGTGATGTTGTGGACTACTCGGTTTGGGGCGGGCGGCCGATCGAGGCGTTATTTGTGCGGCCTGACATCCGCAAGATTTTTGCTTTTCGGCAAACTAAGCTTCGCGAATTGTTCCCAGGATCCGGCAGGTCGTAAGCTGAAATCTGGAGCGATTTGCAACGAAATAAGGACAAAGGGCATTGGCCATGATTGACCGACCGCAGCACGATACGCAAGCCGACGAACTTCGCGGGCTCAAACCCGAGAATGGAACTTCCGCCACCGCAGCCAAATCGATCGCCGTCGACGACGTTGACGCGAGCTATCCGCAACATAATATGCATTGCATGGAAGTATGGGGCGGAAATCGCTCCGTGGATTCCGACTTCCGAATGCCGGGACTGCGCATTTGGCTTCACAGCAAAGCTCACGGCGACTCGAGCCATGGCGGCGACGTGTATTATTTGTCGTCGTGCGCCTCAGGACGAATTACGCGAATACTCCTGGCCGACGTAAGTGGGCACGGCAATGCGGTTTCGGCAACGGCCGCGCGACTCCGCGACCTCATGCGGAAAAACATCAACCGGATCAGCCAAAGCCAATTCGTTACCCGGATGAATGATTGCTTCAAGCAAGTGGCCGACCCATCGGAAGTTTTTGCCACGGCGATTGTGAGCACGTTCTTTGCTCCAACGAAGACTCTAACGATTTGCATCGCAGGCCATCCGCGTCCCCTAGTATACCGGCAGAAAACTCGAACCTGGTCGGTATTTGCGGCGCCCATTGGCGGCACTCCAATCCTCGCCGATCTGCCGTTGGGAGTTGCCGATAACGTCCGGTATTCCGAGTACCGAATACCGCTGGAGCGGGGTGACCGAGTGCTGCTTTATACGGACGGGTTGACGGAAGCCGTCAATCGATCGGGCGAAATCCTGGCGACGGACCGATTGTGCGCGATGGCGGGCGAAATGGACGCGGCGGAATCAGCTCAATTCCTGCCTCGTCTACTGCAGCGCATCGAAGGACTAGGGGGATACAGTCTGAATGGCGATGATGTGACCGTGCTTCAAATCGAAGCTACCGATACAACCGTTTCCATGAAGGACAATTTGCTCGCGCCGGTACGACTCGTAGGATCCCTGTTTCGATCGTCGGGAAGAAAGCATTAACAAAAGGAGAACAAATGAACCGCCCGATTGATTGGAGCTACCAGCGACCCGGCTGAAAGACTTGCAATAAAGCGCAGGAGTTTCTTGCGCGGCAGACGACCAAGACAGCCGAACAAGTTGATGCCAAGAAGAGCAAGTTGAGCGAGAAGGATGCGCTCCAGCTAGTTAAGCAGGTGGATTACCTGTACGCCACAAAAGGAAAACAGGTCATTCACTTGGATTTAAAAAAAGAACGGCCGGACAAAGCGGCCCTGCTGAGTTTGCTGCTCGGCCCAACTGGCAACCTGCGGGCGCCGGCCATTCGCGTCGGACGAGTCCTCGTGATTGGCTTTGACGTTGCCACCTATAAAACTGTATTGAAAAAATGAAATCCGACAACAATGACACAGCGCGGCAGGCATTGATACTTGTGACCGGTGCCTCCGGTTACGTAGGAGGCCGACTGCTTCGATCGCTTGAAGCTGCAGGGAGGCGAATTCGCTGCCTGGCTCGCCGGCCAGAATTCCTCCGTGCTCGCGTGGGATCAGAAGTAGAAGTAACCCCAGGTGACTTGCTCGACGCGGCCTCGCTCCACAGCGCGATGGCCGGGGTGGATACAGCGTATTATCTGGTGCATTCGATGGGTTCAGCCGGTGAGTTCGAAGAAGAGGATCGACGGGCTGCTCAAAATTTTGGAGATGCCGCGCGCGCGGCTGGCGTCAAGCGAATCATCTACCTCGGAGGCTTGGGCGACAGCCGCGATCAGCTTTCGGCTCACCTGCGGAGCCGCCACGAGGTTGGCGAAATTTTGCGGTCCAGTGGCGTGCAAGTCATCGAATTTAGGGCGTCGATCGTTATCGGTTCGGGCAGCCTCTCATTCGAAATGATCAGAGCCTTGGTTGAAAAACTGCCCGTCATGATTACGCCGCGCTGGGTCGACATTCCTGCTCAACCAATCGCAATCGAGGACCTGCTTAAATTCTTGCTCGCGGCGCTCACTTTGCCCGGCACGCAATCACAAATTTACGAAGTCGGCGGCGCGGACCAAGTTTCATACGGTGAACTGATGAAAGAATACGCCCGCCAGCGCGGCCTGCGGCGCTGGCTGATCCGCGTACCTGTCCTGACTCCGCGATTGTCTAGCTTATGGCTCGGCTTGGTCACACCTTTGTATGCGCGGATAGGCCGCAAACTGATCGATAGCATTCGGCATCCAACATTGGTTCGCGATCTGGCGGCGGAAAAGGACTTCGATATTCGACCCATGGGGTACCGCGAAGCGATCGCCGCCGCGCTGCGCAACGAGGATCGCGAGTATGTCGAGACTCGCTGGTCCGACGCGGTTTCTTCGAGCGGTGTTCCGCCATCTTGGGCCGGCGTCCGTTTTGGAAATCGCTTGCTCGATTCTCGAGTGCTGACGACGACCCTTCCGGCGTCCCAAGCATTTGCTCCAATTCGACGAATTGGTGGCGCGCAAGGTTGGTATTTTGCCGATGGACTGTGGAAACTACGCGGGGCTATGGACTTGTTGGTCGGTGGCATTGGCTTGAGGCGTGGTCGCCGCGATCCAAGTCAAATTTGCGTTGGGGACACAGTCGATTGTTGGCGCGTCGAAGCGTTCGAGCCCGATCGTCGATTGAAACTATTTGCTGAAATGAGATTGCCCGGCCGGGCTTGGCTAGAATTCGAAGTCGAACCGACGTCTGCAGGATCTCAAATTCGCCAGACGGCCGAGTTTGATCCGGTTGGCCTGTTGGGATTGGCGTATTGGTACATGGTTTATCCCCTACATCAAATCGTATTCACAGGCATGTTACGCGGAATCAAGGCAGCGGCTCTCGAACCGGCGCACGCACAAATTGTCCGGCGATCGTTGGGGCATCAAGCGGCAGCGCTGATGGTGTCCGTCGTTGTCTGTTTTGCGGCGGCTTGCGTGGGTGGCTGGCTAACGGCGAATTCCGTCGCCGATTGGTATCAAAAAATTGCTCGGCCGACTTGGACGCCACCGGACTGGTTGTTCGGTCCGGTTTGGAGTGCGTTGTATTTCATGATGGCGATTGCCGCTTGGCTAGTATGGCGGCAAGGCACTTTGCATAGGGTTCGCTGGCCACTGGCCCTGTTCGCCACGCAGTTGGCGTTGAATGTTGCATGGTCCGCGATTTTTTTTGGCTTGCAAAGTCCGGGCTGGGCGTTTGCGGAAATCGTAGTTTTATGGACAAGCATTGCCGCGACAATTGTGGCTTTTTGGGGACGATCTGCTGCGGCGGCGCTATTGATGCTTCCTTACTGGGCGTGGACTTCGTTTGCCGCCGTGCTGAATTTTGCCATTTGGAGAATGAACTAACGCTATGAAGACAATCACTCTATTCTTAATTTTGCTACCGATTTTTTTGCTGATCGACTTGTTCTGGTTGGGCGTGATTATGAAGTCGTTCTATGCGGCCGAGCTAGGTGATCTGGCGCGACGCCAAGGCACGGCACTCGCTCCGCGGTGGGGTGCGGCGATACTAGTTTATTTGCTCATTCCGGCAGGTGTGGTGTTGTTCGTTCGACCACTGTTGGGTGAGACTTCGTCGCTGTTGCAAACTTTCGGTTGGGGTGCCATATTCGGTTTAGTTTTGTACGGAGTTTATGACCTCACCAACTTGGCCATTCTCGACAAATGGACTTTGCGAATGACCATCGCCGACATTATTTGGGGTGGTGTGTTGTGCGGAACGACCAGCGTCATCATGCGATTCCTAGAACGGTGGCTGGGAAAATGAGCGTGCGGCCCACCGTACCGAAAGTTCGCCTGCAAAATTGCAACCAAGCTCCTGTCAACGCGCAGGGCGATTTTGTCCTCTATTGGATGATCGCATTTCGGCGTTTGGAATTTAATTTCAGCTTGCAACGCGCTATCGAATGGGCGATTGAACTCAAAAAGCCCTTGGTGATTTTTGAACCGCTGCGCATCGGATACCGCTGGGCCTGCGATCGAATTCATCGTTTTGTGATTGATGGGATGGCGGATAACGCCGCACGCATTACATCCAAGAACAATCCCGGAATCTTGTATTATCCGTACGTCGAACCAACTGCGGATGCTGACAAGGGTTTGCTCATAGCCCTGGCACAACGGAGTTGCGTTGTCGTGACCGACGACTTCCCTTCGTTTTTTGTACCGAGAATGGTCGCAGCCGTCGCGCCGAAATTACCGGTCCGTTTAGAGCAAGTCGATTCGAATGGTTTATTGCCATTGCGGGCAACCGATCGCGTTTTTACCACAGCGCTTTCGTTTCGAGCGTATTTGCAAAAGGAATTGTGCTCGCATCTGACCGAATTTCCTTTGCCGGACCCCTTGGCCCGCGTGAACCTTCCCGCGATCAAATCGCTTCCAGCGGAAATCACACGCAAATGGCCCGCAGTTTCTTCAAGATTACTGGACGGCGAAGCGAGGGAGTTGGCGAAAATGGATATCGATCACAGCGTAGCCGCTCTCGATTATCGCGGCGGTGCAGACGCGGCGCGCCGGCGGCTGAAAATATTTCTCGATAAACGATTGGCACGCTATTCGGAGGACGCCAACGAGCCAGAGGCAGACGCGCGGAGCGAACTCTCTCCCTACTTGCACTACGGTCATATCTCCGCCCACCAATTGTTCAAGCAGTTGATGAAGCGCGAAGAGTGGACTCCCGCTCAGATTTCCAAGGATTCGGGCGGCAAGCGCGAAGGATGGTGGAACGTCAGTCCAAGTGCAGAGTCTTGGTTGGATGAGTTCATTACGTGGCGTGAAATCGGCTTCAACATGTCGTCTAAGCGCCCCGATTACGACCAATATGATTCGCTCCCTGAATGGGCTCAGGCCACGCTGAAAAAACACGCCCGCGATCCGCGCAAGTACGTTTATTCATTGGAAACCTTTTTGCAAGCGCGAACGCACGATGCTTTGTGGAACGCGGCTCAAACGCAATTGGTCCGCGAGGGACGAATTCACAACTACTTGCGAATGCTTTGGGGCAAGAAAATTCTCGAATGGACCGCCACGCCACAAGACGCGCTCGAAATAACGATTGAACTCAATAACCGATTTGCGATAGATGGGCGCAATCCGAATTCGTACTCCGGCATATTCTGGGTGTTGGGTCGTTATGACCGTCCTTGGGGCCCCGAACGACCTATTTTCGGAACCGTTCGCTATATGAGTTCTGACAATACTCGCAAGAAACTGCATGTTGGAGATTATTTGCGCGAATACGCGCCAGGGACGAGCTGAATTTAACGCGCGAAGAGGTGCGAGATTGTATTGCCGAGTCGACAGACGCTACAGAACCCTTGCGGCAATGAACAATCCGATCAAGGTTCCTATTCCGACGCAGGCCATTCCGATAATGATCACCTTGGTCAGCGAAAATTGCAGCTCGTTGCTTGCCAATCGCTTGGCTTGGGAAAATTGTTCGACGACGGAAACCGGTGGGGGTGGCGTGGGCGGAATCGCCATGGTCGGCGGACGCGGTCTCAGCTCGGAAGAATCGCTGATCGTGCCCGAGCTAGAACGCATGCTGCCGGATTCGCTACCGGTACTATCGGAAATCGCCCCGTCCGAATTTTGGCTGGCAGCCGGATCGGTGTCTTGATCGCCGTCGGCGGAACGGGTTGGAGTCGACCACCGCGAGCGAGTTTCCTTAGCGTCAGGCATGAGGCTTTGATCCGCTGCCCAAGGCGCCAATCGCTCAGCGACTTCTGTTGCCGATTGAATTCGCTGTCGCGGATCTTTCTCCATCATGTCGCTGATCAAGTCGACGAATTCATCGCTTATTTCGGGATTGAACCGCCGTGGGTGCCAAGGAGTTTCTTCGAGATGTCGGCGGGCTTTGCTTTTGGCGCTTCCGCCCGGAAACGGAACTTTGCCCGTGATCGCGTAATAAAGGGTGCAGCCCAGAGCGTAAATATCGGCGACTTTGGAGACGTCGATTGGACTGCGAATTTGTTCGGGAGCCAAGTAATCGGCGGTACCCACGATCTTGCCAGATCGCGATGCAGAATCGCTCAAGTGACCGGCCAAGCCCAGGTCGGAGACTTTGGCAATTCCTGTCGTGGTCACTAAGATGTTGCCCGGTTTGATGTCGCGATGAATCAGCCCGCGTGAATGTGCGTGTTCAAGACCTTCCGCAGCTTGTTTGATTATGCTGGCCGCGTACTGCACGGAGATCATTCCTTTGTTGCGGACCAAGCGTCGCAAGTCAGTCCCCTCGACGTATTCCACAACGAGATAGTGAGTATTTTTGTCGACGCCCGCGTCGTAAGCGCGGACCAAATTCGGGTGGTCCAATTGTGCTTGCGTGCGAATTTCGCGGCGGAAGCTTTCGATCGCGTCGGAGGTCGATTTGTGCAACGGAAGTACCTTCACCGCCGTTTCGCGACCCATCAGTTCGTGGACCGCTTTGAAGACTTGGCCCATTCCGCCTTGGCCGATCCAATCGGTAATGATATATGGGCCCAAGGTCAATTTCGTCCGTCCGGCCAATAGCTGATCGGCTTGATAAGCGGTCAGATGCTCCAGCGACACCATCATCGCGGCCAAGTCTCGATCTGAAATTTCCGTCGCCGCATTTTTCGCCGTTACGGTTTTTTCCTTGGCGCGTAATGTCGCTTCGTCGAGTTGGTCTTCGGTGACCAAACCGCTAAGTAGTGCATAATCGCGGAAGGTGGACTTCTTGGAAGACAAGTTATTCCTGGGAGGTTGAAAGCGTGCGATGTCTAACAACTCTAATTTACACAATCGCCAGTTGTTTGGCGATAAATCGGTTGATCTTCATGCTAACTCAAGCGTGCAACTCACAAAATCGACTTTGAATTGGGCCAACTTCCAATAGGCGGGGGGACAGCAGCGAAAAGCCATCGCCGTCTTTCGGGTCGGATGGGTGAATTTTAGAGCCACGCAATGCAGCCCGATGCCCGTCGCAAACGGTTGCCGACTCCCATATTTTCGGTCCCCCACAATCGACCAACCTCGGCTACTTAACTGCGTTCGAATCTGATGTTTGCGTCCCGTTTTTAATTCGACCTCGAGCAAAGTTTGATTCTGAAACCGACTCAGCTCGCGATAGCGCAGCTCTGCACGTTGCCCGCCGCTTGTAGTAACTCGCATTCGCCGAGCCGCGTCGTCTTTGATAAGGTGGTCGATCAGAGTACTTTCATCCGGCTCGACTCGACCCTCGATGATCGCCCAATATCGTTTGGCGACCTCTCCCGTGCGAAATTGTTCAGACAATCTCGCGGCGGCTTTCGACGTTCGTGCGAGAACAATCACGCCAGACACCATCGAATCCAAGCGACTCACGACGCCGACAAATACGTTGCCGGGTTTGCGGTACTTTTGTTTGATGTATTCTTTAGCCACTTTCGCCAAACTATTTTCCATCGGGCTAACACCGACCGTCGCCAGCCCGGCAGGCTTGTCGACGACCAACAAGTGATTATCTTCGTACAAAATTGTCAACTCAGGCTTCATCGACTTCACACTGTTAATCTGTAATCGCCATGCCGCGCCACCAACTACCGCAACTCATTTTAGCCAGTAACTCGCCGCGCCGCCGCGAATTACTTACGAAGGCGGGCTATTTGTTCGATGTTGTTGCGCCGGACCCGAAACGTGAAAGCGGTCCACGACAAGGCGAATCGGCAGAGCATCTCGTCGCGCGGTTGGCAACCGAAAAGGCGAGCCAAGTGGCCGAAGTGTTGGCAAGCAAAGCGAGCGGGCCGCTCATTCTCGCGGCAGATACCGTCGCAGAATGTCGTGGGCAGATTCTTGGAAAACCCAACGACCGGGATCATGCGCGACAAATCTTGCGGCAATTGAGCGGAAAAACCCATCGCGTTTTGACGGGAATCTGCCTCTGGCAACTACCCCACGGCCCGCGTCGAACGGCAATTGACGTGACGACGCTGGAGATGGAATCGCTGTCCGAACAACAGATCGAAACTTATTTGGAAGGCGGTCTATGGCAAGGGAAGGCCGGTGCGTTTGGCTATCAAGACGGAATCGATTGGGTTCGCATCATCACCGGAAGCCCCAGCAACGTGGTTGGCTTGCCGATGGAACTTTTGTGCGAAATGCTTCGCGAATTCGCGATCTAATAATAAAGTGTATGTCGCCGACGTCGACTATTCTTGCTGATCCAAAGATTGTCGTCCCGGCTCTCTCAACCAAAACGATAGAATCACGCCGACCAAGCAAAAGGCCCCTGCGACAATCGCGCCGACGTAGGCGATCTTGGCAGGATCGGGCGGTTTGGCTGTGGAAAAGCTGAGTGTTAACCATGCTGCCGAGGTTCCCAAAATTCGGCCCCCGATATTGGCCGCAAAGCTTTCGCCCGTACCGCGCAAGTGCAGCGGAAAAACGCGCGGAATGTAATTGCCCCAAAAACTAAATTGGCTCACGGTGAAAAAGCCCGCTGCGAAAATTCCCAGTTTGATCCACAAAAGCGAATCGGCATTGCCGAGCGAACGGCTGATCCAAACGAACAAGAGCGGGACCAGAAACAGCGCGGGGATTTGAAACATGCGTAGCTGCGATCGGCAACTGACGAAGCCAACTGCAACGAACGCAAATACGAGTCGCCCAGCCAAGCCGCCAAGCTCTTGCCAAATGGTAACTTCGGCAACAGCTTTGTCGCGGCCATTACCCGCGGCTTGCTTCAGCTTTGGCTCGGGGACTTTTTCGGTGGACGAATCCGTGAGTTTCTTTGCCTCGGCCTCGCCGGCGGCCTTAATCGTCACGTGCCCGCTAAGTACTTGTGGCAATTGCTGAATCGCGCCGAATGCAATGCAGTAACTCGCTGCAAACATCAACGTCGTGACAATCGTAGTGCGCGCGAGTTCAGGAGCAAACAGTTGTCCGATGCTCGGACGACTTAACGTGCCGGCTTGCCGTTTGCTCAACCACGCGGGCGACTCGGGCAAGAAAGGACGAATCAAAATCAACGGCAATGCGGGAATGACTCCCGAAATCAACGCATACCTCCAAGCTTCGTGACCGCCATGAATCTCTGGCAAGCTCGCTGCCCACTTGGCCGCTATAAAGTAATACACAAGTCCCACCAGCAGTCCGCCCAATGACGAGAATGCTTGGGTAATTCCAAGAATCTTCTCGCGCCGTTCGTGGTCCGGAAAAAGCTCGGCCAGCCAAGCGACCGCTGCAACGAATTCGACGCAAACGCCGATAAAAACCAAGCACCGAAAGAAGAGGAGCATGGTGAGACTTGTGCTGAAACCTGCCGCCATCGCAGAAAATGCATACAAGAGAATGCTCCACGTCAAAACGCGTCTTCGTCCGAGCCGATCGGTCAAATAGCCTCCGAGCAATCCAAAAATTCCTCCCACCAACGCGGGCACAAAAAACAAGACGCGTGCCCAACTCGTGTAATTGTCTCCGCCGGGTGCGAATGAGGCCATCGCCTCTGGCTTAGGCATCCCGCCCGTCACCAACTGATCAACGAGTGGACCGCTGAGCGCCGAAATCACAGGCTTGAGAATGAGCGGCAGCATCAACAGTTCGTAGATATCAAACGCAAATCCGATCGCCGCGATGATGCAAATCAACCACTGCGTCGTGGTAAGTTTCAAATTCGCCATGATCTTTCGCTCGCTTCGCAAATGAACTAATTGCGGCCATAAAGCCAATCGAATGATGCAATACGATAGCCGCTCGAACTATGATTGGGAAACCCCGACCATAGGACGACGCATCAACGGCGCAAGTATTCTGGCCCAGCCTGTGATGCCGCCGACCCATTGTTGAACCGGCGCAGCCGCTTACCGAGCCGATAGTCGCTGCGTGCCAGTTAGCAGAGCTTCATCAGGTCCTGCCGCCATCCGCTGCGCGGGCTAAACCAAGATGTTGACGACGGTAGCTAAGAGTCACCCGCACAGCACCAATCGACAAAATAAGCCGTCAATCCGGCATCGCAAAAATTTTGCGGCCACAAATCGAACAGCATTCACCACTTATGGCTTGGCATACGACTTGCAGTCGTTCAGCGCGCGAATGTAAGGTTATAATGAACGCCATGCGCCGCCTAGTCGCGTTCAAAATACGAGCGCGAACGGGGGAACCAAATGTGGCAAAAGGCGTGAAGCGTTTTCTGCCATTGGGGCTCAGGCAATTCATTTTGCCGGGATTTGTTCCAAGTCCTCGCCCGTCAGCTAACCTCGTCGGCCTATCGTGAGATGTTCTCGCGATTATGGAAAGCAGTTCCAACAAAGTCTGCTGGCGCAATGTT
>JANMEB010000064.1:0-2138 GCA_031376585.1 Planctomycetota bacterium | reverse complement strand
TACTTTATGGTCGCTCGCAAGGGCATGAAACTCGACGGTAATAATCCGACGTTGCTCTACGGATACGGCGGCTTCGAAATTTCGATGCAGCCGAATTATAGCGCCGGGGTTGGACGTTGTTGGACTTCGCAAGGTGGAGTTTACGTTGTTGCCAACATTCGCGGCGGAGGCGAATATGGTCCGCGCTGGCATCAAGCGGCTTTGAAGGAGAAGCGACTCAGAGCTTACGAAGATTTCGCGGCAGTTGCCAAAGACTTGTTCGCGCAACAAGTCACATCTCCCCAGCGATTAGGAATTCAAGGCGGCTCGAATGGTGGATTGCTTGTCGGCAATATGATCACGCTGTATCCCGAAATAATGCGGGCTGCAGTTTGCCAAGTCCCGTTGTTGGATATGAAACGTTACAACCATTTGCTTGCTGGAGCGTCGTGGATGGCTGAATACGGCAACCCGGACAAACCCGAAGAGTGGGCTTTTATTCAAAAGTTTTCTCCGTATCACAACGTCAAAAAGGACGGCAAGTATCCGGCGGTGCTGTTTACAACATCGACACGCGACGACCGCGTCCATCCTGGCCACGCGCGCAAGATGATGGCTCGCATGGAGGAGTTCGGCCACGATGTCACGTATTACGAGAATATCGAGGGTGGCCACGGCGGCGCGGCCAATAACGAGCAAGCCGCCCACATGCAGGCCCTGGCCTATGTCTTTTTGAAAAACAAGCTTTTCAAATAATGATCATCCGTTTAACCCGGAGGCCAACGGCGACGGTGCGAATTCGCCAATAGACGCCGCCGCCGTTGGCTCTGGGTTAAACGATTTTTCTAACAATGGGTGTTTTTTTCTTTGCATTTGCTTGCCAAGCGATAGAATACGCTTTCGTAAAATTCCACGATCCAACATTGGCGAGGTCTTTATGCGAAAAAGTTCATTGCTAACTTGGGCCGCCGTATCGTTGGCGACTGGATGTTGTTTCTTGACGTCGTGTGGCACTTCGAATTCGGCCAGCAAGGAAACAGCGGAAGTCAAACGGCCCAGGCCGAATCAAAGTTTGGCGCAGGAAAGCCCAGCATTGGCAATTCCGGCACCGCAAGTTGGCGTAGCGTCTAAGTCGAATCCGGCGACGCTTCGTTCTGCGGCTACCGGCGAAAGCGAAGAGGCTAACTCGAACACTGCTACGACAAGTCGCATCGCGCCGCGGACGCCTGGGAATCGACTTGGTAATGGATTGAATGCGGCGGCTGCGACAAATTCCAATTTTGCGTCAGAAGAAAATAGTGATGCGACGTCTTCTGAGACCACTTCGGCAGATCGCGCGCCGCCAGGACGACCTTTGCCCAACAATCGGTTTGCTGGATCAAGCGAACCTGAAATTTCAATATCCGAAATGTTGAAGGTCAAACCGACCGACAAGACAGGACTCGAACCAGGTGACTCCATTCTAGAAATCGTCGGCAAGGATATGGAAGCTCACCAAATGAGCTTAAGCGACTATCGAGGCCAAGTCGTCATGCTCGATTTTTGGGGTGACTGGTGACCGCCCTGCCGGGCAATGTACCCACACGAGCGGTCGCTCGTTCAAAGTATGGCCGGACGTCCATTTAAACTTCTCGGCGTGAATAACGACCAGAAAAAGAAAATTGCCACCGACGCAATTGCGACGAACGATCTGAATTGGCGTTCGTGGTTTGATGGCCCCAGCGGTCCGATCGTCAAAAAGTTCAAGATCACCGGCTTTCCAACGATTTTTCTAATCGACCATCGCGGCGTCGTCCGGTCAACCGAAATTCGCGGCAATAAGCTTGACGAGGCGATTGAGTATTTAGTTGCCGAAGCGGAAGCCGAAATCGCGAAAGGCGAAGAGCGCTACCCCATTCGCCAGTTCGTCGACACCACGGGCAAGTTCAAAGTCAAAGCTCGCTTGGTGCGACTGGAAGGCGATCAAGTCGTCCTGCAAAAAGAATCCGGCGATGAGGTCAAGCTCCCGATCACTAAATTGAGCAAGCCTGACCAGAGTTACGTTTCGTCCGAGAAGCCGAAAGAATAAACCTCGTTTGATTTCACGACACCTGTTCCCTGGTTCCCAGGCTTCTGCCTGGGAACCGGCTGAATTGCTGGCTCCGCCCGCTGGAATTGAG
>JANMEB010000062.1:0-2423 GCA_031376585.1 Planctomycetota bacterium | reverse complement strand
GTCATTAGCGCCATATTGTACGTCTTGGTTACGTATGACACAAACAAAAAATACAATATCCTCGCGACCTCAGACGTCGTCCGCTTCAAAAACTCCCCGCCTTGATCAGAAGTTTTAGCGTATTCCATCGCGAGTAAAACGAAGACCTCAATTAGACTTGGGAACGAAGCACCTTCTAAATCAACATTTGCACTCCATTCCCGAAACGACTCATCAAATGTCCGCCCCTCATCCTTCAAGTCCGTCAAAGTACTCATCAAGTTCAAACTCACGTCGCTCTCAGAGTTTAGTCCCTTTCCTGAAAAAGCGGCTTTAAGATCAGGGAACAGACTTTTCAAAACTCCGGCATCCTCAAATTCACCCAGTTCATCGCCAAAATCAATTGAATCTACGATATAACGCTGAATGCCGTCAAGAATTTCTTTCGGAGGATTTGTGCATAGCGACTTCAACACATTCAACAGATCGCGTTTGTCCTTTGGCATCTCTTTCGCCAACTCGGTATCAATGAACCCAAGTACTTTCGGGTCGATAGACTTCATTTGTTCGATCGTTGCCAGTCCAAAATTCAACATTGGATCAAACGAGTTGAATACAAAGACCCCATCCGAAAACAGAATAGACGATTTGACGGGGGATGTCCCGTTTGTTGTTGAAACTGTTGATGGTCTCAGATCATGAAACAGGTTAATGGTTTACGGATTGACATACAAGATTCTTCGCCCGCGTTCTTTCCTGGAGCCGTAGGCGAAAGGAATGAACGCGAGCGGCGCGGTGATCGAGGGGGCTATCCCGTCTTTGTCGCGGATGGCACCTCAGTGGGTTCCGATGGCCGCTGAAGGGCGTTCATCAGTGTTCCCAAATCGTTGTGTCCTGCGATTCGCCGGAAGCCCTTGCCCACCTCCAGCAGCGAGAACGCCATCCACCGCGACGCCTGGTCCGTCTCTGGCCGAAAGCGTGTTACACGCCCCAGCTTGCGACGCGTGTTGCGAAACGAACTCTCGATCGCGTTGGTGCTCAACAAACTTCGATGCAGTGTGCTTGGAACATTCAGCTGATGCAACGCCGTCAAGTCGCTCCCCGCCTCCAGCAGGCTGTTGTAGGCCGTTGCACTTTTGTCTTTCAGGAATCGCTCCAACTCCTGGACTACTTCCACCGCCGCCCCGGCTCCTTGAACCTCGCGCAGTCGTTTGAACAATCGGGCCAGTTCGCCCCAATGGCGCTTCGACAATTTCGCCTTGATATTCCGTTCTTTGTGAACCAGACAACGCTGGATCACGGCCTCAGGGAAAAACTCCAGCAGCGCGTTTTTCAACGCGTCACTTCCATCCAGCACCGCAAACAAACGCCTCTTGCACACAAAACCGCGAGCCGTCACACGACGCAGCAAATCCTGGCAGACTTCTTTGTTCTCGCTGCTGCCAAGCTCAAAGTCCAGAACCTGTTTGTGCCCCGCGCTGTCGATCCCGATCGCGACGACCGCCGTCTGGTCTTTCGACAAAACAAGCCCATCCAGCATCAGCACCAACCAGTCCGTTTGCGAAAGCTCGCGGCCACGCAGTTCATCAACAAACTGATGGCCAACGTTCTGCCACAGACGCGAGACATTCGAACGACTCGTGCCGTGCGTCTCACCGGCAACCCCCGCAACTTCGCGTGTGCTCACGCCAGCTTTCAACGCCGCCAATATCGACGCCTCAAGCTCACCCGGATCACTGGCCGACTGGTAACTCCGAAGCAACACTTCATCGCTGCCGCCATCCGACCTGCGACGACGAACCCGCGGACGAATGATTTCTTCCCGTTTGCCCTCAATCTGAATCCGCCCCGGACTGTTACCCGAACGAAAATCGTCACCGCCGGTAGGCTGATGTTTCGGACCGCAAAGCTGATTCACTTCCTCGGCCAAAACCCGACAGACAAGCTCGCGAACATGTCCCCGAACAAAACCGCGAAACACCTCGCCGGCCTCGCTGCCAGAAACTTGCCCAAGCATCCCAAACAAATTACACTCACTCATCGTGGTCTCCCCAACGGCTCGTTACCGTTGTCTAAAACTTGAAAATTTCCGACTGTGCGAATTTTCGCACAGCGGGAGACCACTTTTCAAGTTTCAACAATCTATGGGACGCTTCCTTCGTGATCGAAGGATGTTTGATCGTCACGATCGTTTCGGCTCCCAGAAAACTATGTTGGGCCAAGCGCCGTAAGACGCGATTTCTATTACGCAATATTGGATTTATTTCGCTTTCCGCCAAGTTCCGCGATCAGTTTTGCTGTGAGGAATTTTTCGCATTCTACCGCCATGTCTAACGGAGTTTTGTTATCGAAGTTCAGCGCATTGATGTTGGCACCAAAATTAACCAGCTTTTGCACGATTTCGGTTTGGCCGAGAAAAGCGGCGTAGTGCATTGCCGTTCTCC
>JANMEB010000057.1:0-2924 GCA_031376585.1 Planctomycetota bacterium | reverse complement strand
ATCGCGCAGTTGGTGCTAGCGAATGTTCAGTGATAGCACCATATTTGGGACCTGCGCAAGGAAGTTGATCTAAATATGGTTGCGCTGTTGATCCCTTATAGGTAGCGTGGATATTTGGGCCCTGTTTGGTTGTCGCGAGCGTTGTGACAACCGCCCACCACGTCCCCTTCTCGTCGAAAAGGACCTTTTGTCCCGAGTTGTGCTTAGGATGAGTATCACTCGTAACAACGCTACATGTATCGAGTTCAAGGATTTGTCCTCGATCAGTTTTTCGATCGCCAATAAGACCCGCCGCGTTGCATCGATTCTCATGGGCAAGTAAAAATTGCCGCCGACCTCAGCCGCTCGCGAAAGCCTCGCGACGAAGAGTGGATCTCACGAAGAGCATCTGCCCACAAGGAGAATTTCGATGCCCTGTAAGCCAATGATTGGTATCAATTCGGATTTTCGCCGTGCCAACGGGAATCAGCCATCTTTTTCGGCAATTACGGCCGGATATTACGATTGCGTGCAGGCCGCAGGAGGGATCCCGGTCATCGTACCTCCAATCAAAGATGAAATGGACTTGGCGGGGCTGTTGGATCGGCTCGATGGCTTCGTGTTGATTGGCGGTGCGGATTTGGATCCGCGCCGCGATGGGTTTATGCTTCATCCGCTCGTCCGCTTGATGGATTCACGGCGCGAAGCGTTTGATCGGGCGCTGATGCGGCAGATTGCGGCGCGCAAGTTGCCTGTGTTTGGTATCGGCGTGGGAATGCAATTGATCAATGTCGTCATGGGCGGCAACCTGTTCTTGCACATCCCCGACGACCTGCCCGAGTCGATTCCGCACAAAGATCCTCACGACCCCGGCCATCGTCACGGTATGGAAGTCAGGGCCGGCACTCTGATGGAACGCGTTTACGGCGACGGTGAGATTCGCGTTAACAGCAAACATCACATGGCGATCGACGAAGTGGCTGCTGGCTTTGAAGTCACCGCGCGCTGCCCGGATGGAGTGATCGAAGCCATCGAATACCAAGGCGATTGGCTGGCGATTGGTACGCAATTTCATCCCGAAAGCGATCATGCGTCCGCACTTGATCCGCGCATCTTCGAAGAATTCATTGAAGCGATCCGCCAACCGCGACGTGCCGAATTGCGCGCCGTTGCTTGAACCATGTCCTCCCCACTGGACGCGGAATGAGTGCGATTTGAAATCCACGGTCCGCCTTGTCCAGTTTGTTTGATTCGATCGGTTCTTCCGTTAGCGAATCTCAAAAAATGCGACTGTTCAAGTTTCGTCGAGACCCGACTGACCCCGTCGACCGCGTCGAACGGTTTTGGCATGGTCGCCGCCTGAGGTTAGTCGCGGGGATATTCGTCGCGGAGGACTTTGCAACGGTTCGCGGCGTGATTGTCCGAGCACAAGGCGAAGGCAAGTACCTTGGGCTACAACAACTTGCCGCCGCAGAAATTCCGGTGCGACGCGAGTTGGCCATGGCGTGTCGGGGATTATGCCAGGTCGGCCATGGAGCCACGAACGAATTTGTTGCGCTCACGAATGATTTGGCTTTGATACAAGCCGAATTGGTCAATCAAATGCGCGGATCGTGTGATTCGGCTGCGGAATCCCTGCTGGCCGTTTGCGTGGCTGACCCGGGAATGTGGTCCCTCGATTTTGATGGCCGGACGCTCTATTCAAGTTTCTGCAACCCCGAAATACTAAGCGCGCTTTCAGGAGTCAGCGTCATTGACGCCCTGCCTGCCAAGGATTTGGTGGCTGGAGGCCACGGATGGCCATTGACTCCGCTTGCGTGTTGGCTGTTGCTGGCCGATCGGACCAGCCCCGTCGCGACGTTTTCGAGGTTGCTCGTGCTGGCCGAGCACGGCATCGAGCTTTTTTTCTTGCCGGTGTCGGATGGCCTCGACGACGAGTATCCGGAAATCCGTCACGCTCGATTCGTGGGTACGAATTGGCTTTCGGCGCTGAAATTCGGTCCTCAAACGTCCACAGGGAAAACGGACAACGCGCGAAAGGCTCATGGGCGAATCGTCGAGTCGCTTGAAAACGAATGGTCAAGCATCGTCGATCGAATAGGTAGCTTGCCGAATGTGGCAACTCTCGAGGCGGAATTGTCCGCGCGAACCGTTGCGATTGCCGAGTCGGGACAGTTTTCAGCAAACGATATTTCAGCGACCGCGCAGCATTGGTCTCGCGAACAACTTGAAAAACTCGTCGAACAATGCGTCGGCCAGGTGGACCAGCCGCTGCAAATTTTCTTGGCAGGAGATGAAACGCAAACCAGGGCCATGGCCGAAGTACTGCGGCAACGTTTTCCCGTCGCCGTGATCGACAACGTCACGAAACTCGGCTTTGACCCGGACTATCTTCGGGCGGTGCTAGTCGCGGCGCTCGGTTCGATGCACATCGATCAAATGCCATCGAATTTGCCGTGGCTTACAGGAGTTGAAACACCGCGGATATTAGGCCGACTTACTCCCGGTCCTCCTAACCAGTGGCGGATGCTTTTGCGTGAGATGGCCGACTATCACCCTCCCGCCATGCGCCTCCGAGATGCCGTTTGACGCATCAATTCTACATCACAAAATAAATATTTATCGCTCGCCTGTAGGTTCAAGCTGAGTGTGTGGCGGGTCGATGCTGGTTTCGCCTTTGGAACATTGGTTGGTCCTGGACTCGTTCATCCGCTATCCCCATCCACATGACGGTAATTCGTGAACCGGAACATGTCGACGAGCTTGTTGCTGACGAATTTCTGCGGTAGCCGTCGGGGAAGGCTCTGGGTTTAACGAAACGGCCTGTTATCGATCATCGTTGGGTTTGAGCTGAAAGCCCAAGATGTGGACGCCGGTTTCGTCTGAGGTGACGTACATGCCGGTGGGTGCGAAGGATTGCCGAAGTTCGTCGAAATCAGGTAAAG
>JANMEB010000008.1:0-7314 GCA_031376585.1 Planctomycetota bacterium | reverse complement strand
GTTTTTGTTCTGGGACGCCGCCCAGCACTTTTTCATGGAGAGTAAAATGCGCATCCGCGAACGGTTTGGAAAGATTTTTGGCATAAGCGTCGATCAAGTTGTATTCCAGACAAAGCTTCCATGTGTCTAGCGAGACTTCGTCGAAGACCTGGTCAAAGCCGGTGAAAAAGCTCGGCGTGGCCACATTGATTTCCTCGATCGTGCCAACGTCAGCACCTTCCAAGAAGCGCTTGAAGTCAAAATGCGCGGCGATCTTGCCGAGGTCGGCCACCGAATGTTTGTTGTAACGTTTTTCGGCGTCTCGCAATTCAGTTCGCGGCCACTGATGCGTGGCCAATTTCGTTTCGAGAGCCACGATTTCGTTGGCGGCTTGGTCTGCGTCCATTTGCCCGCTCAACCCAAGCAGAGTTTGAATGTACTCAGCCAAAGCCTTCCGCGCCGCGACGTATTTTTCCTCATCCATGAGATAGTAATCTCGGTCCGGTAGCGTCGTGCCGCTTTGGATAATATTGGACAAATATCGAGTCGCGTCCTTGTCGTCTTGATCGACAAAGAAGCCGACCGGGCCGCCTACCCCGACTCGCAGCAGTTGCCCAAGCATCGTTGTCAGTTCGGCTTTGTCCTTGATCTTACGAATGGCGTCGATCTGGGCTTTGATCGGTTCGATCCCGCGGGCATCGACGGTTTTCTCGTCCATGAAACTCTTGTAAAAGTCGCCAACCTTTTGCGCATCGCTGCCCGTCGAATGGCTGGTTGCCGCGATTTCTTCAATCAATTTCTTAATCCGCTCGTCGGACCGGTCGGCCAAGACCGTAAACGAACCGTAATTCGACCGATCGCTCGGAATCTCCGTCTTGTCTAGCCAAGTTCCATTGACCGAGCGAAACAAGTCATCTTGAATGCGAACTTTGGAATCAAAACCGGTGGTGTCGATGCCCGATGGCCGATCCTGTCCCAGCGAAATTGTGGGAAACAAAAGAGCCAACAAAAAAATACAAAATCTGCGCATGCCGAATTCCTTGAGAAGTTAAAACAAGAATCGATGGTAAATGAGTGACCTAGCCATCGGGAGAACACCATTATTTCGAATAACTATGCCCAGGAGCAACGGGCCATCGTCGTGCCATATTGTTGGCAACTGTACGAGATACGACGGGTCTGTGTCTAAAACACCGGGAATTGTTTCTGCGATATTTCAACTAGAACAAATAATCGGCCCCATAAATTAAAATGCATTCGCTAGCAATATCGGACAACGTCAAAACCAATATGGTTGAAAAAGCAATTAGAGGCTAACTTTGCGACCGAAAAAGGGGACCGGCTCGGAGCAAAGTACAGCAACGCGCAAGAAGTAAACTTGGTGCAACGTACCTGTCCCCTTTTCCGCTTAATCAATGAATCCAAGGAAGGAACGAGAGCATGGATGCTCGAACGAAGGTCGCTGTCGTCGTCGCTGCCCTTTTCTCTCTCGGCGCTGACTATTCGACCAATAACTTTGTGGTCTCTGCGCCCGACCCACAACTTGCCAAACAAGTCGCGGCAGCAGCCGAAAAATACCGCCACGATCTGGCGATTCAATGGCTCGGGGCCGAACTTCCCCAGTGGTCGGAAAAATGCCCGGTGACCGTCCGGCTCGCAGCGCAGGCCGGCGGTCAAACGAGTTTCGGATTCACAAACGATGGCTCTCGCTCCGCGCCGGTCGGCTGGAAAATGGAAATCTACGGTAGCCCGGAACGGATTTTGGATTCTGTATTACCCCACGAAGTCACGCACACTATCTTTGCAACGCATTTCGGTCGCCCGCTCCCTCGCTGGGCCGACGAAGGTGCTTGCACCACAGTCGAACACGAGTCGGAGCGAAACAAGAATCATGATCTGCTGTTGCGATTTCTCACGACCAACCGCGGCATCCCATTCAATCGGATGTTTGTCATGAAGCAATATCCGCACGATATTTATCCACTCTACGCCCAAGGCTATTCGCTGGCCCGATTCTTGATCATGCAAGGCGGCCGGCAGCATTTTATGGACTACGTCGGTGCCGGCATGGCAACCGAACGCCCCGGCATCGAACCGCGCGCCTGGGACGCCGCGACCAAGGAATTCTACGGTTACGACGATTTATCCGAACTCCAAGTCCGGTGGGTTCAGTGGGTCAGGCAAGATTGCCCAGACGTTTCTAAGCCGAGCACTGAGTCAGTCACTGAGTCAGTCGTACAAACGGATCGCAACGCGTCCGCGCCGAATCCAATCGCGCAAGCGACCAGCGCCCAAAGTTGGTACTTGGCTCAAGTCGCCAATGATCGGCCCGTCGAGCAATCAAGCTCCCAACAACAGATCGAGGGCCAAGTAATAGTCCAAAACGGTTCCACCTACCGACCTGGGTCGATTCGTGCGAGTCAACCGATCGAAGTCCTAGCACCGATTTCATCCGCCAGCATCAGCGCTAACCGCCTCAACCCCGAATCCGTTTACTTTTCGCGTCCGAACATTGAGCCATCGCAAAAATCCTCGCACAGCATCTGGCGATAGGATCGAACCTTTCTGAAAATCAATTCCGCTGGGTTGGTGATTTCCTTTCCGGAAAGCGCGAGTCGACGGGAAAGCAGGACGTTAGCTTTGCCTAGAAGTGGGTCGTTTGCCGACCGTTGGTTGGCGCGCGGCCCAAGCAGCTAATTGCTCGCGAAAAATTTTGGCGTTGTGACGAATGTCGACTGGGAGAGATCGTCGCAAGTGGATTTGATAAATGTTTTGCGTTAATGGGTTGCGGCCAGCCAAGGCCAATAGCTCGATCAACAATTTTCGACGAGAGGCGGAATTTTTGGGCCAATGCTCGGGCCAAGGTTCGGCAATGATCACGGGCCGCTGCGAACCGGGTGAGCCGACGCCGACTAGGGCGCTGCGATAAATCGCCGGATGCTGATTGAAGATGGCTTCGCAAGGGATCGTGAACATGGTCCCCTGCTTGGTTGGCACTCGCTGCGACTTGCGCCCGCAAAACCAAAAACGATTTTTCGAATCGAGGTAGCCGACGTCTCCCAGGCGATGCCAAATTGATGTGCCTTCGGCGACCTTGTGCAATGCATTGGCTTCGGGACGGGTGAGGTATTGGTCCGTGACGACAGGTCCGCGCACGATTAATTCACCGATTTGGTCATTTTCCAAAATGGTAGCATGGGAAATGTCGGAAATAGGTTTGTCGGAAATTTGGATAATTCGCCATTCCATTTCAGGAAAAGGACGACCGACGCACGTCCCGCGCCCGACAGCGGTTTGCGCGGCCGTTTCGGAGAGGACTTCGCTGGCGGTGATGCAGGCGATCGGTAAGGCTTCGGTTGCGCCGTAGGGAGTGTGGACTTCACCGCCGTCGCCGATGATCGCTTTGCAACGCGCTAAGACATGCGCGGGAACAGGAGCGCCGGCGATCAGAACATTTCGGATCGACGAAAGCCGGATCTTGTGTGCTTCGCAATATCGCGACACCGTATTCCACAGCGCGGGAGAACCGAATGACTGCGTGGCAGACCAATCGTTGACGGCGTCGATGAACTTTCGCGGATCGACAGCGACGGGGCGAGTAAAATCCATGCGGGGGAAAACCGTCGTGGCGGCCATCGCTGCATTGAAAAGTGCGAACAGCGGAAAGCCAGAAATGTCGACGCTGCCCGGGGGAAGCTGAAAATAGCGACTAATCTCGGTCGCTTGATGGATGAAATTGCGATGGCGGTACAGCACGCCTTTGGGTGGTCCGGTGCTGCCGGTCGTGAAAATGCAGGCGGCGGGATCTTCGTCAGCGACTTGCGGATCGCGGAAAGCGTTTGGATCGATTTCGCGAAAAGTTTCAATGGACGGCAAGCCCGGCCAGCGACAGCCAACGCCGAAATTGAATCGCGTGGCTCGGAATTTGGATCGCATCATCACCCGCAGCAGTTGCGCTTTGGCGATTCCGATGACGCCTTCCGGTTTCGCTTCGCTCAAACATCGCACAAGATTCCGTTTTCCCATGCCCGGGTCGATCAAGATGCTGACCATTCCGGCTTTCATTAGCGCAAATACGAGTGCGACGAAGTCGATCCCCGGCGGAGCCATTAGTGCGAGTTTTGTTCCAACGGGGACTCCGGCGCTTTGCAAACCAACGGCGATCGATGTGGCCCAATCGTCGAGTTGGCGAAAAGTCATTTGGCGATAGGCAGCGCGGCCCTTGCCTGTTCGGCGCGGTGCCTCGGCGACGGCGACGACATCGGGGAAAGTATCGGCGGCGGTGCTTAGGATCGCGCCAACGTTGTGGACTTGGGCCATGGCCTGCTGCAAGCGAATCGCGGGTTTTGATTCGTTTGCGTCGGAGGAAGTCAATTGGCTCGGGGGCAAGGTCAGCTCGCCATGGAAAGTTGGTCGAGCGGTCCGACGCTCAGCGTAGTGCATTCCATTAAAGAGAATTGTTGCAGGATTTGATTGGCGGCGTCCAGGGTCACTTCGGAAAACAGTTGTGCGAGTTCGTCGGAGGGCAAATAAGGTCGATGCTTTAACCAATTGCCGCCAATGCCAAACATGCGATTTTCGGCGCGCTCGCTGGCGATCAGGATTTCCGACACGATTTTGCTCTTGGCCAAATCGAGTTCCCGCTGTGTAAGGCCCTCGCGGATCGCTAGTTCCTGGACGCGACGCAGTTCCTGCAAGTTGATTTGTGCTTGATCGGGAGCACAGCATAGAAACGTCATCAGTAGCCCGGTCCCTTCAAATTCGTAATTGCCCATCACGGCCGATTCGGCGCGCCCCGAATCAATAAAGCTCCAATACAGGCGGCTGCCGCTTTCGTCTCCCAAAATGGTCGTGACAATCCGCGCGGCGAACCGTTGTTGGTCTTCGGTCGCGGGTCCGGGTGCGATTTGCAAGATATATTGCTGTGCTGATTGGGGCTTGGTCATCAAGTGAAAGCCGGTATGCGGTTTCGCCGGCCGAACGTTGCGCGAAATTTCCTGCTTTGGCCAATCTCCACAAAATCGCTGAGTGTCGGCGACTAGCAGTTCAAAGTCCACTTTGCCCGCGGCCACGATCGCCATATTGTTCGGACTGTAGCGGCGGCGAAAATAATCACGCATTTTTTCCGGTGTGAGGCCTTGGACCGAAGTGACCGTTCCCAAGACGCATTGGCCTAGTGGATGTTCGCCGAAATATTCCGCCATCGCCCTTTCGTAGCCGCCATAAGGTGGTTGGTCGTCGTACATCATAATTTCTTCGACGATCACTTTTTTCTCAGTCTCGAAATCGCTTTCACGCAGAGACGGTCGCATCAGATCGCAAAGCAACTCGATCATGGGGGTCTGAAATTCGGGCAAGACCGCAGCGTGGTAAATCGTACTGTCTTCGCCAGTCCGCGCGTTGCTGTGCGAGCCCATTTCGTCGAGCCGCAAGTTGACTTGTTCGGCAGAATGGCGCGGTGTCCCTTTGAAAATCATGTGCTCCAAGAAATGGCTGACGCCGCCGATGTCGGGCGTTTCGTCGCGCGAGCCGGTGCGCACGAAAATCCCAAACGCCGCACAATGATTTTGGGGATTGCATTCGGCCAAGATGCTCAGCCCATTCGATAACTGATGACTACGGAACTCCATTGGGAATCTCCAAGGCGCGCGGGCCTAGTGTGACCACGTCGCAAGTGACCGGGGGATGCTCGCGCAAGTATTCGTTAACGTCTTCAATCGACAAGTTGTTAATCAACTGATTGATTTCGTTCAGCGAGCGAACGCGGCCCAAATGAAACCAATCGCCCGCCATCGACGCCGCGCGCGAACGGCTCGATTCTTGCTGCATGATCAATCCGCTGCGGATTTGTACTTTCAAGCGAGCCAATTCGTCGTGCGTAATGCCTTCGCGCAGGCGACGAAACTGATCGACGATGACGTTCAGCGTCTCTTGCGCTCGATCGGCTCCCGTTCCGGCGTAGCACATGATGCAAGCTCGATCGCGCAGCGAATGCAAGGTGGCGAACACGGAATAACAAAGCCCACGTTTTTCACGCACTTCGTTGAACAAGCGGGAACTCATTCCGTCGCTCATGACGCCAACGGCACCGCGGGCGCGAAAATAATCCGGTTCGCGATACGAAACGCTGGGATACGCCAAACAGATGTGAGTTTGCTGACTGTCAAACTCAATATGCTGGTGGCCATGGCTTGGCGGCAAGGTGCCTACGGCAGAGGATTGACCTGAGGGCATATCGTCGAACAACTTGCCCACTTCGTCGAGCAAGCGCGGCCAATCGATACTGCCTGCCACGCTGATGATGGTTTGGCCTGCGCGAAACAGCGTCGTGCAAAAATGGCGCACGTCGTCGATCGAGATTGACTCGATTCCGGCATGACTTCCGGTGCTACTGCGGCCTAATGGATCTCCGTAGAACCTCATCCGCAGCGCGAGCATTGCTTTGTGGGCCAGATCATCGTCAAGCGCGCGAAGTTCTTGATAGCAAACCATCTTGGCGTCGTCGAGCTGATCGGCGGGGAGCCAGGGTCGGCTAATGACATCGGCAAATATGCCGAGAGTATCTAAAAGTTTGCTTGACGGTACGGTTCCGCCGATCGCCATGTGATAGACGGATGCCGACACTCCGTAGTCCGCACCCAAGAACTCCAAGTCTTCGATAAACTGACGGTTGTCGCGCTTGCCGCAACCACGCTGAATCATATCGGACGTCAGATTCGCTAATCCCATCTGGTGGGGAGGATCGAACTGACAGCCGGCGGGAAGCAAAATGGAAAATGCGGCGGAACGAAGCCACGGCATGGGTTCGGCCAACAAGACCACGCCATTTTCGTATCGGTGTTCAAACAGTGCGGAATCATTTTCCATTTCGAGCTTTGGGAACGAGGCGAACGCGGGCAAAACAAAACCGGCCCGTTGGTGGACCCAGGCCGGTTAGAATACACTATTCTAGCGTTTTTGGCCGGAAATCCGTAAGTGCAACTGAGGGCCGCCCCAGGGTGTTTTTCGGCCATTTGCTGGTTTATCGGCCCCAGAACGACGCCAATTGTTTTGTCGACATTTAACCTCTCCAACGAGGAAAACACGATGCTCGAATCCGCGCGCTATGCTGCTATTTTCGTGTCGCAGCGAAACGACAATGACCAAACGGGTTATGCGATCATGTCCCAACGGATGGAAGAACTGGTGCACCAGCAAGAAGGTTTCATCGGCCTGCATTCGGTGCGCGGTGCCGATGGTAAAGGAATCACGGTCGCCTATTGGACGAGTTTGGAAGCGATACATAAGTGGCGCAATCAGCTCGAACATCGCGAAGCACAACGCCTCGGTCGAAGT
>JANMEB010000731.1:0-3444 GCA_031376585.1 Planctomycetota bacterium | reverse complement strand
TTGCGTGGTAACACCAGCTACACCGTCGGCGGCACTCGGATTGCACTGGGCAACGGCGGATTACTTGTCAATGCTCCGGCGGGCGCTCACATCTGGAACGCCGACCTCCTACTCAACGGACTGGGAGTCTCTTTTGTAACGACCCTTGGTGCAACTTTGACGGTCAACGGTGTGCTGAGCGGGAACGCGCCACTCAACAAGGGTTCCGACGGTACCCTCGTACTCACTGCCGATAACAACGGCACTTTGCCCTTTTCCGGTTTCGTCAATGTCAACGCCGGCGTACTTCAGATTACTCACCCCGAGGCCCTGGGAAACTTGACCGGGGAGACAAACGTCGTCGACTTCGCGACCTTGCGATTGGACGCCGGTGCCGATGGCGGTGCCGAAGTCATTCGTTTGGGTGGCACTCTCAATGCTGTTGCTACGGTTACTTGGAACGGTCTCGTTGAAATCCTTGGAACTGAAATCCGCGTCGACACTGGTGCAACACTGACCCTTGACGAACTGATCGGCGATCCGATCCTCAAGACCGGACCTGGAACATTGGCCGTGGCGGATGGCAATTTCGGCGGCGGCACGGTGGCCGAGGGAATCTTAAGATTGCAGGGCAATGTCGATGTCGGTAACCTGACGGTCAACAATGGCGCGGGGGTGGAGTTACAAGGCAATGTCACTATCGATGCTGGCACGCTATCCATCCAAGGCGCAGGACCGACCAGTGCCGGCGCGCTGCGCAACGTCAGTGGCAACAACACTTGGGTTGGACCTGTCACGCTCACAGCGGCAAGCACTATCGGTTCGACCGCCGGCACGCTTTCGATTACGAGGAACATCAACAACAGCGGTTTTCTGCTGACAGCCTCAGGTGCGGGCAACTCGACTTATACCGACACCGGAGTACTTGGCGGGTCTGGCGGATTGACTAAAGTGGACGCGGGCGCTCTCGTGTTGAGCGGGACCGGCGTAAATACCTATACCGGTGCGACCAATGTTAACGGCGGCGTACTGAACATCCGCAAGCCGTCCGCACTCGGCCCGTCCGCAGGGAATGGGACGACCGTCGCTACCGGAGCAGCTCTTCATGTGCAGGGTGGCTTCACCTTTAACACCGAGACGCTCACGCTCAATGGAGCCGGAATCGGCGCGACCGGTGCGCTCCGTAACATCAGCGACAACAACACTTGGCAAGGGAATATTACTCTAGCCTCCGCAAGCACGATCGGTTCCGATGCCAACACGCTGACGGTTAACAGCAACATCGCCAACGCCGGCATGTTGCTGACGGTGACTGGCGCGGGGACTTGTGTTTTTGGGGGTACTGGAGTACTCGGCGGCGGGGGCGGGTTGACGAAAACCGGTGCCGGCACATTGAGACTCGAGGGGACCGGCGTAAATACCTACACCGGCGCGACCAACGTCAGCGCTGGCATTCTAAGCGTTCGCAAGGCGTCAGCACTCGGTCCGGCCGCAGGGGTTGGAACGACGGTCGCGACAGGAGCCGTTCTTCAAGTGCAGGGAGGCGTCATCTTCAACGCCGAGGCACTCACGCTCAATGGTGCTGGAATCGGCGCTACTGGCGCGCTTCGCAACATCAGCGGCAACAACATCTGGTCAGGGAATATTACTTTGGCTGCCGCCAGCACGATCGGTTCCGATGCCGGCACACTGACGGTCAACGGAAACATAGCGAATGCCGGATTCCTACTGTCGGTGACGGGCGCGGGGAATACTGTTTTTGGCGGGGCGGGAGTACTCGGCGGCGCTGGCGGGCTGACGAAAACGGGTGCCGGCACGCTGACGCTGGAGGGGACCGCGGCGAACACTTACACCGGACCGACGACCGTCAATGGGTTCTTGCGTCTGAACAAACAAACCGCCGGTACGACCGCTGTACCAGGTTCGCTCGCGATTAATGGATTGAACGCTTCCTTGCCCGCAATCGTGACCTTGTTGAATGACAACCAGATTGCAAACGGCGGCGCGATTTCGATTAACGCGTTCGGCACGTTGGCCTTGAACAATCGCTTTGAGACGATCGGTGCTTTGAACATGTTCGGAGGAGACATCACGACCGGGACCGGTCTGCTTACTCTTAATGGCAACCTCACGGCCACGTCCGCCTCCACCACGGGGCCCGCCGAGATCAGCGGCAATCTGTCATTGGGAGGTGTCAACCGGACCTTCACGATCAACGATGGTACCAATAGTTTGGACATGCTTATCAGTGCTGTGATTAGCAGCGGAACGCAAGTGTCGCCGGGATTCCCTGCGGGATTGGCCAAAGCTGGTTTGGGTACGTTGCAGTTCACTGGTAACAACACCTATAACCGAACTGAAATTAATGCCGGTCGCTTGATTGTCGATGGCAATCAGTCCAGTGGCACAGCTCTCAACAAGGGGGTCTTCGTCAACTCGGGGGCTACTCTCGCCGGTATCGGCACGCTTCAACCTTTGACCGTGAACTCCGGCGGCACGGTTAGTCCGGGGAGCACGGGTATCGGCGTCCTCACGTCTCAAGGGAATCTTGCCTTAAACCGCGGGTCCGTCTTCGCGGCCCAAGTCGTTCCCATCCTCAATGCTCCCCCTGACCGGCTCGCGGTTACAGGCTCGGTGAACATCAACAGCGCCACGCTGCAAGTCGTGTCTACATTTCTGACCGCGACTTCACCGGGCGCTACTTTTCGGATCCTCGATAACGATGGAGCCGACCCCGTCGTCGGGACTTTCCTCAATCAGCCGAATAACACGACTTTCGTGGTCCAGGCACAAGGCGTCCTTAATGGGCAGGTCGTGGTTCAGAACCAGTCGTACCGAATCAACTATAACAGCGGGCTCGGCAACGACGTTGTGCTTACCTACCTCAATTCCGCAACGATGGCCCGTGATCTGGCGGTAACACCGGACGTCATTAACGAAGGGGAGCAAGTGACGCTCACCGGTCACCTCGTCGACCCTGATCGTCGCGGTCCCTTGACTCTGCAAGTCAATTGGGGCGACGGCTCACCGGTCCAGACTCGGTACCCCGGCACGGCTCCATTCCGTCTCACGCACCGATATCTCGACAACCCAACGGGACAACCGAGCGGTGGACAATATCGCATCACAGTCACTTGGTTCGATAAACTTGGCGCAGGCAACAGCCAGAATCTTTTCGTCACCGTTAACAACGTGGCACCATTGTTCGAATTGGGTGGCCCGCGAACGGTACGGGAGGGTGCCCCGTTCACTCGATTCGGTTTGTTCAGTGACACGAGGGCCGACACATCGATTGCGACCGTTGACTACGGCGATGGCACGGGCGAGCAACCGTTAGACCTCAAACCGGCGCGTTGGTTCCTGCTCAAGCACCGTTATACGACGCCGGGAACGTATACCGTGATCGTCACCCTGCGCGATGACGATGGCGGCGTGCGCACGGACAGCTTTGTTTTGACGGTGGTC
>JANMEB010000664.1:0-1015 GCA_031376585.1 Planctomycetota bacterium | reverse complement strand
TTCGACCAATACTGTCCAATCGCTGTTTCAAATGTCACGGCCCGGACAAAAACAAACTGGAAGCCGGTTTGCAATTGGAGTCTCGTGAAGTTGCCACGCATCCCCTGGACTCCGGAAGTGTTGCGATTGTTCCAGGACGGCCCGCCGAAAGCCAATTGCTCGCGCGAATAACCGACCCTGACGAAGAATTGCGAATGCCGCCGAATAATTACGGCGCACGTTTATCGGAAAAAGAAATTCAGACATTGCGCACTTGGATCGAGCAGGGAGCGAACTATGAACCGCATTGGTCTTACGTACAACCTGCACGGCCCGCAGTGCCTGGTACAGAGGCCGAATATGCGGCTTGGCCCGTCAATCCGATCGACCAATTTGTACTTGCCAAGATGCGCGAACAGGGACTGCGGCCTTCGCCAACCGCCGATGGTACTGCACTGGCGCGTCGGGTCTTTCTCGACCTCACAGGGCTTCCTCCTAGCGTTCAAGAAGTCGATGCGTTTTTGAGCGATTCCGATCCGCGAGCCTATGAGCGCTTAGTCGACGGGTTGTTGCAGCGACCAACGTTCGGCGAACATTGGGCTCGACAATGGCTTGATCTCGCACGTTATGCCGATTCGTCAGGGTATGCCGATGATCCGCCGCGCACGATTTGGGCCTATCGCGATTGGGTGATTCGATCCTTCATTGACAACATGCCATTCGATCGCTTCACGATCGAACAATTGGCAGGAGATTTGCTACCACAACCAACCGACGATCAACTGATCGCCACCGCGTTTCACCGCAATACGCAGACGAATAACGAAGGTGGAACCAACGATGAAGAGTTTCGCAACGTCGCGGTGGTTGATCGCGTCAACACGACTATGGCGGTTTGGATGGGCACGACCATGGCTTGTGCGCAGTGCCATCACCACAAATACGATCCGATTTCGCAGGAAGATTATTTTCGCGTTTTCGCAATATTGAATAATACCGAAGATGCGGACTTGGGAGACGATTCCCCGCGATTGCC
>JANMEB010000659.1:0-25086 GCA_031376585.1 Planctomycetota bacterium | reverse complement strand
GCAGATGCAAACGGCCCAACAAGCAGTAGCGCGTATCGAAACGAGACTTGTCGAGTTGAATAAGAAAGAGGAGCCGCCGGTTCAGCGCGGTCCTTTGGGAGGACCAGTTCCGCCACGCCCGAAGCACCTCAAGCAACTTGGCGGAACCTATTATCGCGGGAACGACGAACGGGATACGCGATTGTTCAACGGCGGATTTTATCGCACGGCGACGATGCACCTAGAATTGGCAGATGCCGACGGCAAAAAACTGAATTGGGGCGATCAAATCGGCGCGGGCATGTTGTATGTGGAGCTGGAGATTGAACGGGCCAAGCAGGCGACGCCGGCCTTGTTCACCGATGCGATCATGCAGACGATTTTTATGAGTCAACAAGTGGCTTTGTTAAACAAGCCGGAAGGAGTGGACACGCCTGCATATTTTGAAAACGTGGAGCCGGGCCAGCGCTGGCTGGCTCGCTATCCCATTCGAAAGGATAAAAACGAATTGACTTTGGATGGCATGATTTACGTTTACAAAGGTCAAGCTGGAAACGGCACCGTGAACGGAAAGTTTCATTACGGAATTTCGTACGACGTGCGGATTGTGGACGGGGCGATATCTCCCGAATCGGAAATGTGGATGGGCTCTTTGTCGGTTCCCGTGGGCTTGATAATTCCGCCACCGGATCGGATGGTTTTGAACGAGTGGTTTGACTTTCGTCCCTTGCCGGAGGTGGAAGGAGAAAACACGACCGATCCAGCGCTGCTGGGGATACCGGAGTACGTCAAATAAAGTTGTGAGCCCGAATGATTCACCACGAAATACTCCAAATTTACCAAAGGAGTATGGTTGGGAATTCGCCGTTGTGTGCAACATGCGAGTCCACTCGGCAACGAGTCGAGGACGCCTAAAATGGTCACGCGATTGTGCCTTGAAAGTACTCGACGCTCCCAGGGGCTCTCAAGAAATCAATAATCGGTTCCTCACCTTTTCCCATTCAAGCGAATACGCGTGTCCCTGTCTCCGGCCAACGAGGTCTAACATTGAGTCGTGTTCGACCGGAAAAGGCTCCCAACCGTACATTCAGATACTCGAGGCAGAAAGTACGGGCGTGACCGTGACCTTACCAACGTCGGACCAGCGAGAACATAACTCATACATCGCCTTGGGGTCGGTGGTTTCCACGAGTGCGAATGCGGTGCATGTTTGGACTGCGACCCATACCATTTCAATTTTTACCGGCCCGTGAGGATTGAGCCCCCCAGCATGCAGCAAGTTCAAGGCGTTTTCCCGTTCTGCCTTTTGATAGTCCAATTGCAAATGAAACTTCATTTCACACCCAATAGCCTCTTTGTTGCTGGTTGATTTGGCGCATAACCATCAATGCGCGAGCTCGCCCAAAGATCGTTGTCACGTACCGCCGTAAAACACAAACTCGCCTCCGTGCAGAACGTGGCTATCCCTTGGCAAGAAGACTTGGCGTCACACTTCAGCTTGGCTTCGACCCAAAGGGGACCGGAACAAATCAGTCCAGGGCGACGCTCCGGGGCTATCGCCACTTTTGAATGCCGGCAAACTGTGTGACGATGCCAATCCCTACCACGTGCGCCACGCTAAGCAAGCATATCTTCCTCGTTGTCCTTTTGTCTAGCCCTTTGTGTTTTTGTCTTTTGTAAAATAACCGGCGAAAAGCATCGGGGACCCGATTAGTGTCCCATACGAAATACATCGCGCTGGCAATGTTGGGCATTCTCATCATGGTTTCCGGATGACTCGGCTCTTCGGAAAATGGGTCAGGAGTCTTTGATGGAAAATGCAGAGGGATTCGGGTGTTTTTCACACTCGTGATTCGCGCGGAATAAAAGATTCGGAAACGTAGCCGGATCACTCCGGCGGAACGTCGGGAAGTTCAATATACGGCATCGTGGTGTTCAGTCCGGACGCGGCAGGGCGGTTACAATTGACGACCGATCAAAATGGGGATACGGGTTACGTTTGTGTTTGACTTGGCGGGACGCATGACGCAACGGGATTATCGTGTGAAAGTCAACTCTCCCTCGGGAACGATTGCCGACAGCGATATGTTCACGGTCGACAAGTCATCGCGCATGTTGACCGCCGTTCGCAGTCGAATCGTCAACACGCAAGCCGATGTTTCGTTCGTGTTAGGGATTTACGGTGCGCCATCGGTGTCGTATCCAAGTGTCGGAATTGCCTCCACCAAGAGTTTCATTCATTCTTGGGCTGGCGTTCGAATGGGCAATATTCGGATTGTTGGCGGCCGGGTGGTCAATGTCGGAAACGAAACGGGCGAACCGTGCGCGCAGCATCCGGGTGGAGCTTACTCGGTATTGCTTGACGGTTCGATTCGCCATTTGGCTCGCGACATCGATCCACAGATCGCGTTCGCGCTTGCAAGTGTTCGTGGACGGGACGTCGTTCCGGGACTTTAGGCACCGTTTCGGACTGTAAATTTTGTCGCGATTCAGGCGGTGCTTTCATGGCTTTCGTGTATTTCGCGGTTTGAGGCAGAATTATCCGTAATAAACGGCTGCGTTCATGGCCGGCAGAGGGGGCTTTTGGGCCGGAATCTACGGGCTGTTGCGCAACGCCGTTAAGCATTACTAGCCGGGAATAGGGAGCCTAAACACTCATTCCGCCGACGGCGGACCACCGTCTCCCCGCAAAGCAGGGGAGAAGGAACATCGCACAATTCACCCAAATGCTCAATCCAAAATGCTTAACGGCGTTAGGTTTTGCGGCTGCATTTGGCTTGGCGAATGCCCCGGTAATTGCCGTTAAATTGTGATTGAACCCCTGGCGTAGGGTGAGTGTCATTTGGTATTGTGAGAGGGCCGTTGATCGCTATACTTACCGGTTTTCCTTATCTCCGCCAGCGTAGCTCAGTTGGTAGAGCAACTGATTTGTAATCAGTTGGTCGTGGGTTCGATTCCCTCCGCTGGCTCTGGCGACCGTAGGCTGTCGGGGAAGTTGGATGCGGGGGGATACCGAAGCGGCCAAACGGGACAGACTGTAAATCTGTTGGATTTATCCTTCGCAGGTTCGAATCCTGCTCCCCCCATTTGCACTTGGTTCGCGACATGCAGATTGGGTGCGCAAACAAATTGGCTGCGCATTGGAGTTGGGTGTGACGGCGGAGTTGGGTGCAACGGCGAGAGGATTTTAAAAGGCTGATGGACGATTTGTTGCGGGCGTAGCTCAATGGCAGAGCTCCAGCCTTCCAAGCTGGTGGTGAGGGTTCGATTCCCTTCGCCCGCTTTGATGAGTGGTTGGCAAGTTCGATAGAATCAAAATGAAATAACTGTGTTGCGCGGAACGGCCGGCTTGATGAGTGAGCCAAAGTCGCGCGACTTGATTGAGTCGGTTGATTGGGTTTTGGAAACGTGCTGCTGTAGCTCAGTTGGTAGAGCACGTCATTGGTAATGACGAGGTCACGAGTTCAAGTCTCGTCAGCAGCTTAGGTAGAGATAGTTTGTTTGGCCGCGTTGGCCGACATTTAATTTTTGTTGCTTGGTTCATTGTTATAGGTGAAAGAAGAATTATGGCCAAGGAGGAATTCAAGCGGACAAAACCGCATGTAAACGTGGGCACGATCGGACACATCGACCACGGCAAGACAACGACCACCGGGGCGATTTTGGCCGTGCAGGCCGCAAAGGGTTTAGCGACCCCCAAGACCTATGCGGACATTGCCAAAGGCGGAACGGTTCGTGACTCCACCAAGACCGTGACCATCGCGGTCGCACACGTCGAGTACGAAACCGAAAAACGGCATTACGCCCACATCGACTGCCCGGGCCACGCCGACTTTATCAAGAACATGATTACCGGTGCCGCCCAAATGGACGGTGCGATACTTGTCGTTTCGGCTGCCGACGGCCCGATGCCGCAAACCAAAGAACACGTGTTGTTGGCTCGCCAAGTCGGCGTTCCGGCGCTGGTCGTGTTCCTCAACAAAGTTGATTTGGTTGACGACCAAGAATTGTTGGACTTGGTCGAAATGGAAATTCGCGACTTGCTCAACAAGTATGAATTCGACGGCGACAACGTGCCGATCGTACGCGGCAGTTCGCTGCCCGCTTATCAGAATCCCAAGGATCCGGCGGCCAGCAAGTGCATCACCGAATTGATGAATGCAATCGACGCCTACATCCCCGAGCCAGTTCGCGAAGAGAACAAGCCATTCTTGATGGCGGTGGAGGACGTGTTCTCGATCGAAGGGCGCGGAACCGTGGCGACGGGCCGCATCGAACGAGGCGTCATCAAGGTCGGTGAACAAGTCGAAATCGTCGGCTTGAAAAATACACAAAAGACCACGTGTACTGGCGTGGAAATGTTCCGCAAATTGCTCAGCGAAGGCAAAGCCGGCGACAACGTCGGTTGTTTGTTGCGCGGCGTCGAACGAGATGACATCGAGCGCGGCCAGGTTTTGGCCAAGCCCGGTAGTATCACGCCGCACACCAAATTCGAAGCTGAAATTTACTGCTTGTCGAAAGATGAAGGGGGCCGTCACACGCCGTTTTTCAGTGGCTACCGTCCCCAATTTTACTTTCGCACGACCGACGTTACAGGCTCGGCCAATTTGGTGGGTGCCGATATGTGCATGCCGGGCGACAATGTTCGAATCTCGGTTGAATTGCACAAGGCGATTGCGATGGAGGACGGCGTCCGATTCGCGATTCGCGAAGGTGGTCGTACGGTGGGTTCTGGCGTAGTTACGAAAATTATTGAATAAATGCGAAGTTGGCGGCGTGGATTTTCAATTCGCGCCGCTTCTCGTGTTGTTCGTTACGAGTTAGGGGTGTAGCTCAATTGGCAGAGCACCGGTTTCCAAAACCGGGGGTTGCGAGTTCGACTCCCGCCGCCCCTGCCATTTTTTAGGGTATCCAGACTTGGATTCCCCCAAGGTTCGCTGTGGAAAAAGGTTCGCGGAATGAGTTCGATCGCTAAACAAAACAAGCCGAGCGAAAATAGCTTTTTGAAGGGGCTGTTTCAGGTTGGGTTGTATAAACCGACGCAAGGCCGAATCGTTCGCCAAGTGACTTGGTCGGCAATCGCCCTATTGTTGGTGCTATTGGCGTATGAACTTAGCAATGCTGGATGGGTGCTCGATCTGTTCAAGAGAGGGCTCACGGGCGGTCAGTACATGCTGTTCGTGATCCTGGGTTCGCTCGGAACTTGGATTGCGTACCGGTTGGTGAATTTTCCAAGGTTTGCGGATTTTTTGATTTCGGTTGAAGCCGAAATGAACAAGATTTCCTGGCCCGACAAGCATCAGATTTGGCGGGCTTCGGTGGTCGTGATTTTCGTCATATTGGCGATGGCGTTATATCTATTTGCATTCGACCTTGTTTGGACGAAACTGTTTCAATTTTTGGGTGTTCGCAGCAGGTGAGTCTTCTCATGGTTGCCGGAAAGCGCGGAGCGGAAAACGACTCCGTGCCGCAAAACGAAACTCGAACGAACGTCGACGAATCAGCGACGAGTCGCTCGGATCTCGCGCCGCCTGCGGCCGAATTAGGTGCGTTGGAGAACGACGAACTTGACGAGTTGATGCGGCAGGATTTCGTCGACGAACAAGATGCCGACGAGAACGCCCGTCCAGTAGAGGAATTGTCCGACGAATCGGAAGCGGCCAGCGACCTTGAGATGAGGTGGTACATCCTTAAGGTTCAAGTCAATCGCGAGAATTCAATTTGTGAAACTTTGGAACGTCGAATCAAGATTGCCGGAATCGGGCGATTCTTTAGCGACATACTCGTGCCGACCGAGGATGTCCGAGAGTATGCCAAATCTGGCAAGCAACGAATTGTCAAACGCAAACTTTTTCCGGGATACATCGTCGTTAAGATGCACATCAACGATGAGTCTTGGTTTTTAGTGCGTGACACACCAGGAATTGGTGATTTTACAGGAGCCGCAGGTAAGCCGGTGGCGCTTTCCGACGTTGAAATCAATCGGATCATTTCGACGACTCGGCCAGATCCGCAAGCCGCCGCCGAGGAAATTGTCAAAACGGCTATTCGATTCAAACTCGGCGATCATGTGCGTGTGAAGGATGGCTATTTTCAAAACTGTGAAGGTGACGTGAGTGCAATCGACGAACGGAATGGTCGCGTAACCGTGTTGATTAGTTTTCTGGGTCGACCCAACCCGGTGCAATTGGATCATTGGCAAATCGAACAAATTTAGGTGGCGTGTCTCGACCTTGGACGCCCGAACCAAAACAAACTTTTTGAATCGTTAGAAGAACATGGCAAAAGCGAAACAACTCGTAGCCCAAGTCAAGCTGCAATGTCCGGGCGGGCAAGCGACTCCCGCGCCGCCGGTTGGTACTTCGTTGGGCAAGTTCGGTATTAACTTGGGCCAATTCGTCCAGCAGTTCAATGAAAAGACTCGCGAATTCGCCGGGACTCCGATCCCGGTGATCGTGACGATCTACAGCGATCGTTCGTTCGAGTTCATTTTGAAGAGTCCACCAGCTTCCGCGCTGTTGAAAATAGCCGCGGGGATCGCCAAGGGATCAGGGGTTCCGAATAAGGAAAAAGTCGCCAAAGTCTCGCGCGCCCAGGTCGAAGATATTTGTCGCAAGAAAATGCAAGATTTGAACGCGTCGAATTTGGATGCAGCGCGTCGGATGGTTGAAGGAACGGCGCGCAGCATGGGGATCGAGGTCGTCGGTTAACTTTGCGGGCATGACGCACCGCACACAATTACGCCGTTTAATGGACTCGGCAGAATCATTGACAAGGGCTGCTTTTTTTGTAGCAAGAACATGGCAAAACAATCCAAACGATTTCGAGCTTTAGCCTCCAAGGTTCCCGCCGATCCGGTTCCGCTTTCCAAAGCGATCGAGATACTTAAAGGATTTGGCGGCACCAAGTTCGACCAGTCCGTTGAAGTACATATGCGGCTGGGAGTGGACGCGAAACAGGCCGACCAATTGGTTCGCGGTTCGCTGGTATTGCCGCACGGAATCGGCAAGTCTCAGCGCGTCGCCGTTTTCGCCAAAGGGGACAAAGCCGAAGAGGCCAAGCAAGCCGGTGCCGATGTTGTCGGCCAAGAGGATCTTGCCAAGAAAATTATCGATGGCTGGATGGACTTTGATGTGTGCATCGCGTCTCCCGACATGATGGGTGTGGTCGGGCCGCTCGGTCGCTTTCTCGGACCACGCGGGTTGATGCCCTCGCCTCGAGCCGGAACCGTGACACCGGAAATCACCAAGACCGTTAAAGAATACAAGGCGGGCAAAGTCGAATTTCGCAACGATGCTGGCGGCAACATACACGCCATTGTCGGCAAAGTCAGCTTTTCCGCACAGCAATTGCTGGAGAATATCGAGACCTTTTTGCACTACGTGGAATCGATTCGCCCGGCAGCGATCAAAGGTGCCTACGTCAAAGGGGTCACAGTCACCGCCACGATGAGTCCAGGAATTCACATCGCAGCGTAAAATCCGTGCCGCGTTGCAACCGTTCACTGTTGAGCAATGAATTGAGCGATATCCGTTATGAGTAAATACGTCAAAGATTTGATTGTCCGCGATTTGAAGCAACGCCTGGATGGCGTCGAGAACTGCGTGATCGCAAATGTGATCGGCTTGAACTCGTCTCAAACGATGAAGTTGCGCAAGCGGTTCCGCGACAAAGACATTCGAGTTTTGGTTGTCAAGAATAGTTTGGTGTTTCGGGCAACCGAAGGTTCAGCCTTGAGAACTGGCTTTGAAGGCCGGTCGGGCACATCCGCCGTGGTCTGGGGTTCCGAGGATTTCGTCTCGCTGGTCAAAGAGGTGACGGAACTGGCGGGAAACGACGAGTTCAAAACATTTGAAACGCGCGGCGGTGTCATGGACGGCGAGTTGTTATCGCCGGCACAAGTAAAAGAAATCAGCAAATGGCCCAGCCGAACCGAACAGCTCAGCATTTTGGCCGGGCAATTGACCTCGCCATGGCGCGATTTGCAGTCGCAACTCACGAGTCCAGGAGGCAAGTTAGCCAGCCAAATCAAGAAGAAGGGCGAGGAGTAATCCTTGCAACGAACAGCAACCTGGCTTGAGCAGGTCTAGAAATTTTATTGTCATTGTCCCGTGGTTGCCAAATTGCTTCGCGATTTGGCTGCCGAAATTGTTTAAGAAAGGTTTGAATCGTCATGTCCGACACCGCAACGATGGAATTTTCCGCCAAATCTAAAAAACTTGGTGATGAAATCGCAGATCTCAATTTGAAGGAAGCGAAAGAGGTCAGCGATTACTTGAAGCATGCTTATGGCATCGAACCGGCCGCCGGAGGCGCGGTGATGATGGCCGGTGGCGGCGCAGCGCCTGCTGCGGCCGTGGAAAAAACCGAGTTCGATGTAGTCTTGACCGGCTTTGGCGAAAAGAAACTCGATGTAGTAAAGGTGGTAAAAAACATCACCGGTGCATCGTTGATGGATGCCAAAAAGATGGTCGAAGGCGTTCCGGCGACTTTGAAACAAGGCATTTCGAAAGAAGATGCACAGAAGATCAAAACCGATGTGGAAGCCGCTGGCGGCACCGTCGAATTGAAGTAGTGACCTGACTTGTTCGGTTCACGCGTCGCGATCGATGGATTCGCGGCAGTGACATGTCCTTCCGTTCGAGATCGGCTCATAAGAAACGCGTGTCAATACGTCGCTTTGCATATTTTGCGATTGCTCAGTTTTCAGCCGCTGGAACTGCGCGCCGACTTGGCGTTCGCCAATCCATTCTTTTGGGATCGTTTAATCGTAGACGATCCGTATTGGGCTTGATTGTTGGTGTACCCTCATTGGAGATCGACTAGATGGCCACTCCCGTTCAACGACGTTTGCAAACTCATCACGTCCGTCGCTTCGGCAGCCAGCGCGAATATCCGTTGCCACCCGATTTGACGGTGATTCAAACGCGGAGCTACGAAGCGTTCTTGCAGCGCGATATTCCGTCGGACAAGCGCAAGAAAGACCAGGGCATCGAAAATGTTTTGAACGAGATTTTCCCGATCGAGAGCTACGACAAGCAACTTCGATTGGAGTATTCGCGGTATGAATTAGGCAAGCCGCGCTATACGCCCGATGAATGCCGCCAACTGCGGTTGACGTATGGTCAGCCGTTTCGCGTTTGGATGCGTTTGGTTAAAGATCAACCGATCGAGGAAGAGGTCTATCTTGGCGACTTACCGATAATGCTGGGCGGTGGCGAGTTCATTATCAACGGGGCCGAACGGGTCGTCGTCAGTCAATTGCATCGAAGCCCTGGCATCGACTTTGTGATGGACAGCGAAACGGGGACGGATCGCAAGTTACCAAGTTGCCGCGTGATTCCCGAACGCGGTAGTTGGATCGAAGTCAACGTAACGAAGAAAGACACGCTTGCCGTTCGCATCGATCAAAGTGGCAAGTTCTCCGCCATGACGCTGCTCCGGGCGATGAGCCCAAAATACAGCGAAGACGCTGACATTTTGCGAGCTTTTTACGAGACCATCAAACTGAAAGTCGTGGACGGGCGCAGCGCTGCGAAGATCGAAGGCCGAATCGCGGTCGACGACATTGTCTATCCAACTGGATCGGATAAAGCCGGAGAGATTATCGTCCACGCAGCGCGCAAAATTTCCAAGGAAAAGGCCGAGATCATTTGCACCGCCGGCGTCAAAGGGGTCGAGATCATGCAGGCCCCGAAGACGAACTTGATTTTCAATTCGTTGAAAGAGGACAATACGCACAGTCACGAAGAGGCGTTGTTGCGAATCTATCAGCGACTGCGCCCCGGCAATCCGCCGCAATTAAAAAATGCCCAAACTCTGTTTCATGAAAAGTTCTTTGACGTCAACCGATATCGCTTGGGCAAGGTCGGCCGTTTCCGCATCAATCGCAAATTGAAGCTGGGCGTGCCCGAAAAGGAAATGACGCTGTCCGCCGACGACATTTTGGCGTCAATCAAGTACATGTTGGACCTGATGGTCTCTGGCGGCAATTCTCAAATAGACGACATCGATCATTTGGGCAATCGCCGATTGCGCACGATCGATGAACTGGCGAGCGATGAACTGCGCAAGGGCTTTCTCAAGTTGCGTCGCACGGTTCAGGAACGCATGAGCATGAAAGAACAGCAGGACATGACTCCGCGGAGCTTGATCAATCCCAAGAGCATCTCGGCTGCGATCGAGTATTTCTTTGGTCGCGGAGAACTTTCGCAAGTCGTGGATCAAACCAATCCGCTTTCGCAGTTGACTCACGAACGTCGCCTCTCGGCGTTGGGCCCTGGTGGATTGAATCGGAAGCGAGCTGGGTTCGAAGTTCGCGACGTGCACATTTCGCATTACGGACGAATTTGCCCGATTGAAACGCCGGAAGGTACGAACATCGGCTTGATTTCAAGCATGGCGATATATTCCAAGGTGGATGACTACGGCTTTTTGGTAACCCCATACCGCGTGGTGCGGAAAGGCAAAATCACTGACGAGACAAAAGACTTGCGGGCGGATGAAGAAGCAGAGGCGTATGTGGCCCCGGCCGACACGCCCCTCGAAGATGGCCGAATTGTCGGCTCCAAACAGATGGCCGGAAATATCATCGCGCGATATCGCGGTGACTTCGATTTCGTTGCTCCAGAGCAAGTCGAATACATGGACATCGCGCCCAGTCAGATGGTTGGCGTCTCCGCTGGTTTAATTCCGTTTTTGGAGCATGACGACGCCAACCGCGCGTTGATGGGTTCGAACATGCAGCGGCAAGCCGTTCCGCTTTTGGTTGCCGAGCCGCCGATTGTCGGCACCGGTATGGAGCGTCCGGTCGCCGAGAATTCGAGCATGTTGGTGCGTGCTCGCCGCGCCGGAAAAATTTCATACGTGGACGCGAACCGAATTGAAATCGGCTCGGACGTTTATCCTTTGGCGAAGTATGTTGGGCTGAATGAACGAACCTGCCTGAATCAAACGCCGATTGTGACGATGGGCCAAAAAGTCGCCAAAGGTGATGTGATCGCCGATGGGGCGGCTACGTACCGCGGTGAACTCGCTTTGGGCCGCAACGTGCTGGTCGGCTTCATGTCCTTCGACGGGTACAACTTTGAAGACGCGATCATCATCAGCGAAGAGCTGGTAAAGAACGACACGTACACATCGATTCATATTGAAGAATTCGACGTCGAGATTCGCGAGACGAAATTGGGTCGCGAAGAGTTCACTCGTGATATCCCCAACGTTAGCGAAAAGGCTCTGCGGCATTTGGATGGTTTCGGTATCGTGCAAGTTGGCACTTACGTCCGGCCCGGAGATATCTTGGTGGGCAAAGTGTCGCCCAAATCTAAAACGGAGCTGACGCCAGAAGAAAAACTCTTGCACGCCATTTTCGGGCGAGCAGGCGAAGACGTGAAGAACGATTCGCTCGAAGTCTCTTCGGGAATTGAAGGAATCGTGATCGATGCGCAGCGATTTTCGCGCCGCATGAGTCTTTCGGAAGAAGAAAGAAAAGTATTCGAGAAAGACCTCAAGGCAGCCGAGGTCGAAGGCAATCAAGTGATCGCCAACGCCTTTGGCGAATTGATCACGGCGATGGAAAAAATTGTCGGCAAGACGCTGACCGACGAAGACAACACGCCGTTGACGCGCGACCAAGACCCCAAATTTATCGCGGAAAAAGCGGCAATCTTCCGACTTTCGACGATCACCGGCGGAATGCGGAGTCAAGAGCGAATCGACCAACTTCAACAGATCTATGACGAGCATTGGCCTAATGTGGAAGCGGCGATCGATGATCGCGACCGCAAGACCAATAGCATGAAACGCGGCGACGAGTTGCGCAGCGGCGTGTTGCAAATGGTCAAGGTTTACATCGCCACGAAGCGAGTGATTTCAGTCGGCGACAAAATGGCCGGCCGTCACGGGAACAAAGGCGTGATCGCCAAAATCTTACCGGTGGAAGACATGCCTTTCCTTGAGGATGGCACTCCAATTCAAATCATGCTCAATCCGCTGGGCGTTCCGAGCCGCATGAACGTGGGCCAGATTTTGGAAACGCACTTAGGCTGGGCCGGGGCCAAAATGGGTTTTCAGGCCATCACCCCTGTGTTCGACGGCGCGAGCGAAAAAATTATCAACGGCTGCTTGGCCGAAGCGGGTTTGCCAAGCCACGGCAAAGTACGATTATACGATGGTCGAACGGGGGAAGCGATGGAGCAAGAAACCACCGTGGGGTTCATTTACATGCTCAAGCTGCATCACTTGGTCGACGATAAAGTCCACGCGCGCAGCACAGGACCGTACTCGCTCATCACGCAGCAACCGCTTGGCGGCAAAGCTCGTTTCGGCGGACAACGGTTCGGCGAAATGGAAGTCTGGGCGCTGGAGGCCTATGGAGCCGCATACATTTTACAAGAGTTGCTGACCGTCAAGAGCGACGATGTCGAAGGCCGTACCAAGATTTACGAGTCGATGGTCAAAGGGACGAACACGCTCGAAGCTGGCACCCCCGCCAGCTTTGATGTGTTGACCAACGAAATTCGCGGGTTAGCCCTCAACATGCAATTGGAGAAACGTCGCAGCTAAAAGTTGTCGCGACTTTCAAAAAATCGCGATGCGGCCTGGGCTAATGCCGGGCAGCATCGCCCCAACATTACGAACACTTTGTACCCCCCATTTTCCGGGAGCAGTTCACATGGCCATTGCCGACAGCTCTTTTGACCTCATCAACGATTACGCGGCAGTCAAGATCAGCTTGGCCCGCCCGCACGACATCCGCAGTTGGTCGATGGGCGAAGTCAAAAAGCCAGAGACGATCAACTACCGCACGTACCGGCCGGAAAAAGACGGTCTGTTTTGCGAACGGATATTTGGCCCGGAAAAAGACTGGGAATGTGCTTGCGGCAAGTACCGGGGCATGAAGTACAAAGGAATGATCTGCGATCGCTGCGGAGTAAAAGTCACCCACTCGCGCGTAAGGCGCAAGCGAATGGGGCACATCGAATTGGCGGCTCCCGTCGTACACATTTGGTTCTTCAAAGCGATGCCCAGCCGGTTGGGCAATTTGCTCGATATGAAAACGACGAGCTTGGAAAAGGTAATTTACTTCCAGGATTACGTGGTCATCGATAAGGGCTCGACGGAGCTGGAAGAGCGGCAGCTTCTCACCGAAGAAGAATTCCGCGCCGAGAAAGCTAAAAGCGGCGAGGGCAGTTTTGAAGCCGAAATGGGCGCGGAAGCCGTCCGCAAACTGCTCATGAAATTGGACTTGGTCAAGTTATCCGAGGAACTTCGCGATGACTTGGTCAAAACGAACTCCAAACAAAAACGGAAAGACCTCATCAACCGCTTGAAAATCGTCGAATCGATTCGGGACAGCGAGAACAAACCCGAGTGGATGGTGCTGGACTGCATTCCGGTCATCCCGCCGGATTTGCGCCCGCTGGTCTTGTTGGATTCCGGCAATTTCGCGACCAGTGATCTCAACGACCTTTATCGGCGCATCATCAATCGGAATAATCGACTGCGCAAACTGGTCGATTTGAACGCACCGGAAGTCATCATTCGCAACGAAAAACGGATGCTGCAACAGTCCGTCGATGCGCTCTTCGACAATAACCGCTGCAAGCGACCCGTATTGGGCAGCAGTAATCGTCCGCTCAAGTCCTTGACCGATATGATCAAGGGAAAACAAGGCCGGTTCCGCGAGAACTTGCTGGGAAAACGGGTCGATTATTCCGCCCGAAGCGTGATTGTCGTTGGACCGCGATTGAAATTGCATCAATGCGGTTTGCCGAAAAAGATCGCGCTGGAATTGTATCAGCCGTTCATCATTCGCAAGCTTAAGGAATTGGGACACGCGGATACGATTAAAAGCGCCAAGAAGATGTTGGAGCGTAAGGACGAAGAAGTCTGGGATATTTTGGAAAATGTAATCCAGAATCACCCGGTTCTGCTCAATCGCGCCCCGACGTTGCACCGCATGGGCATTCAAGCTTTCGAGCCAGTGCTTGTGGAAGGAAACGCAATTCACTTGCATCCTTTAGTGTGCAAAGGATTCAACGCCGACTTCGACGGTGACCAAATGGCCGTCCATTTGCCGCTGTCGATCGAAGCCCAGGTCGAAGCGCATACGTTGATGATGTCGACAAACAACATCTTCGCGCCGTCGAACGGTAAACCGATTATGAGCCCGTCCCAAGACACCGTGATGGGTTGCTTCTACATCACGCTGCCTTTGCCGTCTCGCAAAGGCGAAGGGATGATTTTCTCGTCGGTGGACGAAGCTGAGATCGCTTATGGACACGGAGTGGTCGACAAGCACGCCATGATCAAAGTGCGCTTGCCCCCGGAACAGTTCATGCGCCGCAATGAAGAAGAACGGTCCGGGCCCGGCCTGATCATCGACACCACGTATGGTCGCGTCCTGTTCAATTCGATTTTGGCCAAAGGGATGGACTTCTATAACTACACCATGAAGAGCAGTGACTTGGCGGCAGTGATTTCCGACTGTTATCAAACACCCGGACTCGGACGGCGCGCCACGATTTCGCTCTTGGACGATTTGAATCAATTGGGCTTTCGCGAAAGTACCCGCAGCGGACTCTCGTTTGCCACCGACGACTTGGTGTTGCCAAAGACCAAAGCTGGCATCGTTGCCGAAGCCGAAAAGGAAGTCCTCAAGTTCCGCAAGCACTACGAACGTGGCGTGATCACCGAACAAGAGCGCTATCACAAGGTTCTCGATACGTGGACTCACGCACGCGAGAAAATCACCAAAGACATGATGGCCGCGATGGAAGCCGATGATCGGGGCGGAACTGGTTATGTCAATCCAGTGTTTCTGATGGCCCACTCCGGCGCCCGCGGTGGCGTCGGTCAGATTCAACAGTTGGCTGGCATGCGAGGTTTGATGGCCAAACCAACTGGCGATATCATCGAAACGCCAATCAAAGCCAACTTCCGCGAAGGTTTAACCGTGCTTGAGTATTTCAGCTCGACCCACGGTGCCCGCAAAGGTCTGGCCGACACCGCACTCAAGACGGCCGACTCTGGCTACTTGACCCGCAAGTTGGCCGACGTCGCGCAAAATGTCGTGGTCACCCTGCATGACTGCGAAACGAGCCAAGGTATTACCAAGGGCGTCATTTATCGTGGTGAGCAAGTCGAAGTTCGCTTGGCCGACGCGATTAACGGTCGCGTCAGTCGCCAGAACATCGTCAATCCGGTGACCGACGAAATCATCGTCGCCGAGAATCAAATGGTCACTCCGGAAATTGCGCGCAAAATCGAGTTGATGGGGTTGGAGAAAATCCAGGTCCGCAGTCCGATGACGTGCGATGCAACGTTGGGAGTCTGCCGCTTGTGCTACGGAATGGACATGTCGACCGGTGCAATGGTCGAAGAGGGTATGGCCGTCGGCATCATCGCAGCTCAAAGCATCGGCGAGCCAGGTACGCAGTTGACGATGCGGACGTTTCATATCGGCGGCGTCGTGACGACTCAAACCGAAGAGCATGAAAAACGTTGCAAGCGCGGCGGTTTGGTTAAACTTACGCGAATGCGTTACGTCACGAATCGCGACGGGGATACCGTGGTGCTAACGCGAAACGGCGTCGTCGCAATCTTGGATGCAAAGGGACGCGAACTGGAAACGCATCCGGTTCCCGCGGGCGCAACGCTGAGCATCAAAGACGACCAAGCCGTTGAACCCAACACGTTGCTCTGCCAATGGAATCCACACGCGATTCCAATTCTCGCCGAAGTCGATGGCAAAGCTCGGTTCGAGGACATTGTCGATGGCGAAACGATGGCGGAAGAACGCGATGCTGCGGGTACCGTCCGCCGTTCGATCATCGATCACAAAGGCGAATTGCATCCGCAAATCGTAATCGAGGGAAGTGACGGTAAGCCGCTAGACGTTTATTACTTGCCGGAGCGTGCCCATATTACGATTAACGACGGCGATATGGTTAGCGCTGGCCAGTCCGTGGCGGAAACGCCGCGCGAGGCATCGGGCGTAACGGATATCACGGGCGGCTTGCCGCGTGTCACGGAAATTTTCGAAGCACGCAAGCCGAAAGATCCGGCGGTTATCGCCGAAATCGACGGGACAGTCGAAATCAAAGGCGAGAAACGCCGCGGCAAACGTACGATCAACGTGAAGAGCGAAAGCGGCGTAGAGCGCGAACATCTAGTCCCACCCGGCAAACGCTTCTTGGTTCACTCCGGCGATTACGTCAAAGCTGGCCAAGCGCTGGTCGATGGCCCGCTCGTCCCGCACGATATCTTGCGCGTCTCGGGCGAAGAAGCCGTGCAGCAATACTTGTTGCACGAGATTCAAAACGTCTATCGCAGTCAACGCGTCGAGATCAACGACAAGCACATCGAAATCATCGTAGCGCGGATGTTGCGCAAAGTGAAAATCGAGAACCCTGGCGACACCAACTTGTTGCCAGGTTTGGTCTGCGATCGGTTTGATCTGAAACGTCTCAACAAGGATTTGGCGGAAAAGATTAAGGTCTCCGACAAAGGAGACACACACGCTTTCGCGGACGGCGATGTGATCGCGCGCGATCGCCTTGAACAAAACAACGCCGAAATGGAATCGGCCGGAGCGAAAGGTGCCAAGGGCACCAAGCCCAAACCATCGACCTTCAGCGTTCAGTTGCTCGGAATTACTAAAGCGTCGGTTCAAAGCACGAGCTTTATTTCGGCCGCCAGTTTTCAAGAGACCACGAAAGTTTTAACCGAGGCAGCATTGGCTGGCAAAATCGATCGGTTGGTAGGCTTGAAGGAAAACGTAATTCTCGGTCACCTCATTCCCGCTGGCACCGGCTTCCGGACGTTTCAGGATTCCCAAGTCAATTACAACTTGGAAGCAATGCAAGAATTCTCGCGCACCACCGGGCAGGAACTGCAGTCCAGCTTCCGACTGTTGGAATCGGCAGCCGAACATGAGGCGTCGCAAACCAGCCCCGCACCCGCCGATCTTGGATTTAGCAAAGGTGGACCGACCCTGGATGAAATTCTGGGGATACCGGACGAACCGCAAAACGATAACTTGGGGGGCTAAACCCCGGAAATTCGATCTGCGGTTGACACTTTTTAGGAAATGGGTACCTTAATTCCACGCAATCAGGTCGCTATTGTCAGGACGGACAGCCCACCAGTGTCCGTCCTTTTTTACCGATAAATTGAACTTCACCACGAGCCGATTTGTAACGCAATGCCAACCATCAATCAACTTGTGCGCAAAGGGCGGCGTCAAAAACGGAGATTTTCTAAGTCGCCCGTGTTAGAGAAGAGTCCGTTCAAGCGAGGCGTCTGCTTGCTCGTGCGGACGATGACTCCGAAAAAACCAAACTCGGCGTTGCGGAAGATCACGCGCGTTCGCTTGTCAAATGGCAAGGAAGTCACCGTCTACATTCCAGGCGAAGGACATAATTTGCAGGAACACTCGATCGTACTCATTCGTGGCGGTCGCGTTCGCGATTTGCCCGGCGTGCGCTATCAAGTTGTTCGCGGCGCGCAAGACGCTCTCGGCGTGGAAAAACGCCGCAAGTCTCGCAGTCGCTACGGTGCCAAAAAGCCATAAACGTATTTCGTTCCACACCATTTATTACCGCTAAACTATCATGGGTCGAATCACCGCAAGTCGCACGCATCTGAAACCAGACCCCAAGTACGGCTCGCCGCTTGCTGGCAAGTTCATCAATTGCATGATGTGGAGCGGCAAGAAGGCGACTGCGCAAACGAGCTTCTATCTAGCGATGGAAGAAATCAGAAAGAAAATTCCCGGCCAGGAACCGATCGAAGTCTTCACTCAAGCCGTCGAAAACGTGAAGCCGCACGTCGAAGTTCGCTCCAAGCGAGTCGGGGGCGCATCCTATCAAGTCCCGATGCAAGTCAATCGACAACGCCAACAGTCGTTGGCAATTCGCTGGATCCTCACGGCCATTCGTGAGAAAAAAGGTCGACCAACTCATCTCAAGTTGGCCGAAGAAATCTGTGCCGCGTTTAACCGAGAAGGGGTCGCTATGACTCGCCGGGAAAACACCCACAAAATGGCCGACGCGAATAAGGCTTTCGCGCATTTCGCGTGGTAATTTGACCCGCCGAACCTTTAGATCCGCGTGCATCTCTGAAGATGTGTGCGGTTTTTTATTGCGCGGAAGTCGGTTTCCGTTCTGTCATTGGCAGGTTTTAGTTACAATCGCCGCCAACCCGCATTCCGTAGTCCTTGTATTCCTGAGCCCAGCGCACCGCGCTGATTGGCTTTACGACTGAATTGTCATGACACGCAAACTTGAGCAAATTCGAAATATCGGAATCATCGCCCATATCGACGCCGGTAAAACGACGGTGACCGAGCAGATGTTGTTTCTTAGCGGAGCCAAGCATCGCGTCGGCAGCGTCGACAGCGGTACGACCACCACGGACGACGACGTCGAAGAGCAAAATCGCGGCATTACAATCTACGCGGCTTGTGTTACGTTCGATTGGAAAGACGTTCACGTTAACTTATTGGACACGCCCGGGCACGTCGATTTCACCGCCGAGGTCGAACGAAGCTTGCGAGTTCTCGACGGCGCTGTCGTAGTGTTCAGTGCTCGCGAAGGGGTCGAAGCCCAAAGCGAAACCGTCTGGCGGCAAGCCAACAAATACCACGTTCCACGCATCGCCTTCATTAACAAGCTCGACCGCGAAGGCGCCAACTTCGAACGCGTGTTTCGCGACATTCGAACACGGCTGCGAGCGAATCCAATTGCCATTCAAATTCCAGTCGGCCAAGGCCCGCCTCACGTCGCCGACCCTTTTCATGGCGTCATCGACTTGGTCGAATTCGCATTGCTTACATTTTCTGGCGACAATCGCCAATTGCTTTCGTCGCCGATCCCCGAATCGCATTTGGACGTCGCGCAACTCGCGCGCGACGAAATGCTGGAACAACTCTACAACTTCAGCGATGAAATGATGGAGCTGGCGTACGCCGGAAAGCAGATTCCCGCCGACCTCATTCGGCAAGTCATTCGTCGCGAGACGTTGGCCGAAACCATTCAACCGGTGATTTGTGGTTCGGCTTTGCACGGAATCAATGTGCAAAGCGTGCTCGACTGTGTGAAACATTACCTGCCGTCGCCGCTTGACCGGCCGCCTGTTGTTGGCTTCGATCCGGAACAAGCGACAACGAAAATTATCCGAAAACCCGATCCAAACGAGCCTTTTTGCGGACTCGTTTTTAAAATCCTGCCGGCAAAAACAGGAGATTTCTATTGGGTCCGCGTTTACTCCGGCGAACTCAAGGAAAACTCACGAGTGCTTTGCCCCGGCAAGAATAAGAAAGAGAACATAGCCCAGTTGTGGCAGATCGTGGCTAGCAAAAAAGATCGCGAAGGGCAAATTCCTAAAGTGAGCGCGGGAGATATCGTGGGCGTGATTGGGCCGCGCGACGCAGTCACCGGCGACACGCTTTGCGACACCAAAGAGCCGGTTTTGTTGGAAGCCATTGAATTTCCGCAAACCGTGATTGAAATGGCGATCGAACCCGAAACAACCGCCGAGCGCAAGAAGCTCAACGAAACTTTGGAGATGCTGAAACGTCAAGACCCGACGTTTAAAGCGAAGGATAACGAAGAGACCGGCCAGACGCTCATTTCCGGAATGGGCGAACTGCATCTCGAGGTCATCAAAAACAAATTGTTGCGAGATTTCAACTTAAAGGTAAAAGTTCACAAGCCGCGCGTTAGCTACCGCGAAACCATTTCTCAAACCGTCACCGTCACCGGCGAATGTCACCGGTTGGTTGCCGGCCAGCAGTTGTTTGCCAAGGTCACGCTCAAAATGGAACACGATGATTCCTCAGCGATCGGCGTGCGTATCAGCAACCAAGCTGCGGGAACGATACCGGCGGGCTTGGCCGAAACCATCATCGAGGAGCTAAAATCGCGCGGACAAGGTGGCGGAGTGATCGGCAGCTTTCCACTGGCCAAATTGAAAGTCACTTTATTGGCAGCGGAGTTAAATGAAACGTCGAACGAAATTGCAGTGAGCATCGCAGCCGGAGACGGATTCGAAAACGCGATTCGCCAAGCCGGCCCAATTTTGTTGGAGCCGATCATGAAATTGACCATCACGACTCCGGACGAATTCTACGGCGAGTTTCTGGGCGACTTGGCCCAGCGTCGCGCTCGGGTAGTCCACACCGAAAGTCACGCGGGATCAACCGTAATCGACGCCCACGCTCCCTTGGCCGAGTTGTTGAGTTATTCCAGCGCCATGCGTAGTATGAGCCAAGGCCGCGCGAGCAGTTCGATGGAACCACTCGAATACGCTCCCGCCCCCGCCGAAGTCGCCGCAGGGTTCGGCGTTTAGTTCGCGGGCTTTCCGGCCTCGCCGTGCATTAGCGAGAATGCAAGGAATGTGTAATTCAAAACTTTTGATCGACGAACTTTTGGAAATTGCGAAAATAGGTGAGAGCTCGCGATCGGGGGAGCCGCTGCCGCAAGATCTCGAAAATATGAAACGAGTCCTTGTCGAGTTTTCCGGTCTTGCTCTATCGACGGACGCGTCCGGGCGGCCAATAAAGGAATGGGAGTATGACTTTTTTATACAGCTTTGCGAGCTGTTAAGAAATCATAAATACCGCGAGACTGTGTTTACGTGGTTTTCGGAAACGTGTGAGAGTTGCATGGGAAACGAGCAATTGGAAGATCGACTGTCAATAAATATTGTGGAACCGATATTGAATTTACCGCTAATTCGTTCTGATAGAAATCTAATTGTGTTGATGAATTTGTTCGTAGAACTCCTTGAGAATTCGAAAACGGCTTGGGCAATCGTTGGTGCCTATGTTTCACGTTATCCAAGGACCGCTGAACGAAAGTTAAGGCAGGACGTCCAGTACCTTGACAATTTAAGAACGCGAAAAAATCAGGCCCCGGCCGACGTCAATTGGGACGCTATTCACGTGGAACTTGCCAAGTGGGCGTAATGGACGGCAGTGGGGCTCTAAGGGGTCAGGACTCTTTGATACATTCGGATAATGGCATTTACTCACGACCGACGACCATCGATGGTGACCATCAGCAGCAACCGATTACTTGTCGGCGAATACTATGGAGGCTCACTTCTGTTAGAAATTCAGTCGAGCTCGCCTTGAATCGTCGAAGCCCACGAGCCGGTAATAAGGTAAGAAATCTCAAGGCGATGCAAGACGTCGACGACTTGGATTAGTAATTCCTGTTGTGACATTTCGTTAACCGTTCCAAGTAAATTCGGCGCAGCGCGGCTTCGTCAAGTTGCGGATACCTGATGCGCAAACCTTCCCAAAAAAGCTGCCGGGCGGTTGCGGTTAACTCGAGGGCCTTGGCCACCTTTTGTTCGGCCGTCATGCCGCGTAAAACGGTCAAGTACCGGAGATGATTCGGTCGCGGCTTTACATTAGTTGTCTTTTCAATTTCCATAGTCGGCTGAATTTTTTGCGAATTTGGACAGTGCCTTGTCACAGCTCGATTTTAGAATTTTGCAACATCGCGGCAGCCTGCGGGAGAGACTTCGTGCCCCAATGATTTGCCGTGACACTGCAAAAGTCCTACGAAATGACTACGTCTATTTTTGCGAATTGGACGTCAGATTGCCTTGGCGGAAGGCGTGTGACAGTGCTCTGGGAACTTCGGCTTCGGCCAACACGACGAGGGCGCGATTCTCAGTGACTTTGGCGCGATTTTCTTGTTCCTCGGCGATGGCTTCGGCTCGACGGCTTTCGGCTTTGGCACGGGCGACGCGCGTGTCGGCTTCGGCTTGGTCGGCTTGCAAGCGGGCACCGATGTTCTCTCCAACATCGATGTCAGCGATATCGATCGATACGATCTCGAACGCAGTGTGCGCGTCCAAGCCGCGCGCCAAGACAGCTTTAGAAATTCGATCCGGGTTTTCCAAGACGTCCTGATGTTTCTCCGAGCCGCCAATTGAGGAGATAATACTCTCGCCGACGCGGGCGATAATGGTTTCTTCGGTCGCACCGCCGATAAGTTGTTCAAGGTTAGTTCGCACCGTGACTCTTGCGATGATGCGGAGTTCGACGCCGTCTTTGGCGATCGCGCTGAGAAAACTCTTGCCGCTACGTGCATCCGGGCAGTCGATGACTTTGGGATAAACACTAGTTTTCACCGCATCGAGTACGTCGCGCCCGGCCAAGTCAATCGCGGCGGCACGGTCAAAATCCAAATCGATCCCTGCGCGCTGTGCAGCGATGATGGCCGTGATGACTTTCATTACATCGCCCGCCGCCAAATAATGCGCCTCGAGGCGTTGCGTACTGATTCCCGTGCGACGATTGATGTTGAGGCCGGCTTGGGTGGCCATTATTTTCGCCGTGACGATCACCGTCGGGCGAACTTGGCGAAGTCCCATGCCAACCAAACTCAGCAGGCCAATATCCGCGCTCGACATGTATCCTTGAAACCACAGCTTTCCATAAGTCACGACCACCGCCAACATGACGAGAGCGAAGATGGACAGGAAGATGATCAGCAAAATGATTCCAATGGTCGCGTATTGCAGATCGGGCATGTCGATTCTCCGTGAAACTGGCAGATGGCTTGCTGCTGAGCTCTCATCATAATTCAACGCGGCGAATGAAGGTAGCGCCGGTAGTTAAGCGTTTCTAACTCACAATGCGGCAGTTTCCACGAGACGGGACTGCTGCACCCGGAAGTTAGTTGGGATTACCCGCAGCAAATTCTCGAAAGACACGTTCCAACAGAAGCACCCTTTTACGATTCGCGTTTTGATAAGATTGCGTTCTTTGCTCGGCAACCGGATAATTTGTGCTCACTGCTTGGCCCAAAGTCGTCCTCGGTAGGTATTTAACCATATTATCGCGATCTTAATGCACCGACGCCATATCTTAAACCTCCGGCCGAATAGTTCTGCCTTGATTCTCTGATCCCTGAACAAAATGAACGAACCCAACGAATCGCAGCCGGAGCTTGGCGGCACGGTGCCACCCGTCGGCACGCCTCCGTCGCTCGACAGGTTGCGGCGGCAGCTCGACGAATTGGATGCTCGATTGGTCGAATTGCTTTCTCAGCGAGCCCGCATCGTCGTTGATGTTGGTGCTTACAAGCGATTGCACGGACTGCCGATCTATGCGCCGCACCGCGAACAAGAAGTTATTCGGCGAGTTCTGGAGTTGAATGATGGGCCGTTACCCGCGCGAACTTTGGAGGCCATTTTCCGCGAGTTGATGTCGGGCTCGTTTGCCTTGGAGCGACCGCAGCGCGTCGGATACCTCGGGCCAGCGGGATCGTTCAGCCATTTGGCGGCGGTCCGGCATTTTGGATCTTCGGTGGAACTGTCCGACCTTCACGCGATCGATGCTGTATTTTCTGAAGTCGCGGCCAGCCGAATCAATTACGGATTGGTGCCCTACGAAAACTCAATCGGGGGCGTCATTTCAGATACGCTGGACGCGTTTTTAGAAAGTGACGTGCACATTTATGCCGAAGCACTGATCGGCGTCGAGCAAATCTTGATGGCCAATTGCGCCCCCGAAGAAATTCGGCGAATCTATTCCAAGCCGCAAGTCTTTGATCAATGCCGACGATGGCTTGCGGCGCGACTTCCTCAAGTCGAATTGATTCCCGTCGCATCAACCGCCGTGGCGGCTCGGCGCGCTGTAGAAGAACCCGCTGCCGCTGCGATCGGTTCTCAATTGGCGGCCGAACTTTATTCGCTCAACATCGTGTTCGAGGGAATCCAGGACAAATCGCAAAACGTGACCCGTTTTTTGATCCTTGGACGAGAGCACGCCGAACCGTCAGGCGACGATAAGACTTCAATCATGTTCACGACAGTACACCGGCCCGGAGCCCTGGTCGACGTATTAGGAATTTTCCGGGATGCGGCGATTAATCTGAGTCATATCGATAAGCGCCCCAGCGGACGGCGAAATTGGGAATATACGTTTTTCATCGACGCCGACGCACACCATCGCGATCCTGTGATGCAGCAAGCCATCGAGCAAGCCCGTGGTCATTGCGTCGCGTTGAAGGTCCTTGGCTCATACCCGCGAGCAAGCCGGATCCTGCAATAATGCGTTTGAACGACATGTAAATTAAAACGAGACGCTGCGGCTAAGCCATGTGAATCCTGCGACTTGGCTTCGCCGGCAGCAGCTTGCGGACATCGGACCAACGCAGTCATCCGCGCGCCACGGTGCAAGTAGAATGGCCAGTGATAGGCTATCATGAACAGCCGTGATCCGCGACGAATTTACCTGGCTCGATTTTGAGGTTGATCAATCATGGTCATGACGCGACGACAATTTGTAGCTTCTGCAGCGACCGCCACGGTTGGAGCCGGTCTGTTAAATTTGCCCCATGTATTCGGGGGCCAGTATCGCAATTCACGACACGATCCGTTTGGCGGTTTTCCGATCGGTGTTCAAAGCTATTCGCTGCGCAACTTCGATCTAGTCGAGACCGTTCGGCATATTCAAGGACTTGGACTGCACTTCGCCGAGTTTTACAGCAAGCACTTACCGCTGGACTCCACCGAAGAACGAATCCAAGAGACGTTGAAGTTGCTGAGCGACGCCGATATCCGGTTGGTCGCGCACGGAGTAAACGACTTCACCCAAGATGACGCCGCCAATCGAAAGATCTTCGAGTTCGCGCGACGAGCTGGGATCCGCAATATTACGGCCAATCCTCAGCTTGATTCGTTCGATAGCTTGGACAAATTGTGCGCGGAATTCGATATTCGAGTTTGCATTCACAACCATGGTCCCGGCTCGCAATACGACAAAATCGCGGACGTCACCCGGGCGGTGAAAGACCGGCACGCACATATTGGCGCTTGTATCGACACGGGCCATTTTATTCGGTCGGCTGAGGATCCCGTGAAAGCCGTTCGCGAATTGCACGGCCGAGTGTTTGCGCTGCATGTCAAGGACGAAGCAGAGCAGCGAGCCGAATCCCACAACGTGGTGATCGGCACGGGCCATCTGGACTTGGTCGGCCTATTCAAAGCGTTGCGGGAAACCAAGTTCCCCGAGGATGGCTCAATCTCCCTCGAATACGAAGCCAAACCCGAAAATCCGATCGAAGACATGCGTGAATGCTT
>JANMEB010000652.1:0-1235 GCA_031376585.1 Planctomycetota bacterium | reverse complement strand
GGCGGTCGCGGTTGAGTTGCGCTCGGATTGTGGTTCTGCGTCTGGTTCCCGAGTGAAGTCCAATTCGGCTGCGGGCCGGTCCAGCAGATTATCGTGCTTCAAGTGTGCAGCCAGGAGCGCCTCGACGGCGGCCCGTAGTTCCGGCTGACCAGCGCAGGCTTGCTGCAAGAAGGACGCACGGTCCTGGGGAGCTGGGGCTAGATCTTCCTGGAAAAGGGTTTCTTCGGTCATGGCGATTTCTCGGGCAAGGACGCATCGAGTCGCTACTCATTACTCAAAGCGACGAAAGGACTCGTCCGGCGTCATCGATTCTTTGGAATTGTTCAATCTATATCGTCGAGTTCCATTTCGCGACGGATCCAAGCCCGGGAATAGACCCAGTAGCGTTCTGCCGTTTTCGGTGAGATGCCAAGGCAAAGCGCCACTTGATCGCCCGTCAGGCCGGCGAAGAAACGGAGTTCGACCAGTTTCGCCTTGACGGGATCATGCTCGGCAAGCCTGGCCAGGGCGGCATCGAGCGCGAGCAAATCGCCGTTCTGAGCGGGTGCTGCGACTAAGTCGGGATCGAATTTCTGCCGCAGTCGGCCGCCGCCGTGGATTTTCCGCTGCTTGTGCCGCGCTCGTTCGATCAGGATTCGCCGCATGGCGACTGCGGCTGCGGCGAAAAAATGGCCGCGATTGTCCCACCGCTTGGCATCTGCCGGTCCGATCAGCCGAACATACGCCTCGTGCACCAGCGCCGTCGCTTGTAAAGTCTGTCCGGGCTTCTCCTGGGCCATTTTCGCCGCCGCCAGTTTCCGTAGCTCGTCGTAAACCAGCGGCAACAACTTCTCTGCGGCCGACGGATCGCCGGATTCTATTTGCGACAAGATGCGCGTGACGTTCGACATTAGGCGGCTCGACGACCAAGCGATACTGAGCGGATTGTACTCCCGCCGCGACACTCGTGTCACCCCAAAGAGACTCAAGCAACCGCAACTAATGCAACGTGGTCAGCACTGAATCCACGATGCGTGCGTTGTCCAGATTGGCAACCGACGGGAAAATTACGAATAACCAAAAGGGAATTAAATCGACTTGCGGCGATTGTAGTTGGTTGTTTTTGTAATCGCTGTAATGACCCGACTAAGTTCGTCAGCGATTGCGGGGCAACTTCGATAATTAGATCGACTTGCGTTCCAGCGCGCTCTTATTGGGACGAGCGAGGTTCCAAACCAGTCCGATTCGCTCGAAAA
>JANMEB010000637.1:0-9734 GCA_031376585.1 Planctomycetota bacterium | reverse complement strand
CGCGAACAGCCGCCGTAGTTTTGCTTCGTCCTTGACCCCCGGAGCCGACTCAACGCCCGAACTTAAGTCGATCATTTCACAGCCTATTCGATGGGCCGCCATTGCGTTTTCCGGACAAATTCCACCCGAAAGAATCAATCGACGCTTGTCTGAATAATCTCGAAGCAAACTCCAGTTGAACGATTTGCCAGTGCCGCCGCGAACGCCGGCCGAAAACGTGTCCAGCAAAATTCGGTCGGCACCGTTCCAATCGCAATTTGGGATTGTGTCGGCAACTCGAACGGCTTTCCAGATTTCACACTGGGGTGAAAGGCGTTGGCGCAGTGATTCGATCATCGTCGAATTTTCGTCGCCATGCAACTGAACGGCTTGAAGTTTCAGCTCGGTTGCCAGCGCGACAATTCGCTCGACAGGCTCGTTGACGAAAACGCCGACCAAGGGCAATGGCGAATGCGCGGCAATTTTTCGGGCTTCTTCGTCGCGCACGAACCGTGGCGATTCTGCGGCAAGGATCAATCCTCCCAAAGTTGCTCCGGCGGCATACGCCAATTGGACTTGTGACAATGAAGTCAACCCGCAGATTTTGACGCGACCAAAAATCAATTCGCGGACCGCCAAGTCTAAACACTTCGATTTCATCAAGTGACTGCCGACCAGAAAACTATCAACCGAGTCGGCGACCGCGTCCAAGTCGACGCGTGAACTGAGTCCCGATTCGCAAACGGAGATTCGGTCCGACGGAATTTTCGGTGCAAGGCGTCGAGTGGTATTCAAGTCAATTTTCAGCGTCTTGAGATCACGGTTGTTGATACCGATGATCTGCGTATTCAGAGCCAGCGCACGATCGAGCTCGGCTTCGTCGTGGACTTCAGTTAAGACGTCCATCTGCCAGCGAGCGGCTTCGGCGGCACAGGCTCGGTACGAATCGTCGTCCAATACGCTTAGCATTAACAAGACTGCATCGGCCCCAGCGGCGCGAGCTTCGACGACTTGGTACGGCTCAAGCACAAAATCTTTGCAGAGGATCGGTAGATCGACTTGAGCGCGCACACTGCGCAAATGGCTGAAATCGCCGGCGAAATAAGGGGTGTCAGTCAAAACTGAGATGCCATCGGCAAACACGGAATACGCTTGAGCGATAGCCGCAGGATCATAGTCTGTTCGAATCAAACCCTCGGACGGCGAAGCCTTTTTGCATTCCAGAATAAATCGCAACCCCGGTCTTTTTAGAGCCGCGCCCAGCCTGCGCGATGTTGGCGTCGCACGTCGACGCAATGCTTCGATCGAAACGAGACGCTTTCGTTCCGCAATGTCGATTCGCTTGCGGGCGACGATTTCCAGAAGGATCGAACTCATAAGCCGCTCCTTGAAATCGCCGCCGCCCGTTCCATGAGGCGCAGTGCACTTCCATCCGCCAGAATCGAATGGGCAAGTTCAAATCCATGAACGAGCGAATTGGCGACACCAGCTATCCAAAACAGCGCGGCCGCATTGATGGCAACTGCAGCGGTGTGGGCGGCGTGCCCCGATCCGGCCAACAACGCGGAAATGGCACGCGCGTTCTGTTCTGCATTTCCACCGACGATTGATGACAACGGATACTCGCGTGCACCGAAGTCACTGGGGGAGAATTTCCTTGACGAAATGACGTCCCCATTTAATTCGGCGGCCACCGTTTCACCATGCAGCGCGAATTCGTCCAAGCCCTGACCGTGTACGACGAGTGCTCGCTCGCAACCGAGCAACTGCAATGCTTCGGCGACAGGCTGGCAAAGCGCTGAATCGTAGACGCCGAGCAGCATGATCGGCGGTCGAGCCGGATTGACTAACGGGCCGAGGATATTGAACAGGGTGCGCGTACCAAGTTGCTTGCGAACAGGCATCGCGTGGCGAATTCCGCTATGATAGTGCGGTGCGAACAAGAAACTGAAACCAGTTTCGTCTAAGCACAATCGGGCTTGAGCAGGACTTTGCTCCAAGTGAAAACCAAATCGTTCGAGCAAATCCGCAGCGCCGCATTTGCTGGAGACGGCGCGATTTCCATGCTTGGCAACCGGCAAGCCAGCCGCTGCAGAAACAAAAGCTACTGCCGTCGAAATGTTGATGGTGCTCGCGCCGTCACCACCGGTTCCGACGACGTCTGCAAATTTGTAATCGGGTCGCGGGAACGGTTGGGCCGCTTGCAGAAGTGCAGCAGCAGCCCCAGCGATTTCATCGGAGGTTTCACCTTTGGTCTTGAGGGCCACGAGCAATTCCGCGATTTCGACGTCCGACAATTTCCCCCGAACAAGGCTGGCAAACAACATTTGACTTTCGTCGCGCATTAACGCGCGACCCTGCAACAGCTTGTCGATGAGCGGGTGCATCAATCAACCTCCGCGGTGCAGTTCGGCGAAATCAACTTCAACAAGTTCGTCAGAATCTTCTGGCCGAACGTCGTCAAAATCGACTCGGGATGAAATTGGACTCCATAGATGGGGTGCGTTCGATGGGCGATCGCCATGACGATGTCGCCGCAATCCGCGATGCTTTGCAAGTCATTTGGCAATCGATGAGCCATGAGTGAATGGTAACGACCCACGTCGAATTCCATCGGCAGATTCGCAAATAAAGGATGCCCGGCGTGTCGCATGCGAGACTTTTTTCCGTGTACGATCGCGCCGGCGGAACCAACGGTCCCTCCGAAAGCTCTGACCATTGCTTGATGGCCCAAGCAGACTCCAAAGACCGGTACTTTTCCGGCCGCACGCCGAATCAATTCGATGCAGCAACCTGCTTGGTCAGGCGATCCCGGACCTGGCGAAAGTACAATCAGTGCCGATTGATTGGCTTGAGTAATCGACAGTGCTTTGTCGGTAGTGATCGTGTTCCGGTAGACGTCGACCTTGGCACCAGCAACGGTTAGCGCATCGACCAAATTAAAACTAAACGAGTCAAAGTTATCGATTAACAGTATGTGGGGCTTAGCCATGACGTGCGTCTCCGACGAACAACGCGTTCGCACGCGTGATTGCTCGCAGAACGGCCTCGGCTTTTCGCCGCGTTTCGTCAGCTTCGAGTTGAGGAACGGAATCATGAACGACCCCCGCGCCAGCGCGAACGTGAGCCATTCCATTTTGGACCAGAGCGGATCGAATGATAATTGCCGTATCCAAACTTCCATCGCCACGAACGTATCCGACGGCACCACCGTAATGGCCGCGGCGAGTTCCCTCGAATTTCCGAATGAGCTGCATCGCCCTGATTTTCGGAGCGCCAGTGAGCGTCCCCATGTTCATACTGGCTTGATAAGCATGCAAAGCATCCAAATCATCTCGCAAAATACCTTGGACCCGCGAAACGAGATGCATCACGTGGGAATATCGATCCACGCGCGCCAAGTCGACAACTTGACGAGTTCCTGACTTGGCGACGCGGGCAACATCGTTTCGCGCCAAATCGACTAGCATCATGTGCTCGGCGTTTTCTTTTTCGTCCAATCGCAATTCGGCTTCGATGCGACTGTCGAGGTCGGCGTCGAGCGTTCCGTCGGGCTTCAGGCCACGCGACCTAGTTCCGGCAATCGGCGAGATTTCGACCGTTCGCCGCTTTCCGTCGACCTTGACGGACGATTCGGGCGACGCTCCAAACAGAGCAAATTCGCCAAAATTTACGTAAAACAAATAGGGGCTCGGATTGAGCTGCCGAAGCGACGCATAAGCCATCAGGGGATCGCGACAGGCAATTGAAAAAGTCCGCGACGGAACGATTTGAAAAACATCTCCCGCGACGATGTGCTCTTTCATGGCCGCAACAGTCGCAGCAAAGGTAGCATCGTCGGCATTGGTTGCCACGTCCGCAAGCGCATTCGACCGAGAATGAGGGAAAGCCAATTCTGCCTTCGGCTGAATTGCTAACTGTTGGGCCGTTTCGGTGATTTTTGAAATCGCATTCAGTGCCGAGTAATAATTCGAATCGGCGTTTTGGCCGCCGAAAACGTTGACGATCGCTTCGGCATGCTGTTTGAGGTGATCAATAACGATCATCTGGTCAGCCAAGAGAAACTCATAGTCCGGCACGTCATTGCCGGGACTTGTTGCCGAGTCAGTGGACTCTGGCAGCGATTCAAATTGTGCAACCAGGTCATAGGCGAACACGCCGACCAACAAAATAGCTTCTGGGAGGCTAGCCGCTTCGAGTTGAATTCGCGTGGCGATCGAGCGAAGTACGCTCAACGGAGACGGAGCATGCAGCCGCTCGTCGTCGCTTAATTCGTCGCTGGCTCGTGCAAAGACCAGTTCGAATCCGTCGAGTTTATCGCGATGATGGAATTGCGCCGTCGTCGAGCGCAAGAACGGCAGCAGACTTTGGCCATTGCTATTGAGGGCGACAATTTCGACCAAACCGCCGCGACAGGTCACTCGAAGCGCGGCCGAGGTAACCAAGAGACTACGCTGGGTCTTTCGGCTCGACGGTTCGGCCGATTCGAGCAACACGGTATTCGGATTTTGGCCATTATTCGTCAGCACGGCAAATAAATTCAGCGGCGCGGGGATGCTTTCCAGTCGCCGCGTCAGGGAGCGGACATAGCCTTCCTGCGGCGGTGACGAATTCACAGCGTTCTCCCGGCAGCTTCGACAAATGGCTTCAGCTCGCCCATCAATCTGGAAAATTCTTGCGGACTAAGTGACTGGTGGCCGTCGGAAAGTGCCTGGCGCGGATCGTGATGGACTTCGACCATGATTCCATCGGCCCCAACTGCAGCCGCTGCGCGCGACATCGGCGTTACGAGTTCGCGCAGTCCTGTTCCGTGACTGGGATCGACGAGCACTGGCAAGTGCGACCGCTGTTTGATAAACGCCACGGCGTTCAAGTCGAGCGTATTCCGTGTGGCCGTTTCAAACGTGCGAATTCCGCGCTCGCACAAGATCACGTTCGAATTGCCACCGGCCAACAGATATTCAGCCGCAAGCAGAAATTCTTCGATCGTTGCGGCCATTCCTCGTTTGAGAATGACTGGTTTGCGTGTGCGGCCCAAGGCTTTGAGCAGAGAATAATTTTGCATGTTGCGCGCGCCAAGTTGAAACGCACCAACGATCGGTTCCATCAATTCGATATCGGCTGCGTCGACGATTTCTGTGACGATGGGAAGCTGCGTCTGCGCGGAGACGTTCCGCAACATCAGCAAGCCTTCGCGGCCGTGCCCTTGAAAACTGTACGGACTCGTTCGCGGTTTGAAAGCGCCGCCACGCAACAGACGCGCGCCGTATTGCTTGACGACTTCAGCGGTTGCCAAAAGTTGCTCAGCGTTTTCCACCGAGCATGGTCCGGCGATTACCGCGAATTCGCGGCCGCCTATTGGGACTCCGCCGACGTTGACGACCGTATCATGCGGATGAAGTTCGCGCCCGACCAGTTTGTACGGCGTGAGAATTGGTTTGACGGATTCGACTGCGGGGTGATTTGTCAAATTGAGTTCGGCCAGAACTCGTTCGTCGCCCAGCGCGCCCAGCACGACTCGCTCAACGCCGGGCATGTGCAGAGGCTTGAGTCCCAATCGTTCGATATCGGCAAGGATTTCTCGCGCATCGGCTTCGCTGGCTCCGCGCTTCAAGACGATTATCATCAGTTACTCGGTTAAATGGTCCGGTCGCTGACCGATTATCCGTCTTTGGTATCGTCCGATTTGTCAGGTGTGGATTCCTCGGATTTATCTTTGGATTCTTTTTCTGCTTCGTCTTTGGACGGATTGGCTTTGTCATCACGTGGCTCTTCGTCTTTAGCCGCGCCATCGTTTGCCTTGTCCTTGGCCAAGACGGGTTTGCGAACTTCTTCGCCTTCTGGGCCGGTCAAGTCTTCGCTTAATAGCTCGCGCCAGGGTTTTTTCCGTTGGTAGCCTTCGAGTTCGCGTCGCAAGTTATCCAGCGATTCGCTTTTTTCTGCAATTCCCAATTCGACTGCTTTGGCGGCAAACTCGCAGGCTTTTTCGAAGTCGCCCGTTTCAGCGTAACCGGCGGCGAGCGTGCTGACAGCGTACGCCTCTTTGTATTCTGACAACGTGCACGCTTTCAAGCCGAGTTCCACCGATCGCTTGCCGTCGCGAATTTCGGATTTTGGCGAGGTGGCCAAAACCCATGCCAAGTTATTGACGGTGCCGGTGTCTGGTTTTTCGCCTTGAAGCTCAATGGCCCGTTCGTAATCCTGGATCGCTTTGGCGTGTTCGCCCAAACTTAAGTAGGCATCTGCCCGCCCTCGAACAGCGCCTTCGGTGTCCGGTTTTTCTTCCAGGACACGATCGTAAATCTTGATCGCCGCATCAGATTTTTTGGCCGCGTTGTAAAACATCGCTAAAATCAACTGAAAGCTAACCTCGTCCGGAGCGAATTCGACTAATTTCTTCATCTCCGCGATTGCTTTATCGTGTTTCTCCTGGCCTGCCAGGATAAAGCTCCGCAATTGAATGCCACTAACCAAGCCGGGCTGCAATTCCAAGACACTGTCCACAGTTGCCAAAGCTTCATCCAATTTTTTTTGATCGAGCAGAATTCTCGCCTTAAGCAGCAGGGCATCCGAATTATCGGATTTATCTTTCAAGACGCTTTCCACAGCACTCAGGGCTTCATCGATACGCTTTTCATCAAACAGAATGTCCGCCTTGAGCAACAAGCCTTCCGTTTTATCTGAACTGGCTTCGAGACCTAATTCGAGATCGGCTAACGCTTCTTCAGGCTTGTCCTGTCCAAGTCGGACACGGGCTCGCAGTAGGTAGAGTCCGGAATTTTTTGGGTCATTGGCAATGGCTTCACCGAGTTCGCGATTCGCTTCGTCAAATTGCTCGGACGCTATCAAGTTTCCGACAAGCAATTCCATCGCGTCTGCACCCTGCTCCATCGCTGCCCGAAGATCAAGAACCGCGGCGTCATAGTCCTTGTTGGTCGAATGGTACGAGGCGCGAGCTAATAAAGCTTTCGTATTCGACGAGTCGATGATGATCGCTTGATTTAGATCTGCGAGTTTGCTGGCGTCATCCTCCGCGAGAAAGGCGCGCAAGAACAAGGCTTGGGAAAGTACATCGTTTTGGTTTGTCGAGTTTTCAATGGCACCTTTCAATGCTGCTTGTGCTTCGGTCGCGTCGCCGCCTGGAGCCATTTGCAATTGAGCTGTCAACAAATACGCTTCTGCCATTTTAGGGTCGAGTTTCAAAACTTTTTCCAACCGCGAAAGGGCTTCACGGCGCAAGAATCGCCAACGGGAATCGCGCGGCCCATCGAAAATTCGTTGGCACAATTGTTTCGCATGGTCAAGCAACGTCGACTTGAGCATTGCCTCGGCAAGTTTCTTCGAGGTCTCGTCGAGCCCTTTGGCGATTGCCGACTCGCACACGCTGACGACTTCATCCAAATCGCGAGTGGTTTTAGCTTTTGCTTTCAACTCAATCGCTTTTTCCAATTCCGCTTCACCGTCGTCCGTGCCCTGGTCGGGCTTTGTTTCCGCGTCGTGGCCTTCCGCAGGAACTGCTTTGTCGTCTGGCTTGGGCGCTTCGTCTTGTTGAGCGTCGCTGCTGGGCGCCGCTTGCTCCGCTGGTGGCTTGTCTTCGGCTTTGGGCGATTCTTGAGCAAGTGCTCCAACTGCCAAAAATAGGGTTGCCCAAGCAACCGACGCAAAATGTGTCAACAGTTTTCGACGTGACATTGGAGGCTCCAAATACTTTCCGGCAAATTCGCGTGGTCCGCGACAAAGCTAGGATGAGTGAATAAATTAACACAGGCGAAAAATGCGGATGCGCCCGTCGTTCTCAACTGAGCAATTCAGATTCTATGAAAATAGCGACAAATTGAGAATCGCAGCAAAAATTCGCAGGTTCGGTTTCTGCCCTATCCGTCGTTGTCTCGCGACGATATTAACAAATTAAGTTCGCCTAACTACGGAAATTTGGCGTCAAAAGGTCAGGCTTATAAGCCGAAGTCAATTGGCTTGGTTTCTCGCGGTGAGCAAAGATTCCGAGTGAATCGGCCAAAAAAGCGGAAAAGTCGGGCAAAACCGCACGAACCGACGACTGCGTGCCCGGTGCTTTCGGGCTTTCTGGTCGTTTCAAAGTAGACCTCTGCTTTTCTGCTTGGATTTGACGATACTCGTAGCTATCCTTAGAGATAAGGTGTTCGGTCGAAAAGATTCGTGCCTGCAATGGTTCCAATTTGCGTTTACGGCGTTGACGGCAAGGTCTCACGCCTTTGTTTGGAGGTTTGATCATATGTTTCACAAATTGTTTAGCGCATCACTGTTGTTCGTTGCAGCGTCGCTGTCATTTAACGTGGCATCGGGCGATGACGAAACTAACGCGAAAGTATCTAACAAAATAACGTCCACTCGCGAGCCCGCCGAAGGATTCAAACAAGTCGAATTCTTCGCCGCAATGGAAGCACAACAGATCAAAGTCAAAATCCGCATGGAAGATTCGACTGAAGGCAAGTTCATCATCGAGAACAAAACCTCAGAACCCGTCTCGATTCAATTGCCCGAGGCATTTGCAGTCGTGCCAGTGATGTTTCTACAAGGCGGCTTCGGCGCTGGCGGTGCCGGCGGCGGTGCCGGCGGCGGTGGCGGCGGTGGCGGTGGCGGTGGTCAAGGCGGTCAGGGACAGAGTCAAGGCGGCGGTGGTGGATTTGGCGGCGGACAAGGCGGCGGCGGACAAGGCGGCGGTGGTGGAGGTTTTGGCGGCGGTCAATTCAATATCCCAGCGGGTCGCATCGGACGCATCAAAGTCAACACCGTCTGCTTGGAATTCGGCAAAGAAGATCCGGCTCCGTTCCGTAGCTACACCGTAATCCCAATCGAAAAATTCACCACCAACCAAGCGGTCATCGAAACCTGCAAGATGTTGGCCCGGGGCGAAATCGATCAGCACGTTGCTCAAGCCACTGCGTGGCACTTGGCCAACGGCCTTTCCTGGGATCGGATGCTAGTTCTCAACCGTGTTGAGTTAAGCAACGGATACTTCGAACGATATTTTCACCCGAACCATTTGTTGACGGCTCAACGAGTCACGGTGGAAGCGGTCGAACGAGTTAAATCGGCCAGTGAATCGAAGGGCGAGAAAAAAGAGTACGTCTCTCCCGGCGAATCTCAATCGGTTTCGGTTGAAAATCGAAAGTAATCGTTCGCCAAAATTACGCTCACAACGGCAAGTGGTTTTTCCCTTGCCGTTTTTTATTGCGCACCATTACGGAAACCGAAGCCGCAATACGTACTTTTCCCAAGCCGATTGGAATTCGGCCATGTCGGGATTACCCAGGATCGACGACAAGGTGCGATAGCCGCTTGGATCATCGCCCGCGTTTCTCAAAAACTCTGCGTAGAACTTGCCCAACAACTCTTTCTCCTGCAAGTAATAGCAAAGATATCTGGCCTGTGCATAGTTGTTGCCGCGATCGCTTTTGTAGAACTCGCTCGTCGTCGTCGTGCAAAGTTCTTCGAACGTGGGCAACTCGCGATCCGTGATAATCTTTTGTAATCCGGCTAGTCGCCAATTCGTCGCACCCCAGAGCTGACCGTCGCGATCGGAAGATTGCTCGTAAAGCGATGCCAAGCCTTCGTTGAACCACGATGGGCAATCCGGAAAATTGGCTTCGACGAATGGATGAACGATTTCATGAACGAGCGTCCCGCCGCCAGTGCTGATGTTCATCACGAGTGCTTTGTTGGCCGACGAATAATAACCGAACGGAGTGTGCGGAGCCTCGCCAAACAATTCTTGG
>JANMEB010000636.1:0-1921 GCA_031376585.1 Planctomycetota bacterium | reverse complement strand
CCGAGACATTGGGAGCAGATGCAACGTCGATCAAAATGAAACGATCCCCAGCAGAATTCAGCCGGTAATAATGGCTCGGGCTTTCGGAAATTTTGGGCACGCAAATCATTAAAAAAAAACAAAGCAGCGTTTTCATTAATTGTTCACCAAATTAAACCTGACTTTCGTATCCGAAACTTTTATTAATTGCATTAACATTTTCGGAGATTTTACTTCCGAGAAACTTCCGTCGCAGTTAGGGACGTCCACCTTAACGCGATGGAAAAATTCATCCAGAACGGTTCCATCGGGCACGTCGTTCCAAGGAATTCCTTGAAATGTTGCCGGAATAATGTAAATCTTTTTGTCGTAAACATAGGGTGCTAAAAAGCAAAACGCCGAGTCCGTTTGACACTCACATCCTTTTACCTCCCAGTCGTCGGGTTCCGGAACAGTCAATCCGACGGTCCAATCCTTTTCCCATGCGCACGCTTTGAGGCAGGGACCAACTTGAGTGTTCCCGCGCTTGAGCACGTATCTATGAAGCACCACCACAGTGTCCCCAATTTGCCCTTCATTGGTCTCGTCGTTAATATCGGGCATCGGCATGAGGGTGTTTGGTGTCTGACTTTCAACTTCAACAGATTTCTCCGCATGTTGACCTGACGAATCATCAACTCGAACCCGACCGATGTACGTGCCGACCTTACTACAGCAAAACGTCTTGATTGTCGGTGGATCCGCATTGTTTACGACGAGCTCTGCACCGTTATTTGGCGAGCAATCGAAACTAAACGAATAAACGAAAGGAGGCGTACCGCCATTTGGCACGGCATGCAATGTTGTCGAGTGGCCAACAACAACCGTCGTCGGCGACGCCGACAATGAAACCGTTAATGCGGGAGGATTCGAGGGTGGCTTCGGCGGCGGAACAGGATCGTCCTGAATTGCAAACGCCAAACTCGACGAGAGGATCGACAGGATGCATAAAGAAAGCCGGTTTCTGAATCATTTTCAAATTTCTCCACCTATGTCGCAAAAGTCGAATGTGGGGGGCCGGGTGCGTTCGAGTAGAATCCTTGAAATTTATGCGGACAAGAATGTCGCGTCAATAGACGGTCTATTAAAACTAGTTGTTGCAATATTGCGGTGCTATCACAATTAGTGACTCTAGCTAACCGGATCGGGATGAATGAATAAGGCCATCTGCCAACTGACACGCCGCAACGAGGCTGCTGGCGTCGGCGCGGCCTTGCCACGCGATGTCGAACGCGGTGCCATGGGCGACGCTGGTCCGTACGATGGGAAGTCCAAGCGTGACGATGATCGCGCGATGCATTCCCAAAAGTTTGAGCGCGATGTGGCCTTGGTCGTGGTACATCGCAACGACCGCGTCGAATTCCCCGGCTGCGGCGCGATGCATGAGCGTGTCAATTGGCAGCGGCCCGGTCAAATGCCAGCCGCGCGATTGGCCTTGAGCGACTGCCGGCGCGATGACTCGTTGCTCCTCGTCGCCGAACAAGCCTCCTTCACCGCCGTGTGGATTCAGGGCCGCGACGGCCACGCGTTCGGCTCGGGTCACGCCTCGCGCTTGAAGTAACTTGCGGACAAAATCAACGGCCAACTCGCAGGTCTCGAGTATGGCTTGAGAAGTCAGATGCGAAAAAACGTCGCGAAGCGCCATGTGTAGCGTTGTGTGTACTACTCCCAATCCCAGTTCGCCACCGATGTTGGGTCCGGGCGGCAAGTACAGCATCATCGCGAATTGTTTTCGGTCGCACCATTGCGCCAAGAGTTCGGTGTGACCTGGAACGATGTGTCCGGCAAGATGCAGCGACTGTTTATTCAGCGGCGCGGTGACGATTGCGTCCACGCGACGTTCGATTGCCAAATTCGCGGCGATGCGTAGCGATTGAAAAGCTGCTTCGCCACAAGCTCGATC
>JANMEB010000623.1:0-6820 GCA_031376585.1 Planctomycetota bacterium | reverse complement strand
ACGCGAAGTCTTGTCGATCGAGACTTTGACGTTAGGCAACAAAGCCGTGATCGCATCGGATGCGGTTTGCACATCGGCTTTGCTCAAGCGATAAGCCCGCGCCGACTTGCCGATCGTGACCGTGTTGCGAAACTCGTCCATTAGAGTCCTGATCGTCGCATGGACACCGGGTCGAGCGACGATGACTAAGCTGCCGGAATCGGAATCGGTCGCCATTGTCGCAGTCGGAGCGAGTTGCGTGAGAATCGTTTGCCACTCCTTGGGCGAAACTCCGTTGAGTGAATAAATTTTCGAAGTCGGCTTATCGATCTTTGGAAGCTTGGCTTCGAGATCGGCGATGACAGGGCGAAACGCGGCGTGGACTGTTTCCGTCGCGGAGACGATTAGTGTTTCGGTCGCAGCATCAGCTTTCACGGTCGCTTGGCTGGCCAAATCTTTGGGCAGCATGCTAACTAGTAAATCGAGAGGCACACCCGGCAGTGAAAACGACTCTACTGTTGTGGACTGTCGAGTAATCACGGCCAACTGCAATTCGTCGAGCAGTTTTACGACACTTTCGTGTTCCTCGGGCGAAGCCAAAACAAAAAGCGCCCTGTCATCGCCCATTTCGACGAAGGCGAGTTGGCTGAGACGTGCTTGTAACGCCAATTTCGCATGGGCCGCCGTGACGTTTCGCAGTTCGTATGACTTGATCGATTTAGGAGATGCGACCAGTTTCGATTCGGACTCTTGGATCAAAGTCCCGATGCGTTGATATTCTTCCTCGCTAGCCCAGACGGCGATTAACGACGGGTCGGTGCCCACGAATTTAAGCGCCGGGAACGCGGCGAGCAGTAATGGCTTGACTTGAGCCGCTAGGTCTTGGCGCAAATGAAAGACTCGCAATTTCAAGCCGGTTATTTCGGGTTGATCGGCTTCCAGCGAATCAACCGTCTCCTTTATTTTCGCATGGTCAAGTTCATTTCCGACGGCAATCATCTGTTGGATGTTCGTGCCCGCCAATAATTTGGCGCGTGGTACGACAGGAGTGATCGCAGCGATCGCGGCGGTGCTGCCCGATCGTTCGACTCGGTAAACAGCGACCGATGGCGGTCCACCGGCCGTGACAAAGCCGCTCATTTGATCGAGCGATTGTTGGACGAGTTTGTGCTGATCAGCCCGAGCTAAAACGGCCAGCAACTCGGATTCAGCATTGGGAACGACGATTGCGTCAGGTAGGACCTTACCAATCACGGCGGCGCAAATTAAGGCATCCATTTTTCCTGTCGGATACAGCTTGACCGAAGAAGCTTTCGGATCGTCGGGTTGACCGATTTGTTCGACGGCCGCCTTGAGTCGCTGATGGTCGAGTTCTCGGCCCCAAGCCAACAACATGGTTTGTTCATCGTTGGCGACTAACTGCATTTTTGGGACGAGTTGTTGCAGCATCGTCGTCACGGTCGATGGTTTTACATTGATCAATTTGTAGGACTTGAGTGACTGCGGATTGGTTCGCGTAGTCGGCTGGCCACGTGAGAATTCTTCCAGAGCCTTTTGGATTTGTTGATGCGTGGAAGTTTGTGCCCAAACGAGCAATCGACCGCTGGTTTCATCCGACGTCAGCTTGGCGGCGGGAAACAATTGCTGCAAGAATTCCACGGTGAGCTTGGGATCGGCGTCATTCAATGCGTAAGCCGTGAGTGTGAAAGGTTCGGCACCTTCCACGGGGCGCGATAACTGTTCGATGATTTCACGGATCAAAGCGTGTTGCGATGGTCTTGCCATGACGGCGAGTTCGCCGGGTCGTTTATCATCAACGACGCGGACGTCGGCCAGCTCCGTCGTTAATGTTGTCAGCACGGCATCAAACCGCGTGCGCAAATCTGCCTTAACCGGATAAACGACAAGCATTCCTTTTTCGCTAGGAACTAGAAACGGCTTGATTTCTTCCAAGGCTTTTGCGACTCGAGTTTGATCACGCTCTGACGCAACGACCGACAGTTGGCCGGTTCCCGCATCCCATTTCACTTTTGCTGCCGGAACGATTTCAGTGAGAATGGCAATCGCCGTGGTCGAGAGTCGCGAGTCCATTGGATAGAACTTCGCGCTGATTTGGTTTGGGTTGGCTGGTCCTTGCTGCAGTTGATCAAGGACGTTTTTCACCGAGGCGTGCGCCGTATCGGTCGCGACGACAATCAGTTGGCTTGCCGCTGCGTCGGCAGTGACTTGAGCTTGGGGAACTAGAGACTTGATTAAAGTTATCGCGGTTGCCGAATCAACTGATAACAGCGGATAGATTTTCAGTTTGGCATCGTTTTTGATTTGCTCAAGGATTGCATTCACTTGTGCCACTTGTTGCGGACTAGCCCAGAGCGACAAACGATCGGGTGCTTCGTCGGCGATAACCTGTGCCGAAGCCAATTCGCCGGGCCAGGATTGCAGGATTGCGAGAAATTGAATCTTTTGCGCCGGCGTCACCACGAACGTGTTGAGTTTGGCGTCGACGGCACCTTGTCGCGTCGTTTGATATTGGGTGATCAGCGATTCCAGTTTTTGTTGGTCTTCGGGCGAACCAATCACCAACAGTTTCTTCGACGCACTGTCGATTTGAACTTTGGCCTTGGGCGCGAGGGTTTGCAACGTCGCCATAAAGTCAGCCGGAAGTGTTTGGCCGATTTGATAGGACTTGACCGCGAAGGATTCTTCGGGACGAGCTTGGCCCTCGAGTTGGTCAATCATCTGACGAATGATTTCCATTTCTTCATTGCGGGCTCGAACGAGTAAAGTGCCGCTGGTCTCGTCGGGTGTCGCGGTTGCTTTGGGCGAGATCGCCATGACCATGCTGGCTGCCATCGTGGGTTTAGCCCGCTTTAAGCTAAAGAGCTGAACTTGATTGCCGGGCTCGCCGTGCGTGATCACTTCCATGGTGATTAGCGCATCCGTGATCAATTTCTGCTGAGATTCAGTGGCGAATACCATAAGTCGTTGGCCGGTCGCGTCGACGGAGATCTTGGCCTGAGGTGCCAATAACGCGATCTGTTCCTGTAACACCTTGGGATCGAACGAACCCTGCAGCGAATAAATTTGAAGTCGCGCCAGAGTGTCAGCAGGCGCCGCACCGGAATTCAATTGTTCAAGTAGTGACTTGATCAGGGTTTGGTGAGCGGCGCCAGCGTAGACAATGAATTTTTGCGATGCTTCGCCACCGGCGATTACTGCGGTGGGCGCGACTAGTTTTAAGTTTTCGACGGTGGTCGCGAAATTGAGTTGGCCTAGAGGATAGGACTCCAGCACCATCGGTTCGGGAGGAGCAGGTTGGGCAGGCGTCGGCGCCACGGGAGCTGCGGGAATGGATTGAATCAGCAAGTCCATCGCTTTGAGCTTGCCGACTGTTTCGGTCACGATCAGTTGTTTCGATTGCGGCAATAACACAATCTTGCCATAGCTGCCGAGCATTGGCTTAATTTCAGCCATGACTGTTTCTGCGGTTTTGTCGCCTAACGGGAAGGTGACTTTGACGACTTCAAACGAGCCACGCTTGTCCAATTCGGCCATGGTCAGCTTCGGGAGAATTTCGTCCGGAATGCCATCATTGACTTCGACCAGAATGAGCAGCTTGTCGCGGCGGACAAGCGTGAAGCCTTTGGTCAGCAAAATGCTGTTCAGCAAATTGATGGCTTGGGCCGGTGTGTATTCATTCGAGTCCGCGTAATTAAACGCACCGCGCGGCGGGGTTCCCATGACGAGCGACAAGTCGGCTTGTTTGGCGAACCAGCGGAGCATCTCGCCCCAATCTTGCTGCGCTCCAAAGTTAAACCGGAGCTTTCGCAAATCGGGTAACTGTGCAAGTCGCACGTTTTGATCTGGCGTCAACAAGGCCAACAATTTTTGATCGTAATCACTTGCCACCGTCTTTCGCTGATCCTCGGCGGCTGCCGCGACCTTTTCCGCTCGCTCGGCCACTAGACGCGACATCTCGGTTCGTTGGGTGTCGTCAAGTTGCAGGAACTCAGCCACGTCCGGGTGCGCTAGCCGGAGATAATCGAAATCCGAGGGCAATTCCTGAGCGAAACCCATTGAAGGCGTTAGCACGGATAGGCAAATACCAGCCAACGCAATCGCTTTGAGAATGTATTGCAACACGAAATCACCCCAAAAAATCGAAAATCGGTCTCGTTTGGGCTAAAAGCCTTGCCGAGGGTTTCCCAGGTAAGCGCCGCGAGATCCTGGATTTAACGCGACATCCATTATAGTCCAACAGCCAGCGTCGACTTGGTCCGCGCCCGAGATATTGCAGGTGCGGTTTAGCACACACCTACGCGAAAACTGGTCATCAAGGCAAGAATTTAACCTGCCGCGTCAAAGGCTTTTTTGATCCACCCGATAAGTTCTTTGTCGACTTGTTTTGCGTCAGTTACTTTCACTCGATATTGGCACATGCCACCTGCGGGAAGCTCCTCGAGCCGTTCTGTTCCTGCGACCCCTTTCATGTTCAAGCCGACTTCGACGCGAGTTTGCGTCGCGGGGCCAATCGTCGCGAACTGTTTTTTGCGGCGCAGGCTGAGGTAAGCTTTTTTGGGCGCGATTTCGAAATCGCCGAATTTTTCAATCGCGGCCATTAATTTTTCGTGAATGGGCAAAAGATGTTCTTTGGGTCCAGAATAAATTTCGGACAACGAGTCGTCCGTGGATGTTGGTTTCGCCAGAACCGCTTTTTCACCGCCAGGATTCAAATAACAGTGAACGAGAGTATTCGCGTCTCCGTGTCCCATGCCAAGGTCTTTTTTTAACATGTCGCGAATCTCGCCGTGTTTGGTGAGGCCACTTTTTTTGATCAATGCGTAAAGCTGGGCGAGCGTTTTGCCCGAACGCTTCTGCAAGTTTTCGATTTGAGTCTCAAGTGCCTTGTCGACGCTGTTCATGTTTTCATCCCTTATCAAAAAAGAAAATTCGTTGTTTGGAAAGATGTCTAGGGGCGAGACCAGCGAATTTGCGTCAATACTCGACAGAGACTTTTACCCGCCATTCAATTTTCGTCAACAACCCTCGGCCCTTGCAATAGGTTACGAAACCGTTTCGGAAGTTGTTGTAGGAATCGCGATTGTCTTAATGCGACGTTTCCAACAATGAACATTTCAGGATTTCCCAGCAGTCCTTGGCCAACGATGATGACCAAGAGCCGACAGTTCGCCGCCCCCAAGTAGCGGCACCCGAGTCTCGGCAAACACTTGGACGGAAATTCCCAATGGCCGGTTTGCGGTTCCGCCTTCACTGTCATCTGTGCGGGCCAGAAGCACAAATGTTCATCGCCATTGTTGTACGGTGTCGGACAATTCAAATGCTTGTCGTCCCATGTAACCCAATTCGTCCAAGGCTTCAACGCATCGGGGATTTCCTTTTCCTGGCAACACGATAGCGAGGCGGCCAACCCAGCTATGGCGAACACTATCGAAAAAATTGCCGCGTTTGAGTTCTTCATCGTAGAACGTCCTTTGGTACCACGCATTATAGTATCCGGCGAATCTACCAGCGGATGAGACTCCAAGACCCGCTTTAAGTTACACGTATACCGGGTGAAGACGGTGTGCAATCCTTTTTTGCTCACAGAAACTACCGACTCGCGTCGGTCGTTTGCCTACCCAACGCCTGATTGCGTCGATGCGGCATTGCGTACGTCATCGCTTAGGAGATCAATTGATGCGGCCCTCAAATAGCTCTTGCAAAAAATGTATCCTCGGTGCAAAGTCTTGAATAATTCGGCGCGTCGATCGCAATGGTTCACCTCGCAGGGCACTTTTTATTAAGCCAAATTTATGTCCGGAATTAACCGTTGGAGTCGCAAGCTGCATCGCTGGGGTGCAGTTTTGATTGCGCTACCGCTACTGCTTGTGATCGGCAGCGGTATTTTGTTGCAACTTAAGAAGCAAGTCGCTTGGGTTCAGCCTCCGACGCAGCGCGGTAGCGGAAACGGCAACACGCTCGACGTTTCTTTCGAACAAGTCTTGGCGATCGCCGCGAATCACGAGCCTTGCGGTGTTTCCAACTGGAGCGACATCGACCGGTTGGACGTACAGCCCGGCCGTTCAATCGCTAAAGTCCAATGCAAGAATCGTTGGGAGATTCAAGTCGACTTGAAGTCGGGTGAAATCTTGTCATCAGCTTATCGGCGCTCGGATTTCATCGAGAGCCTCCACGACGGTTCGTTTTTCGGCAGCACGAGCAAGCTGGCGATTTTTCTTCCCAGCGGCGTGATCTTGCTGTGCCTCTGGTTCACCGGCGTGTACTTATGGTTTCTGCCAATTATCGTCAGGCGCCGCAAAGCAAAAAATCGTTCGGCCTTAAAGCGCCAATGATCTTTTTGCGCACCCAACAGACAAATCGAGATTTGTGGGCAATGAAAGCCTAGTGCTTTGTCAAACCTAAAACTTGGCGTGCGACTGGCTATGCCAGTGCGCGGTCGTGATTTGAGTTCGCGAAAGACACTGGTAGCGCCAGTTGCACACGACCCCAATTCTTAGGTTTGATGACGCACTTGTTCGATGGCAGTTTGAGTGTTGGGCTCCTGTCGATTCTCCGTCGCGTTCTTGTCTTAACGTGGATCCTTCGGTTCCGAACTCAAGGCGATGCGCACATCATCAAGATACGTAGGCCACAATTCCTTAGCGCGTACAGGCGCGGCGACGTTCGCGTGGCCTAACGGGCATTCGCAGAGGTAGTGAATATCGTGCGGGGGAGCACTTTCGCCAAGTCGATAGTCGGCGGGCAGCTTTTCGGGTGTGAACCAAATTTGGATCGACGTTACGTCCTTTTTCAGGCCCGTCGGAGAATGCATGAGGAAAAT
>JANMEB010000543.1:0-1374 GCA_031376585.1 Planctomycetota bacterium | reverse complement strand
GACCACGCCAAGCTTCTTGAGCAGCGGCATATTGTGGGCGTGCCGACGAGTCAGCGGGATCGGGGGCGCGCCACATCCGACCAGGTTGTAATAGAGATAATCGTACATGTAGACGTTGTCGTACATGCTCGTCCAAGTCTTGAGCATGTTGTATTGCCGCTGCGTCATCCAGCTTTTCGGATTGTCGTATGCATGATAAGTGTCGGACCAGATCGCCGCGAACATGATCCAGATCGTTGGGTCAGGTTTGATTCCCACGGGAGGCGTATCGCGATTCGCGTAGCCGTTGGTGCTGAGAAAGTGGTTGGGGAATTCCTTGTGGACTTCAGCCGAGACACGTTGGACCCACTGCATCCATTCTTCAGTCGTGCTGTCGCCGCCGGGATCGTTGAAGCGTCCGATCAGCGACGGAAAGTTCATGTGCAACTCGGTCGCGCCGGGACTGAAGTCGCGTGGCAAGCCGTCGTCGGCACCAATGCCCCACGATGTTGCTTCGGGGTTTTTGCGAAAATGTTCCTTGATGATGTTGGCGGCGAATTGCACGGATTTGTCACTGGCCAAATTGGGCATGTGCGGATACACGCGGCCCGCAGCGTCGCGCGCGAAAACTTCAGCGAACTCGGGGTTGTCCTTTTCTAGTTCGGGAGGCAGCACAGCCCGAACGCTGCTGTCGCCGGGAATCGCATGCATCATATTGACGTTCATCCCGTTGCGGATCTTCCAACGCGTTTCCTCAGCCCGCAAGTCGTTGGCAAACCAATGCGTCCACCAGTTCCGCATCTTGAAGTCCGGGCGATCGACCACCTCCAGCTTACCGACAGCAATGGTCGGTCGTTTCGGGACGACTTGACCCAATTCGCCCGGCATGTACCAGCGCACACCCAGACGATGGAGAAAGAACGAGACAGCGTATTCGGTTCCGTGGTAGGGCAAATCGTCATTGCCAGCGAGCAGCAGCGTGTCGCCTTCGGTCAGTATGGTATAGCCTTCCTCCTCGCGCAACGGCGTAAGGCCAGCGGGAATCCGCGCATCAAATGGTTCCGTATGCTTACTTCGGCCGACCAGGATTCGCGGTCCGGCAGGAATCGCTTCGGCATCGCTGACGATGGGGAGCGCGGCCCCGGACATTTTTTGAATGTACTCGCGCAAGTCACGGGCCGCCCAAGCGACTTTGTCAGCGACCAACTTCGGGTCGGGGTTTTCCAAACCGATCGTGGCAATGGAATTGGCCGCATCAGCAGATACGACAATGGTTGCCCGTGGCTCTCCATTTTCCACCAACAGCAGACCCCGCTCATTGGACGCCAGCCCCACATCCAGAGGCAACGAATGCAATCTGTCGCCGCGCGTTGGCTGCTGTCCCGGCAGCACACC
>JANMEB010000284.1:0-1079 GCA_031376585.1 Planctomycetota bacterium | reverse complement strand
CACCTTTTTCAACACTCGCAAAATCTCGTGGTTGAATCGCTGCCCGCGTCGCCGCGCTTAAGTTTTTTAGCCGAATGGACACCGCCCAACTTTTCCCATACGAATCGATTGCGTGACGACCAACAGCACGATTTCATCGCTGCGATCCGACGCGATTTAACACAGCTCGCTCAAGCTGACGCACGATTTCGCACTTCGTTTAACCGGCCGGCGGGGTCACAGCGCCCGGAAGCCGGGCGGTTAAACGGGGAACCGATCGCACCTCTTTCGTTTAAGCGGCCCGCTGCGGACCGCTCAGCCGAGGCTGAAAATTTTCCAACCGCGCACATAATTGACGAAACAAACAATCAAGTTCACGTCCACGTTCGCTGCCAATCCGCAGGTTGGCTGATCTTGAAAGACTATTGGGACGCCGGCTGGCGCGTCGACATTCACGACGTTCACGCCGGAACGTACTTTACTACTCAACCCGAACGCTTTTCTGGCATCTTCCGCGCCGTCAAGCTCCCCAGCAGCGGCGAATTCGATGTTTGCTTTGTCTATCGTCCGCGATCCTTCGTTTGGGGCGCAACCTCAAGCCTCGGTACGTTGCTGTTCATTTTCATTGCGACCGTTATCCGGTGGCTTCACTTGCGCCGGCAACTTCCCGCTCGTTAAACGATTGAGCCAATGATTTCCAGTTCACGCGAATAGGGTTTGAGGGCATCGATCACGAACTGGATGTGATCGTTCAGTTCAACGCCCAAGCCAGCGACTCCGTCTCGGATGATTTGGCGATCGACTTTGGCGGCGAATGAGACGTTCTTGAGTTTCTTGGCAACGCTTTGTGGCGTAAGAGAAGCAATTCCGTCTGGTCGAACAAGGCAGCAAGCGATCACAAAGCCGGTCAATTCATCGCAAGCCAAAAGAGCTTGGTCCATCGGCGAACGAGGCGGCAATCCCCAAAGCGTTTGGTGCACAGATACCGCATAAGCAATTTCCTCCGCGCCGTTTTCCTTAAGCCAATTCACGATCCTCAACGGATGCTCAGCGGGCCACTGTTCGTAGTCGGCATCGTGAATGAGACCGGTAAGAGCCCA
>JANMEB010000465.1:0-2891 GCA_031376585.1 Planctomycetota bacterium | reverse complement strand
AATCCCGGCAGCGCAAGTTCGTCGCCGAATTATCTAATTAACTCCAAGGGCACTCTGTTCTTCGCCGCCAATAACGGAATCAATGGAAGCGAGTTGTGGCGGAGCAACGGAACGGTCGCTACAACCGTCCTGATCAAAGATATTCGCACGGGCGCGCTCGGTTCCGATCCAATCGCTATAACCAACGTGAAAGGGATCGTGTTTTTCAGCGCTAATGATGGAATCAGCGGTCGCGAACTTTGGAAGAGCACCGGGACCACGGCCAACACGGTGTTGGTAAAAGACATTTTGGCGGGTGCGGCGAGCTCGAATCCGACCGAGTTCACCAATATCAAAGGAAACGTCTTCTTCGCGGCAAATAATGGAACCAGCGGAACCGAGATTTGGAAAAGCAATGGTTCGGCAGGCGGAACGTTTATAGTGAAAGATATTCGGCCCGGCGCGACTGGATCCGGTCCGACGCAACTTTTGAATCTCAACGGGTTACTCGTGTTCACCGCCAACGAGGGGACCAGCGGAGTGGAACTCTGGCGAAGCAATGGTCAAGTTGCCGGGACCGTGCGAGTTAAAGACATACAACCAGGTGCATTGGGATCGGCACCGACGAATCTTGTGAATCACAACAGCACGCTTTTCTTTTCAGCCGATGACGGCGTCAACGGTCGTGAATTGTGGAAGAGTTCCGCCTTTGGCGCAGGTACGTTGTTCGTCGCCGACATCAACGCTGGGGCTGGTAGTTCTAACCCGGCATTCATCGAATCGACCGCCACGACACTATTCTTCGCCGCCAACGACGGGGCGAGCGGCAGCGAATTGTGGACACTTTCCAATCCAATTGCCGCAGCGCTATCCGCCGCGTTGTCTACCACGAATAATTCGACGACAGAAATTTCCGGCAGCAGCGCATTTCAAATTACTTCGACGGCACCAACCAATCTAGTCGCCTCGCGAATTGACTTGGACCGTTCGATGTTTTCAGCGGCCGATCGCCTTGCGGCGGCTCTGCCGGTTCAACGGGCAACCGGTCCCGCGTTCGCTCCGAATGCGCAATTTTTTAAGCGAGCTGTGCGACGCACACCTCAAATCGTGGAGCGGGAGTCTCGTTCGGTTGTTCCGACAGATGCCCATCCGGCATCCACCAAATATGCGTATGACGAGCTGGTGTTCTACTGCCTGCGTAGCTAAGACAGTGGGTGTTAGTGGTACGTTGGGACAGTCCGATATTTAATCCGCGCAGCGGCTGTTTGTGGCAGAACGGTTGGCGATCATCGTGGACTTGCGGCCAACCGGCGTGGGCCAGCGGCTGCGCCGGTTAAACGAAAGAGCGGCTGGTGGGGGCAGGGCGGCTTGGGATCACGGTGGACTTGCGGCCAACCGGCGTGGGCCAGCGGCTGCGCCGGTTAAACGAAAGAACTGCGGAATTCAACGACAACCACCGCGTTCGCAACCTGTGATGGAAGCAAAACATCCGCTGAACGCAGCTTTTTGGGAAAAATGCCGATTGCTTGGCCAATGAAGGGACGGGACAATGATTACGTGTAAGTGGCGGTTACCGAACCACAACAGATCGCACCGATCAACATATTACCTCGGTGTCGCGTCGAAGGCGACATTGGAATGGCTGAGCCAGATCTATTTGCGGATTTCATTCGGCGCGTCCGAGCAGGTGACGAACTTGCCGCTGAGGAGTTACTGCGCAAGTTCGAACCGATCGTGCGCCGCGAGTTGCGGCTGAGCATGACCGATCGAAGAATCAGCCGGACGATCGACTCGGTGGACATTTGCCAATCGATTTGGTCCAGTTTTTTTTTACGCGCAGCTACGGGCCAATACGAGTTGGATACACCCAATCATTTGGTCAAACTATTAATGTCGATGGTCAAACACAAACTGGCGTCGCAAGCTCGCCAGCAGCATCGACAAAAACGAGACGTGGACCGAACCGAGCCTGACGGGAGCCGGGTTGGCGACTTGTCGGACCAACACCAGGACACTCCCAGCGCGATCGTGTCTGGCCAGGAATTGCTGATCGTTATGGAAGGAAAACTTTCTTTGGAAGAACGTAAAATTGCCGAGTTGCGCAGGCAAGGTTTTTCCTGGGCCGAGGTCGCGAGTCAATTAGGCGGAACAGCCCAAGCCCGGAGGATGGAAATGGACCGAGCAGCCGATCGCGTTGCAGAGCAACTTGGTATTGGCCAATAGAGAATGAACCACGAAATACACAAAAGACACGAAATAGGAGAAGGGAATGGAGTCGTTGACGAAGAGTAAGGTCGTCGGGTTTGATTCTCTGATTCATTCTGAGGGCTCGCATTTGTGGCTTTCGTTGCAAATCGCTTATATTCCGAAGTCCTTGTGCGTTTTGCCAAGTTTTGGCGATAAGGATTAGTGACTTGCTTTTCGTAACCAACCCAAATGCCTGATCGGATCGACTCCGTGGTCCTTCTACGAAACTTGAAGTCATCGCGAATCGGCCAATGGATGGCAAATCTAGTTGGCGCTCCGTCGAATACCGGGCACTCCACCGTTAGCGGGCGCACTGATCCAAGCACTCCGGAAAAAAGTCAACGATCACCGCAAGACCAGAATCTTGTCGATTGGTATTTGCATCTGTGCGGGCAAGGGAATCGTCCGAGTATTGCCGAGGTGATGGCCTTGCATGCAACCGCGCCGACAAGTGAGTTGACGGCGTTGCTTTGTGCCGACCTTGCTCAGAGTTGGCAGCAGGGTGAACCAATTGCAGCGGAACGATTTCTAGAGCAGTTTCCCGCCGCCTTGAGCGCACGCGAAAATGCGATCGATCTGATTTACACGGAATATCTGGAGCGAGAAAAGGCGGGCCAATCCGCCACCGCCGAACAGTATGCCAGCCGATTTCCGCTGTTCGCGGA
>JANMEB010000440.1:0-1393 GCA_031376585.1 Planctomycetota bacterium | reverse complement strand
TGCGCGTGGAGCGAACTTTCAAATTCGATCAACTCAATCGCGCCGGCGTCTACGTAATCGACTTTATCGGCAACGGCAAAAGCAGCCGCGCGCTGATTCGCAAAGGGCATTTGCATCATTTGGTCGAAACGACGATCGCGGGGCAACGATTTACGATTCTCGACGAGAATCGTCAACCGGTGAAAGACGCGAAAATCTGGATGGCAGGCCACGAGTACCTGCCCGACGACGAAGGCCAAATCACGGTTCCGTTTTCGACTCAACCGGGTGTCGAACAAATCATCCTCTCGCGCGGTGGTCTGTCGGTCCCCGCTTCGTTCAATCACGAAAGCGAATCATACGAACTTGCGGCAGGGCTATTCGTTGATCGCGAAGCATTGGTGCGCGGCAACAAAGCACAACTCGTCATCCGGCCCGGCTTGCGATTGAATGGCATGCCGGTTTCGCTCAAGCTCGTGAAAGAACCGCGGTTGAAAATCACGGCCGTCGATTTGGATGGCATCGTCTCGGTCATGGAATTCCCTAAAATCGAATTGAGCGAAGAGCAAGAAACGCTGCAAGAATTTCAGATTCCCGCTCGATTGCGGCAAATCGCCTTTGAATTGTCCGCGACGGTCGACAGCATTAGCCAATCGAAACCAATTCCGTTAAATGTTGCACAACAATTCGCGGTCAACGAAATTGACGCGAGCGATTCAATTCGCGACGTGCATTTGGTGAAAGGCCCCGATGCGTACGCATTGGAAGTGCGCGGAAAAACCGGCGAGCCACGCGCTCGCCAAGCCGTTAGCGTCTCGCTCAAACACCGCGCGTTTCGTCGAACGGCTGATGTGACTTTTCAAACAGACGGCGAAGGCCGGATCGACCTTGGCGCGCTGGTTGACGTTACTTCTTTGCAAGCAACCGTCTCAGGTACGCCACAACGCGGGTGGGAGTTGCCGGTTGCGGCAGCTTCGGTGGTTCACTCGATCCATGTTCCCCGTGGCGAAACGATTTTCATTCCGCTTGCCAGTCCAAACAGCGACACCGCCGGCGAAAAATTTTCGCTGCTGGAAATTCGCGGTGATACTTTCGTGGCCGATCATTCAAAACAAATTAGTCCGCAATCGGGTGGTCTCGAACTAAGGGACTTGAGCCCAGGCGACTATCAACTGCGAATCAAATTTACGGGCGATGTGTATCGAATCCGCGTAACCGAGGGCAAAGTCGTCGATCGATTTGCCTTGGGCCGCGATCGGTTCTTGGAAATGCGTTCGGTCGATGCACCCTTTATTCAAACGCACAGCGTCAACGACAAAGCGATTACGATCCAATTAGGCGGCGACTTTTCTGGTGCCCGCGTTCATGTTTTCGCCGCGCGGCAGATTCCTCGCTTTGCAGCATTCGGCATGTT
>JANMEB010000434.1:0-7835 GCA_031376585.1 Planctomycetota bacterium | reverse complement strand
CGTTGGCTCCGGGTTAAACGACGTTTTGCAGGAATGGCGGCTTTAGGTAAGCCACCGAATGTCGATGAGTGACCCGGCGGCATACGTCTGATTCCCCATCGGAAATACTGCCAAGCAATTTGCAGCAGCCAAACATCGCTGGTCGGCTGATCCTTTCCAGTCCAACGGCTCGACTAGGGCTTTGCCATCGATGATGGATAGTCGCGAAGGCCAATAGGTCGGTCGATCACCGCGAATCTCGTGCGCCACGGTAAGGATTCCATGCTCAGGCGATTCGTCTCCGATCGCAGCTTCACCGCAAAGCACCCTCAGTGCTTCACGGACCAGCAAATGGAAACAGACAAACGTGCTGACCGGATTTCCAGGTAAACCAAATATGAGACAGCGATGCGGGTCAACGTCGTGCAAGCCAAACCAAACCGGCTTGCCAGGTTTCAACGAGACTTTGTGAAAAATCTGTTGGACGCCAAGTGATTTCAGAACTTTCGGCACCAAGTCCAACATCCCAGCCGAGACTCCTCCTGTGAGCACCAAGACATCTGCCGCCAATCCGCGCTGAATTTTTTGTGTCAAAGTTGGTTCGTCGTCGGTAGCCGTTCCCAAATCCACTGGCACTGCATTTTGGGCTTGGGCCAAGCTCAAAAGCAGCGGGCCGTTGCTATTTCGAATTTGTGCTTCGGTCGGAAATTGATCGTGCGGACAAATCTCGTTTCCTGTCGCGATCACGCTCAAAGTCGGTCGCCGCCGAACTTGCAAGTGACCGGCACCCGCTTCGGCAAGTAACCCGACATCGTTTGCCGAAATCCGATGTCCCGCCGCTATCAACTGATCGCCGTGTCGGTAAAGCGAACCCTGCCGCAGAATATTTTGACCCTGACGAACTTTTGTAGCGTGGATCGAGACGACTCGCGGATTATTTCCAGTCGAAGTCTCTTCGAGCATGACCACTGCATCGGCTCCGCATGGAATCGCCGCACCCGTCATGATTTGAATCGCGGTTCCGGCGCGAGCCTGCGTTGAACAATTTTGCCCCGCCACGACGAGATCGATAACTTCAAGATCCGTTTTGCCTGATGCGGCGTCCGCTGACTGAACCGCAAAACCGTCCATCATGGATTTGTCGAACGGCGGGGCGTCCATATCGGCGACGACCGGTTGAACCAGCACGCGACCGACCGCCGTGAAGAGTGATACTGTTTCGGTGTTCAGCGATCGGCTGGCTTCTCTGATTAGTTGAACTGCTGAGCTGACTTCGATCATGTTTTTCCGAACTCACCGGTCAGGCTTCGCTAGCGAAAAATTCAGCCCGATTTTCAACTTGGATTTCGTCACGTTGTTTAACCTGGAGCCAGCGGCGACGGCGTTTACGCAATCAAGTTGCCGTCGCCTTTGGCTCCGGGTTAAACGACAGCATAGGCATCGGGCTTCGATTTCCCAAGCCGGAACTTGGAATTTGCTGCGATTCGGCAAGGCGATTTTCTGTCTTGACCCTCGCGCGAGCGATTTGTACTCTCTGCCGCTCTTCGACCCAGATTCCCGATCAATTCGTTTATTTTCGACCTCAACTAAACTCGCGAACAGGCACCAGAGTCATGAAAGACGCATCGCCAAACGGCGACCCGATTCCCATGTTGGATGTTACCGCTGGAAACTTGCCAATTCACGATGAAATCCTCGCCGCGATCGACGACGTCTGCCGATCCGGGAAATTCATTGGCGGGCCAAGCTGCACGGAATTCGAACAGAAAATGGCGACGTTTTGCCAAGCCGATTTCGCAATCGGTTGCGCGTCTGGCTCGGACGCCCTGCTCCTGTCCCTGATGGCGATCGACTTACAACCTGGCGACGAAGTCATCCTTCCGAGCTTCACTTTCTTCGCAACGGCAAGCGCCGTTTGGCGTTTGGGCGCGACCCCAGTTTTCGTCGACATCGATCCGTCGACGTATTGCATTGACCCGACGAAAATCGAAGACCAGTTATCCGATTACACCAAAGCCATCATTCCGGTGCACTTGTTCGGTCAATGTTGCGACATGCGTGCGATCGGAGACATTGCCGCGGACAACGGCTTGCACGTAATTGAAGACGCCGCGCAATCGATCGGCGCGACTTTTGAAAATCAAATGTCGGGCGGCATCGGCGATATCGGTTGCTTTAGCTTCTATCCGACAAAGAACTTGGGTGGCTTCGGTGACGGCGGAATGCTCACGACGAGTGACGAAGATCTCGCCAAGCGACTTCGGCTACTCGCCAATCACGGCATGTCGCCGCGCTATTATCACATTGAAGTCGGCATCAACAGTCGCTTGGACGCCATCCAAGCCGCCGTGCTGAAAACAAAAATGGCCCATCTCGATCGCTGGACCCAAGCCCGTGCCGCCAACGCGGCCCGCTATTTAGAACTGCTGGCCGAATCGAACTTGAGTGACGAGATCGAGTTGCCTTCGACCGACGCTCGTTGCAATCACGTTTGGAATCAGTTCACGATTCGAGTCAAGCACGGGCTACGCGACGTCGTTCGGCAGCAACTGACCGAAGCCAAAATCGGCACCGAACTCTATTACCCCGTTCCACTTCATCGCCAAGCCTGTTTCTCGACGCTCGCGTGTGATTCGGATAGATTTCCAGAAACCGAATCCGCCGCCGCCGAAGTCCTCAGCCTGCCGATCTACCCGGAACTGACCGCGCAGCAACAAGACCGAATCGTCGCCACGCTCGAGTCGATCATATTCTCTTGCCGCCAATTAAAACGTCGCTCGGCATAGGATTGTCACGATAAAGCCTCGCTGGCGTCCGTCAACATTGAGATTCAGGTTGACGTTGGATCGTCATAGCGATGCTAAACTCGCAACTACTTTCCGGATCGCGTCAATAGTCCTCGACGACCTGGGCGGAATCCCAGAGTTCATGGAACGCTGCCGCGACGTAGGGGTTCAGTTTTTCCGCGTAAGAAAGTGGTAGTTTGTTGATACGAATGAGCTGAATCACATCGGCCATATCTTGCAGTCGGTGTTTGGCCGTCATGCCGCTGGCCAGCTTCAATTCGATGAGGGCTTGGAGCGCGAGATACGGAAGCCCATCCGTGCCGGTCCACGACACGGTTTCAGGTGGAGGAAAAGCAATGGGCTTCGGCAGTCCGTCGCCCGGATAGCTGCCAACGAGTAATGCGTCGACGTTGACATTGTTTGTGGCGTCTCGAAAATTCTTTGACCCCTCGAACTTGTCGACCCAGCCCAATCCCGAGAACCGGTCTTTGAACCGCTGCAAATCCTCGCGCCGTATCAAAATGTCGACGTCGGCAGTTGTCCGTTTGTGTCCGTGGGCGTTAGCGGCCATAGCACCCGCGATGGCGAATTGGATTTTCAACTCATCCATGGCTTTGGCCAATCGCCGCATCGTATCGTGAACGGGTGATTGCTGCATGAAAAACTGATCCACACGTTTGGCAATTTCAAGCATCGAGATTGGCATAGTACCACATACCACAGGGGCTTGAGAGTCAAAAGCGATCGCCCATAGCCCGAACAACAACCCGGGGCCACAAACTAATTTTAGCTTGCCCGACTACTTCCGCCATCCGTAAACGCCGCGTCAACGCCAAGAATCCGCCGCCGAAGTCCTCAACTTGCCGATCTATCCTGAACTAACCGCGCAGCAACAAGACCGCATCGTCGCTACACTCGAGTCGATCATATCCTCTTGCCGCCAATTAAAACGTCGCTCGGCATAAGACAGCACGCCGAAAAATAATGCACGTGCATTGTAAAAGTCAATTTCTTATTTGTTCTGTTGTGATTTCTGCTATTTATCGGCGTCCTTGGCGTTGTGTTTCTGCCATTCGGTCTGAGTGGAAAAGAGCCATTTTTCGTCCGATTTGATGAAATAGCAGGGAGTATCAGTTGTCGTTTCTTGTTCATGCCGAACGTCTTTGGCATCGCCGACGGTTCGAGAATAGAAAACAATAGTGAAAGTTACGGAACACTTCGCGAACGCCACATTTTCATTAATCACGAGTCCGACCAATGGCCCGAACTTTGGCTTGTTGGCATCTGGATTCTTTTTACCTTTTTGCTCGAAGTATTTCGAGCAATCGAGAAACATTCCCTTCTTGTTTTCAATTGCTTGGGAATACGTTGCGATGCATTGTTCAGTTGTTGGCTGCTGCGTGAACGCAGTATTGAGTTTTTCGAATTTGGCCTTATCAACATATTTTTCGATTATTGCGTTCGCTTCGTCACATGGGGCACCGACCCCCATGGCAAACACCGACTCGAAAATCATGTAGTCTCTATAGCCAGGTGAAAGTGTTGAATACAAGGAATTCCAATCGTCGCGCTCCAAAGCGGTCCTGTACGATTCAAATACGACTTGCGGAGAATCACTGCGGGAATCCTGGGCGTAGGCCATGTTCGCAATCATGCCAAACGCAATAAGTACAGGTGTTGCTAATGAGCTGTGCATAAGCCATGAACTCCATTTCATCGAAAGCGACATAATCGTCCGCATTTACCCAGCACGCAAGTGAATGAATCAATTTCGAAACCGACGCAAGGCGGGCTAGGTTGCGATGCATTGTTATCGGGCAATCGCCCCATTGATCAATCGTCACCTCGGGATTGTGGATTCCATTTTTTCCCTTCTTCTGGAAGCCCACACGCGATCACATCACCAGCCTCATTGAATGTGAACGTCACGCGTTGCCCGCGAATTCGTTCAATTGTCGACGAGAGCATTTCTCGCGACAGGTTTAGTGGTTCATGAAATCCAAAGGACATTCCGAAATCCGTGACGTAAGCTGTCGCCGAAAGGTCATCGGCAAGTTTCCGGCGAGTTGTATAACTTTCGACCACGGTGGATTCGTTGCGCGAAGTCTCAATCGGCGGGCCAAATAAATACTGAGCCTCCTTCGGAGATGAAATCTCCCACAATCGCGTTCCGGAACGAGCCACGATTGAAGAACAACCAGTTGCGAGCATTATCACAATTGAGACGGGGTGAAACATGATTCGTATCGGCCTGCCTCGACAGGTTTTTTGGGCCGCGAAGCGTATCAAATCCCAGGAATTCGCAACAGTTCAGAAACTGAGCGTTTGATCCCGATAACGAATAGCAAACTATCCGGTTGTAGTCAGCCGGTTAGTTTGTGCGTTGAACTGAGACGCTTCGCTGTGGTGCGGTTTGCGGATGATTGGCGGCGCTGCGTCGGGATGATGGCAGTTTACCGGGGCGAGCGGGCCAGGTGCAAGTAGTTTTGGTCGCCGGAGCGGATTTCGAGCGAGTCGTGTACCCGCGGTTGAGTGATCAAAACATTCAGCTCATTCCAGCAGTAATCGGTCGTGGTTGCACACGCGTTGAGATGAACGCACCACATCGATGATGTGTCGCGCGGGATCAATTTTCGAATCAAGCGTAATGGTTTTGACGTTGCGCTAGAGTCGTTTTCCGGCGGATTTGTAACCCGACGCGTCAGCGAGGGAAGCAAGATTCGCCCGAATCCCTCGCTAACGCGTCGGGTTACGAAAGAATGCGCAACTTCAAAGCGTAATGGTCGGGGCCGTAGAGGAGTTCGCGCCACGAAGGACGCCGACTGGGCCACTCGTCGCGAGACCTTGCCCACGCTGATCGACCACAAGGTGATCGAGCCGGACCAAATCCGCAACATCTACCGGATCAACTTCCCTCCTTTTTGCGAAGAAAACTAGCAACTTAGGCCCAGAGAAAGTTTTGCACTTTTGTTGGAGGAGCCAAAAGCCACGATTACCCAACTTTTCCCTGTTCTGTCAGTGAGTTCTCCGTGAGTATTCGAGCACCATGAATCACGCCAAGCACGAAAAGTACCGACCCTAAGGGCTGATAAATTATCCTAAACGGTCCCTCGATAACCTCTCTGATAGACTCGTTACCGAATTCAGGAACCATCTGACCGGAAAATGGGTGATCCTGAATCTGGACGGACCTTGACGTAAGTCGATCGACCATCCGTTTCGCGAAAAAATCCGAATCTTTTGCGATATAGTCGTGGATACCTTGGAGCTGTGCAATCGCGTTTCCCGTCCATTCGACTCTCATTTATCAAGTCCGAAGTTCCTTCGCACTTGCTCAACCGGAACGGTATTGCCCGTCGCAACATCTCTGAGTCCCGCCTCAATACTCTGGCGAACGTAGATTCGATACATGACATCGTCCCAGGTTGCTGAAGATGGCAACGAATCTATTAGCTTATGAGCGTCGGTTCTAACGTCCGTCAATGGCATTTGTGACATTGGCCTCTCCCGTGTCGAACGGTGAATTGCTGACGGTCCATTGTAACCAATTGGGCCGAACAAACCAATTGCTGAGATTTAGAGGTATTAAGTTTGAATTCAAGTGGGACGAACGAATAACAAACTATCCGGTTGTAGTTAGCCGGATAGATTGTGCGTTGAACTGAGACGCTTCGCTACGGTTTACGGATACTTTGCAGCGTCGCGTCGGGAAGTTGCCAGTTTAACTGGGCGAGCGGGCCAGGTGCAAATAGTTGTTACGGCCGATCTGGTATTTCGAAATCGAGTATTCTCGCACCATGTACAACGGTCAAAATGTGAATCTCATCGGTGAGTACCAAGTAAATGATTCGGAACGAGTGGAGAAATAGTTCACGAACATCTCGCCGTCCGAATTCCGGAACAACAGAGCCGGAGTCGGGATGGTCGAGAAGCTGTTGCGGTCGGGCCAGAATACGTTCGTAAACAGAATCAGCGTAAAGTTCCGAGTGTTCAGCAATATATTCACAAATCAAAATGGCGTCCGCCGCAGCTTTTTCGGTCCAGATGAGTCTCATTGAGCGCGCTTTCGGTCCTTCCGTTCAACGAGCCGACGACGCATTTCGTCCGTATCGATTAGTCGTCCAGCAGCACTATCGCTCAAGCCTGCCTCAATTTGCTGGCGGACATAAAGCCGGTATTGCACTTCGTCCCAGGTGACAGTATCCGGAAGCGAATTCAGGATTTCGGAAATTGCAGTTTTCACGTTGACATCAGACATTGTCAGGCCTCCTCAGGCATTATTTTACGCGCAACGAATGAACCGGCAACTCTGCCAAAACTTAGCCATAACGATTAGCGAAAACGAATAGCAAATTATCCGGGTGTAGCCTGCCGGATAATTTGTGGGTTGAACTGAGACGCTTCGCTGCGGTTTGCGGATACTTTGCGGCGCCGCGTCTGGATGATCGCAGTTTAACGAGGCGAGCCGGACAGGTGCAAGCAGATTTGTGGTGGTCGATTGACTTCGCCTTCCGAAAAAATCCGATCCACACCGGTATCAAACAGGAGCAAACCCCATAGGCCTCTCGCCAAAGCAACTTCACCGGACTTCCTGAATCCCGACGCGTCGGAAAACTTCGGCACGAAGACTCGCGATGTCACATCCTTATTTGGTCTGTCGCGTTATTTCGATTTGTCTTCGAGTTCGTTCAATCGCTCGCGGTACAGAGTCATGGCATCTGATGCATAAGGTGTACCATTTGTTTCGCTGTCGTTTTTGGCTTTGTCGTAGGAGCATTTCGCGGCGTCAATCCGCATTTCGAGCAATGATTTGCCTTCGCGATCACCAAACCATTTTTCAACATTCGCAGGCGTTAGGACGGAATATTTTCCAGAATACAATTTTGGAGTCGGAGTTTCAATCATGTCCTGTACGAGCCAAAATACATGGTCTGACATGTCGGGCGTCCCCGTAACTGCACGCGTGAGATAATTGGATGCTGGAATGCGTTTATCGTTGAGGTATCCAAGAAGAGAGTCAATTGCTGCAATGCCGCCGTTTCGCAACTTGGCATCTGCTGCATGAACGGT
>JANMEB010000272.1:0-1386 GCA_031376585.1 Planctomycetota bacterium | reverse complement strand
CCCAAAACGCCGCACACGCCGCGTATGAACCGATACAAATCACCGCATCGGGATTGGCTTTGAAGTCAGCGAGCAGTTGGGCGTTCTTGGCGAGTTCCGACAACATGTCAAACAATCCTGAGGCCATGGTTCAGCTACCTTTCTTCGAATTTGAAAACAGAGTGCGTCGCGTTTCGAGGCAACCGGGCCGACGCGGCGCCAGCTCGTGTTTTTCATCGTAGTTGGACCTGGAGCGCACCGCAATCACTACCGCATTAGATGTGAAACAGTCAGTGCAATTTGTTTACTGAATGCCTCCCATGAAGATTTGACCCGTCCCAAAATCGTCTCAAAACGTGGCTCGCGCCGTAAATTGTTGAGCAAGTGGTCGTGATCCGCCAGAAATGGATAATTGATGAACCCACTCTGGACCGCATGTTCGAGCCAATCCAACGCGGCTTCGCGTCGGTCAAGAGTGGCCAGAGCGGTGGCCACGAACCAAGTGTAAAACGGATCCGTGCGAGCGATACCAGTCAGTTCAGGGGTTAGGGTTTGATCGAAAGCAGCTTGGTCCCCCTGCAACGCGAATTTGAGTAGTAAGCAAAGCACCGCCAAAGGGTGCTCGGGCGAATCTGCCAGAAGCGCATCGACTATGGTTACGGCGTTCTCGATATGTCGACTATAGACCAGCATTTGAAAGTACTGGTAGCGAAACGCGATATCGTCTGGGGCCTTTTCGTAGACCTCCCGAATGGCGCGAACGGCAGCGTTGAATCGGCCCTCGAAGAAATGCACCCAAGCCGGACCGGCCCAGTTGATCGGAGTCAACGGGTCGATCCTAAGCAACTCTTCGATGCACACAGAGGCAGCCTGCATTTGCCCACTGCACAGATAGATATGGATCAGCCAAAACAACGAATCAGGATCGTTGCGATCGATCACCAGGGCTTGCGTAAACTCCATCGCCGCGCGAGCAAATTTGTGGCGGAGAAATTCGATCAAGCCTCGCAACCGGTGGCCGTGCGCCGATTCGGGCTCCAGTGCCAAGACGCGATCGACATAGTGTTCGGCGCGCTCCAAGTGCTCCGGGCCGCCCAAGCCGGTATTCAGAAACTGAAAATGAACGTGGGCCAGTGCGGAATGCAACAGTACATTGTCCCCGACGATTTCGAGCCCGGTTTGCAAGAACTCTAGGGCTTGTTGCAGCCCTTCGAGGCGGACCGCGAAGATTTCTTTGCGGGCTCGCAAGTAATATTCATAGGCCCGCGCATCTTCGATTGGCCGACGGGCGACTTGGCGGCTTTCGAGCGGCGTCAGTTTCAGTTGCAAAGCCTCGACGATTGAGCGCGCGACTTTCTCCTGCATGTCGAAAATGTCGTCCAAGCTGCCGCTATATTTTTCAGCCCA
>JANMEB010000419.1:0-1541 GCA_031376585.1 Planctomycetota bacterium | reverse complement strand
GCCGACGAACAGAAACGCCCTACAAGGCCAAGCGGCCGGGTGAGACAGCACAACATGTCGAAGCCCCTGATTCAGGTCGTACGGTAATTGACGCGGTGGTGCAGTCCCGCCGCGCCGGGATTCACGTTCTTATCCGGGGAGACCTGTCCCACGGAGCATTCTCCGCAGTGCATCGACACGCCAGCGATTCCCGCTGGGCCAGCGTCTTACTCGGCGGAAGAAAGCGTCGACGATGGCAACATCGCCGGTGAGGGGACAGGAGTCAGCAGAGAGCATAGTACCGACACGACTTCCCGCGAAGCAGCGTCCATTCAAGGCAACGCTTCCACGGAAGACAACTCGGGAGGGCTCGAACAGGAAGGGCGTCGAGGACCCCACGCGCTCTCGACTTCGACGCAGAAGCCGTCCGGCCCAGTCGAAGCTCGGCGACGAGTGGACGAACCCGAACCGCATGAAGATCTGATGGAGCTGATTCTGTGCCGCCGCAATATGACGCGTGCGTCTGAGCGGGTGAAGGCGAATCGCGGAGCACCGGGAGTCGACGGCATGACCGTCGACGAGTTCCTGGACTTTGCACGCCAACACTGGGACGGAATCCGCTCGGCCTTACGCTGTGGCAGATACCAACCGCAGCCGGTGCGACGGGTCGAAATACCCAAGGCCACCGGCGGCACCAGGCCACTGGGCATCCCGACGGTCTTAGACCGAGTGATTCAGCAAGCGATCGCTCAAGTCCTGACACCAACCTGCGAATCATTCTTCAGCGACCATAGCTATGGCTATCGTCCGGGCCGATCGGCTCGTGATGCCGTGCGTCATGTTCGCGGGGCGAAGCAGCGCGGTTATCGATTTGCGGTGAACGCCGATTTGTCGAAATTTTTCGACCGCGTGAATCACGACGTGCTGCTGCGACTTGTCGCGCAGCGCGTGACGGACCCGGTGCTGTTGCGTTTAATCGGGAAGTATCTGCGAGCCGGAGTCTCGATCGACGGCAACGTCGAGCCGACGACGGCTGGAGTGCCACAAGGAGGACCATTGTCGCCGATGTTGGCGAACGTGGTGCTGCATGAGTTGGACTGCGAGTTGGAACGTCGCGGCCACAAGTTCGCCCGGTAGGCGGACGACTTCGTCATCTTGGTGAAGTCGCGTCGTGCGGGTGAGCGAGTGTTGCGAAGTGTCCAACGATTTCTCGCGAAGCATTTACGCTTGGAGCTGAATGAAGCGAAGAGCGGCGTGGTGCCGACCGATGGTTGCGAGTTTCTGGGCTTTACGTTCCGAGGCCAGCAGATTCGATGGAACCACAAAGCCGAGCGGGAATTCAAGCGGCGTGTGCGTCGCTTGACCAGTCGAAGCTGGGGCGTGTCGATGGAGGTTCGCTTGGCGAAGTTGTCGGAATACGTTCGCGGTTGGATGGGTTACTTCGGCTTGTCCGAATACTACATCGTTCTGCCGACGTTGGACGAATGGCTTCGCCGCCGCGTGCGGTCGTGTTACTGGAAGATGTGGCGTCGTCCGCGACACCGAATTCGCCAACTGATCAA
>JANMEB010000401.1:0-1790 GCA_031376585.1 Planctomycetota bacterium | reverse complement strand
CCCGCGAAGCGCGGTGGAGAGGGAACTGAATGACGGTAATTGTCTGAACGGTCCTTAGTGATTGAAAATGAATTCGTTGCTATTGAGGATGACCCACCAAAGATCCTTGAGGGCGTCGATGGTGTTTCCTTGGCGTGCGTTGACGAATTGATTGGCCAAAGCCCATTCTTCGCTTTTGGCTTTGCGGGCCAAGCCTGCCAAGAACAAATAATCGACTTTTTCGCGATTCGACTTCTTAGGATCGTTCACAATCAAGTCGATCACCGTCTGGTTTGTGCCGCTGGTGGCTTGTCGGATCAACTCGCCGTTGAACATCATCAGGACTTGGGGAATCGTGCCATTGAACGAGGTGGATTCATCTCCTTCGTCGGTACCAAAAGTGCGCGAGAATTGTTGCAGCCACTGGTTTTTCATTCGCTCCCGCTCATCGTAGGATCCGGAGAGACTATCCGCTTGAGTTGCAACCACAAGCGACTCGTACAGTTGCTCGGCTTGCATTTGGCGCAAGTAATAGCGCGAAAATTTCGGCGGATCACCGAGCAGTGGATCGTCTTTTTCATTGGTTGAATTCGGCTTGCTCGACAGCGAATAGGGCCGGCTCAACGAGATCCATTTTATCAAGCGGCGCACGTCATATTGGCTTGAACGAAATTCATCCGCAAGGTATTCCAAAAGTTCTGGATGCGAAGGGGGCTTATGCGGCCCGAGATCGTCAACCGGCTTGGTAAATCCAAACCCGAGGAAGTGCGCCCACATCCGATTGGCCATCGCTTTGGCCAAAAAAGGTGAATTCATCATGAATTGGCCGAGGAGCATTCGACGATTGACTTCGTTTAAGTAACCGCTTTTTTTCAGGGGTTGGCCGTCGACAAATACCGGGTACGCGATTTTAACCAAGCCGTTTCGCAATTCGTAAAAGATGTCGGCCTCTTCAGGATTACCGCTTTCGCCAGCAAAGTCCTGATCGACAAGTTCGGGTCCGAGCGGTCCGCCAGTCGCCGCCGAATTGCGCAAGGCACGCGTCTGTCGAAAGAACGCGTTCATCTCCCAATATTTTTGTTGCTTCCAATCGTTAAATGGGTGGTTATGACATTGAGTGCATTGAATTTGCAGACCCAAAAAAATTTGCGAACTCGCGGCCGTGGCTTGGGCGGCAGTATCTTCATTGACTTTGTCGATCAAAAAATTCGTTGCGCCGTTGAAGTTCTTGGTATTCGGTGCCGTCGTGCCGGTCGCCGTGACCAATTCGTAAACCATTTTGTCGTACGGTTTGTTGCGCGCGAACGAATCGCGGAGAAATTTTTGCATTCCGGTGCGGCTGATCATGGAGTTTTGATCGTTGCCTCCCGTGCGCCCGATCAACAAATTCGTCCAGATCGTGGTCCAATTGCGTGCGAACTCGTCGGTGTAGCGATCGTCGTAGAGCAAACGATCGACGAGAACTTCGCGATTGTTTGGGGACTTATCTGCGGTGAATGCACGCAGTTCATCGACGGTTGGGATTCGTCCCAACACATCTAAGAAAAGTCTGCGGCACCATTCGCCCTCTTCGGCTGGCGATGATGGATTGACCTTTTGATCATTCCACGATAATTCGATCAGCTCATTGATTCTTTGGACTTGCGGAATTTGAATCGGTTCGTCTCGCCGAGCTTGAGCGAAAGTCGGACTCATTACGGAGAGGACAACGGCAAAAATAATCGGCGGGGTTATTCGCATCATCAGCATGATATGATTCGCGCGAAAGTTGTTCGGTGCACAGTTCACTTTCATTCTACGAAGAATTACGA
>JANMEB010000355.1:0-9948 GCA_031376585.1 Planctomycetota bacterium | reverse complement strand
GGCAATGGCGTTGGCCGCCGTCCCATCACAGGGGAAATGGGCCAACAGGCCAAGAGGGTAAGCCCGAAAGCTATTACTTCCCACCGCAATACAACAATTGCGACAACCATTTTCCGCATACGTTCATGGGGCTTGAACCAGGCACGAAACAAGCCGATGTGCGCCGCAGTTTGGAACGATGGAATTCCGGAGACAACGGAATTCTCGACTTGTCGAAGGCCTATCGGCTGCAGCGCGGAACTGGCTGGCTGATTCCGCCCGGCGTGTTGCACGCGCCGGGCTCACTGTGTACCTATGAACCGCAGTGGGGAAGCGACGTATTTGGAATGTTTCAAAACATTGTCGAAGGACGCTACGTGCCTTGGTCATTATTGGTCAAAGACGTTCCAGCGAGCAAACATCAGGATTTGGATTTCATCGTGGCGCAATTGGATTGGGAAAAAAACGTCGATCCGAATTTCAAAAACAATAATTACATCGAACCAATCGTCGCCGACCAAGGTGCTGGATGGATCGATCGTTGGGTTGTCTACGGAGAAGTCAACGGCCGACAGTTGTTCAGCGCGAAAGAGCTGACACTTGATCCAGGTGCCAAGTGTCGGCTGCGTGATCCGGGGGCGAGTGGCTGGCTCACGGTGCAAGGCTCCGGCCGAATCGGTCCGTTAGCGTTGCAGACCCCGGCCATGATTCGGTTTGGCCAAGCGACGGAGGATGAGGTCTTTATTTCTTTCGAAGCCGCTACCGCAGGAGTCGTCGTAGAAAATACGGGCGGCGAACCCCTGGTTGGATTGCGGTATTTTGGACCTGATGTTTTCGACAAACTGCCGGCTGTTGGCGACCACCGGCTCTCAGGCTAAGAATTCGGTATCAAGCGTCAGATTCAATCGACATTATCGGGAGATCTCAGTGGCCCAAACAAATTATCCAAAATTGCACAACGCCATGTGGCCAGGACTGGTTGGAAAAGGGGATGGCGCCGGGCAAGAACCGCCGATCAGTCTTGATCGAATGCTGCAATTGACCGCAGCCGCCAATGTGAACGGACAGAAGTTTGATGGAATCGACTACTTCCTTTTTCTGCCGCACACCAATCCGGAAGCCTCCGACGCAGAGCTGAATGCAATCGCCGACAAGATCGCTTCGTATGGCTTTTCGGTTGGTTCGCTCGTGGCGCCGGTTTGGCCTGGGACCGTTGGCGATTCAGCGATGGGCGACGCGGCCGCACGTGAAAAATTTCTCTCCGCAGTGAAGATGGCATGCCGAATCGCTAAAGTGTTCGAAAAGCACGGCGTTCGAAAATACGGCGTCATTCGCATCGACTCGGCGGAGTTCGGTATCGCGAAGTGGCGAGAGAATACGCTCGCAAACACTACCAAGATCGCCGAGACCTTTCGTGAGGCCGCGACGATTGCGGCTGCCCATGGTGAACGCTTAGCTGCGGAGGGGGAGATTTGCTGGGCCGGAATGCATTCGTGGAAGGACATGCTAGATCTTCTTGAAGAAGTCGGCATGCCGGAAACACTTGGTTTTCAAGCGGACTTGGCGCACACGTATCTCTACCTGCTTGGCTACAACGCGCCGGAATACGCAATGCTCAAGCCCGGCCATTCCGACACTGATTTCTGGGCCGCCTACCGGCAGATGACGGACAAGTTGCGGCCGTGGACCATCGATTTCCACGTTGCCCAAAATGATGGCCAGGTACACGGTGCCGGATCGCATGACAAAACCGGCAAGCATTGTCCGGCCGACGACCCAAACGGCAAGCTCGATATCGTGAAATGCTCCGGGTATTGGCTGGAAGGCGCGGCCGCTCGGGGCATCCGCCACATTTGTTGGGACGGTTGCATGTTCTCCAACGCGATGTTGGAAAATCCCGCGACGTGGAACACAATCCTGACGACGATGATCCAAGTCCGCCAAGCCAACGGATGGACGGCTTAGCCTTGGCGACTACTCTAGCGCAGACTTATTCATTTATATGAGAAAATCATGGCGAAAAAGAAACTGAACATCGGGCTCATCGGCTACGGGTTCATGGGGCGTGCGCATTCCAACGCTTATCATCAGGCTGGCCGATTTTTTGAATTGGCTTACGAGCCGGTTCTCAAAGCCGCTTGTGCGCGGAACAAAGAAGCCATCACCAAGTTCGCTGCGCAATGGGGCTACCACTCCGTCGAAACCGATTGGCGAATGATAGTGGAACGAAAGGACATTGATGCGGTGGATATCTGCGTTCCCAACAATTTGCACAAGGAAATCGCGATTGCCGCAGCCGCGAACGGAAAAATTGTTCTTTGCGAAAAGCCGCTGGCGATGAACTCGCTCGAAGGCGAGGAAATGTGCCGCGCTGTCGAAAAGGCCGGCGTCGCCAACATGGTTTGGTACAACTACCGTCGCGTACCCGCCGTGACTTTGGCCAAACGGCTCATTGAACAAGGCCGATTGGGAAAAATTTATCACTACCGAGCAAACTTCTTGCAAGACTGGACGATCGCCGCAGATGTTCCGCAAGGTGGAACGGGGCTTTGGCGATTAGATGTTGCGGCTGCTGGTAGCGGCGTCACTGGCGACTTATTGGCGCACTGCATCGACACGGCGATTTGGTTAAACGGTTCCATCGTCGACGTCTCGGCCATGACGGAGACTTTCGTCAAACAACGGATGCACGCGCTCACGCAAAAAGTCGAACCGGTCGGCATCGACGATGCTTGTGCATTCTTGTGCCATTTCCGTAATGGCTCGCTCGGCTTGTTCGAATCGACTCGCTATGCCCGTGGCCACAAGGCGCTCTATACATTGGAAATTAACGGTGCAGACGCAAGTATTCAGTGGGATTTGCACGACTTGCATCGGCTCAGCTATTTTGATCATCGCGATTCGTCCGCGGTGCGCGGCTGGCGTAGCATCCATGTTACCGATCACGGCGGCGAACATCCGTATATGGATCACTGGTGGGTGCCGGGCCTTCAAATCGGTTATGAGCACACGTTTATTCACCAAGTTGCTGACTTTATGGAAGGCTTGGCTAAGGGGACACCCGTCAGCCCGACTTTTCGCGAAGCACTCGAAACTCAAAAAGTCTGCGACGCGGTTTTGGAAAGCGGAAGGTTCCGTCGTTGGCAATCTGTGTAAAGGTAAAACAAATGAAAATCGGAATGAACCTGCTGCTGTGGAGTGGTCAGCTTGAGGAGCGATTGTTGCCGATTCTTGAGCAGCTAAAACAAATCGGATACGACGGTGTGGAAGTCCCTTTGTTTAACTTGGATCTGGACTATTCCGCGTGGAACCATCGGCTCAAGGACTTAGGGCTTGGAGCCACGGCCGTGACGGTTCGCAATGGAGACGATAACCCAATCAGCCCCGATGCGCGCGTGCGCGCCAAAGGCATCGACGCTACCAAGCGTGCCATCGACTGTTGTCGTTCCGTTGGAGCATCGCATTTGGTTGGTCCGTTTCATTCTGCGTTGGGTGTGTTTTCCGGACAAGGACCAAGCAAGGACGAGTGGAAATGGGGAGTGGAAAGTATGCGGGCGATCGCGGAGTATGCCGGCCAGGTTGGTGTGATGCTCGCCATCGAACCGCTCAATCGTTTTGAGGCCTACTTGCTGAATACCCATGCGGATGCGGCTCGATTCGCCCGCGAAGTCAACGACGCAAACTGCCGCATCATGTACGACACTTTCCACGCCAACATCGAGGAAAAAACCATCTTGCCGGTCCTGCAATCGATCAAAGACATGTTGTGTCACGTACACATTTCAGAAAACGACCGTAGCACTCCGGGACAAGGCAACATTCGCTGGAACAAGAACTTTGACGCCCTGCGCATGATTGGATACCAAGGTTGGTTGGTCGTCGAAGCCTTTGGCTTGGCCTTGCCTGAGCTGGCCGCCGCAACAAAAATCTGGCGCCGGATGTACGAAAGCGAACTTCAGCTTGCCAAAGACGCCTATGAGTTCATCCGGCAAAATGTTGCCGACCGCTGGCATTAGTTCGCGATACCTGCGTTAGGTTTTGCCGGTTGTTCTGATCGGGCAGTGCATTTCTGTGAAGCTTTGACGTTTAGGAAAAGCTGCCGAATTTCTCGCGTGGAATGCTTTGTTCCGGTCGTGCCTCCGATTCTCTGTTTGATGATTCGGTTTTTCGGGTTGGGCCGATAACGAGAATCGTGCCAGTTATTTCCGGCGTTTCGCATTTGACTTCTGGCCGGACCATGTCGCAAATGGCAGTTTCGAATAGGACCCAATTCAATGGATACTGCTCGTCCCGCACAGCATCGAAAAACACCAATGTTGGCACGTTCCACGATTCATCAAGGTGGAAACCGTCGACTTGGGGGCGGCATACTCATAGCGCTCATGTTGCACGTGGCGATCGTTGGATGCGTCACGTCAAAAAAGAGTGTCAGTGGTACGTCTAATGGAAATGGTTCGATGAATTCTATGGCTCCATCCTATTTGGAGATTGAATCACCGAAACTTTGTGACCAAGCCCTAGAATCAACAGAAGAGTTCGCTGCGGGACCACCGCCGACGATTCGCAATTTTCAAAAGCTTGAACCGTGGCAATTGACGTTGGAGGAAGCCGTACAGTTGACGCTGAGTAATGCACAAGTCTTGAATCGGCTGGGCGGCCGGGTGGTACTCGGCCCTCAGGGCGTGGCGACGATATACGATCCGGCAATCCAAGCCACGAATCCGCTGAATTCCGCCGAAGCTGCTTTGTCTGCATTCGACGCCCAATATTTAGGTGCGCTGAACCATGGGCACGACGAGCAATTCGTAAACAACCCATTTTTTGGTAGCGGAAATACCTACAGTGGAAATATCAATTCAGCCTTAACTAAGACCACGGCCGCCGGTACTCAGTTTTCCGTTCGCAGTTTGAGCAACTATAACCGAAACCCTTCGCCGTTTTTTTCCATCCCAAGCCTCTGGTCGGTTGATGTCGTTGCCGAAGTCCGCCAACCCTTGTTACGAAACCGGGGTGCAGCCGTCAATCGAATCGCCGGTCCGAACGCTTTGCCTGGACTGTACAATGGCGTTTTGATTGGACGAATTCGCGAGGACGTCACATTGGCTGATTTTGAGGCCAATGTCCGCGACCTCGTGCGCGATGTTGTGCGCAATTATTGGGAACTGTATTTCGCGTATCAGGATTTGGACACAAAAATTGCCGCGCGAGAATCAGCCCGCGAAGTCTGGGTGAATCGCAAAGCTCGCTTCGATAGCGGGATCGGTCGCCCCGACGACGAAGCCCAAGCCCGGCAACAGTATTTCCAGTTTGAGTTCCAAGTTGACAACGCTTTGGTAGGTCCATCTATTTTGGGTCAAGGCGTGTATGGATCTGAACGAGAATTGCGGCGGCTCATGGGCTTGCCCACGGCGGACGGTCGCCTGATTCGCCCATCAACCGAGCCGACTCTCGCCGAAGTCACGTTCGATTGGGAAGCCGCACAACAATCAGCGGGCGATCGCCGCGTCGAACTACGACGTCAGAAATGGATTGTCCGTCAGCGCGAACTCGAACTTTGTGCGGCCAAAAACCTTGCGCTTTGGCGCGTCGATTTGGTGGGCAACTACGGAGCCCGCGGTGTTGGCGATGACTTATTCGGCTCTAGCAGTATCCCTGCGGACGGAGCCATGCAGGAACTCTTTGGCGGCGAACTCGATAACTGGCAATTCGGATTGGATATCCAAGGCGCCGTCGGCAACCGACGCGGACAACTCGCGGTGCAAAACGCCGAACTTAGTTTGTGTCGCGAAAAAGCCTTGCTGCGCGAGCAACAGCGGCAAATCTTGCACGATTTAGGTTCGGCCTACGCTGAAGTCGATCGGACGTTTGTTTCAATCAAGTCACTTTACAACAATCGCGACGCCGTTCTGGACGAACTTGAGCCAAGACGCAAACGCGTTGAAGCAGGTGAGGACGACGTGTTTTTCCTCCTCGAAGCCCAGCAACGTGCAAGCAATATCGAATCAATTCTGCATCGGGCAATCGTCGATTACAACTTGTCGCTCTTGAATTTCGCTTACCAAGAAGGAAACCTGCTTTCTCAGTTCAATATCGACTTGCTCGAAGAGGCTTGGTGCGATCCGGCTCAGGCCGCCGCAGCCAATCACGACCGGCGAATCTATTCCAACAAATCGATCGCTCCTCCACAGCAAATGGGTCCGCTTACGGATGGGCCGTTCCCTCAACACTCTGCCCCGGCAACTCGAACCGATGTTAGCATGCCCGCGCAACTTCCGGTGGATTCATCTGGCCAAATGATCATCTCCATTCCGCCACTGGAGACGAATCAGTAATTGGCACTTTCGCTTCCGCGCTCCGGCTCCCGGGGAGAAGGCAAACTGAGGGGCATTTGCGCTTTCGGATAGTCGCAATTCACGAATCCTTTTGTGTGGGCTGGATTGGATCAACGCCGTCATTCAAATTGATGGTTTGGTTTCGCAATAAAATAACACTTGTCCGCCCAAGTCCCAATGTCGCACGCGATCGAAGCCTATCCCGATCCGGATATCATTTGGGAGTCCGGGCCTTGCTTGGTTACCAACAAACCTGGAGGGTTATTGACCCAATCCCCCCCAGGCATCGATAGCATGGAATTGAGAATCCGACGTTATCTTTTGCGGCGCGAAAATCGAACCGGAAATATCTATTTATCTCCGTGCCATCGATTGGATCGACCAGTTTCCGGCTTGCTGATTTTCGTACGTAACGTCCGCGCAGCACAGCGCCTATCGGCGCAATTTGAAAAGCGAACCGTGCTCAAAACGTATTGGGCAATCGTCGAAGGGAACGTCGCGCCTTCCTCCGGTACGTGGACCGACTTTATGCGAAAAATCCCCGGCGAAGCACGCTCGGAAATTGTCGCGCCCGATCATCCCGACGCACAATTCGCAGCGCTAAGTTATTCAGTGCTCAAACAAACTGGCCAATGCAGCGTTTTAGAGATTGAGTTGGAAACCGGCCGCACGCATCAGATTCGCCTCCAAGCCGCCTCGCGAAGCTATTCCATTTTGGGCGACGAATTGTACGGAGCCAAATTCCCCTTTGGACCACAAACCGACGACCTACGGCTACGCTGGATCGCGTTGATGGCACGAAGGCTGCGCTTTCAACATCCAATGGCTGAAGAAATCGTCGACCTCACCGCGCCGCCGTCTGCCCCCTGGCTTGAACAAGCAGAGTTTGGCCAAAATCCAATTTGAGAATCCGACGGGAGGGTTTAACATAGGAATGGTGTCAAGAATGCTCCATAGATACGTATTGCGCGCCGGAGAATTATGAGATTGTTGGTGATGGTCGTTGGCAGTAGCTCGCGGTCGCGACTTTTATAATTTCGGTTGCGAAGAATCAAACCCAGCCGCCGCTTGATCATCGACACGACCGTTTCGAATTGCCTGGGTTGAAACAGGTCTTCCGATTGCGAAATGCTTTCTGTGCCACGACAAACGCGAACAATAGACCAGGCTCGCTTTGCTCGTCCCTAGGGGAACAGCCCATAACACCTCGCCCTTTCGAGACTGTCCCCAAAATGAATTTTTGCCGGGAAACAAGCCAATTAGAGGCCAGTGATTCGAGTGGAATACGCTCGCATTTCCGTTGACCCAAGGTTAAAATAAATGGCACGTTAGACTTTGGCACATTAATGGTCTGTGCCATTTTCATCAGTCGTTTCTCTGTGTCGTTATGCGTTGGAACGATGCTGGTTCATTTAAGTCAATTGCAATGGAGAGTTCACCGATGTCTTTCGCTATACGTGGTCTACCGATCTTTGTAGTTGGGGCAATGCTGACTCTCGTCAGTCAAGCATTTGGGCAATTTGAAAGTTGCGCCAAATGGGTTCCCGAGTCCGCTAACTTGTTGTTTATGGTTCGCGCCAAAGACGTTTGGGACAGCGAGCTGGCAAAAACTGAAGGTTGGAAAAAGGATCAAATCAAGTCATTTAAGTCGGGTGCGGCGTTCTTGCCAGCAACCACGGAACGATTGTTGATTTCCTCCCAAATGGATTTGGATAGTATGCAGCCGGTTTGGAAAGTTGCTGTATATGAAAAGTTCGGACCGGATTTCAGCATCTCCAATATTTCCCAAAAGACGGGCGGCAACATCGAGACTCTCAACGGTCTCGATGCGGTGGTTTTACCGAATAGCACTTATTTCATTCAGGTAGACGGAACCACGATTGCTTCGATGGCGCCGGCAAGTCGCCAAGCCACGATCCGTTGGCTCAGTTCCAAGGTCAGTCCAGCCATCACCTTATCGTCGTATTTGAATCAGGCCCTGGGCTTTATCGACGAAAACGCCGACGTCGTGATGGCCTTAGATCTCGAACATGTCTTGGACCCAGCGAAGACCGCTGAGAAACTGAAAATGTCGGGTTTCACCAACGACAATGATCTCAAAGCGGTGGCCGATGCCTTTTCCAAAATTAAGGGAATCATGTTGGGGATCACGGTCAACGACAAAATCACCGGCGCGTTGCGGATGGATTTTGACGGATCGACCGCCGTTCTCAAGCCTTACGCCAAAGATGTATTATTGGACGTATTGGGTCGGCGAGGCGTGATGCTCGACGATATCAACAACTGGAATGTTTCGATTTCCGAGAGAAGCGTTGTCCTTTCCGGGCCCATGACTGAAGCCGGATTTCGCAAAGTCTTGTCCCTGGTTCGGCAGTCGATTCAACATGACGTAATTTCGCAAAGCCCCGGCGATGAAGCCTCCCAACCGGAGATGACAACCGCCACCCGATCGAAACAATATTTCAGCAAGCTCACTTCCATCTTCGATGAACTGAGTTCCATTCGGGAAGACCGCGCGCTCAACACTTACGCCGAGTACTTTGAGCGTTATGCGACCGAAGTCGACGGCTGGTCGATCCTTGGCGTTGACGAAGACCTGGCAAAATTTGGCACGTTTGTTTCGGACAACTTTCGCAACGCCGCCGGCGTATTGCGAGATGCTCAATTCTCCAAGAGCAACCAGCAGGCAGGATTGAACTCGCAACGTTGGGGTTCGTACGGAACCGGCGCATACGGTTACGGTTGGGGCGGGGGTGCTGGCCTGAACTATAACAACCAGCGTCGCGCCATCGGAACTCAACAGAATAACGCCGGTGAAAAGGAAGCTCGGGATATCATGAGAAATGTCTCCACTCAGTTAGCCGCACTGCGACGTGGATTAACTGAAAAATACAAAATCGACTTTTGACGGCTGTCGTCGCGGTGTCGAATTTGTTCGGGAAGACCCCACCGACGTTTCCATGCTGCGCGGGATCAAACGACCACCAGCGCCGTTGACCTCAGCAGTGAATTTGGTGTTGAGGCGCTGTGCGGGTAATCGGTAAGCGAGCACGGCAAAGGGTTTGGCCTGCCCGGTTGAATATGCATCATCTCTAAACCTGCTTTCTCTCCGTGTCGAACAATCGCTTAGGCAAAAAACGCCGGCCCGTAGTGGCTGTTAATATACTCGGGCACCCCGCGCTTCAGTAACAAGTTCGTGAGCACATCGAGCACCCGATCGGCGGTGATCTCATGAGCCCAACGTCAAGCATTCGCGGGTGTATTCTTCGGTGATCGCGAGCCACTTCATCGGACGTCCCTGCGTTGTCCGATCATGGATGAAATCCCAAATCCAAACTTTGGGAAGTTCAGTTTGACGTGGATGTTTAGCAGTGTTAGTGTTGCACGGACGCTCCCGCTGCTTTGTCTTCCAACGAGTTAATGTCCGACTGATTCTGCGCCGGTTGCTTCGTCGACAATCGTTGGAGACCAATCTAGATTGATGCCATTTCTGCGCGAATCGCCGAACCAATGGGATGAGATCGATGTACTGCCTGGAAACGACGGACCTCAGCCACCGGTTTTCCAAGGTCGACATCGTCCTGAAGGGCATTAATCTCCAGGTGCCGCAAGGCAGCATCTATGGGTTCTTGGGCCC
>JANMEB010000335.1:0-1316 GCA_031376585.1 Planctomycetota bacterium | reverse complement strand
TGCAATGGGCGAAGGCGTTGGTAATTGGGATGGACACAAAACTCTTAAGGATCAGTACACCGTTCACGCACCGATCCTTGATCAACCGTGCGCGGCGCTGCTTACGGATCTAAAGGCTCGCGGGCTATTGGATCAGACGCTGGTGGTATGGGTTACCGAATTCGGCCGGATGCCCACGTTCCAAAAGGGAGCCAGTGGCCGCGACCATAACCCGCACGGGTTTACCGTTTGGCTCGCGGGGGCTGGCGTCAAGCGAGGGTTCAGTTACGGTGCGACTGACGAATTCGGTTACAAAGCCATTGAAAAAGTCGCCACGATTTACGACTTGCATGCGACGATTTTGCATTTACTTGGTCTCGACCACAAACGTCTTAGTTTTTATCACAACGGGATCGAACGCCGCTTAACCGATGTTCACGGCCAAGTTCTGAGTGAAATTTTGACGTGAGCCTTGCCACGCCAAACACTGTCGTGATTTCAATATCCGTGGAGGTGAGTCCCTCGTTTCCGTCGTTGACCATGCGGAATTCCGTCACACCCGCCGGAGTCAACTCGAGTCCCGGTTTTCTCTTGCGCACCCTTTCTCTTCCACTACGTTTCATCCGTCGGTGGTCCTGGTTCGGGGTCTGATTCAATGCTCGATTATCGTAACGAGTGGTGGCGGAAAGCTCCGCCATTGAGATTCGGTTTTGGCCGCACCCTCTTGCAGTTTAGCGATTTGCGAGTCAAGGTCATTGTGCGCGTTAGCTACACGTTGGATGAACGCCAGCCTTTGATAGCCCTTTGTTTCGCTTAACGGCTGAAATCGCTGAATGGTAAATTCGAAAAACTCACGTCCGAGGAATTGGTGCGATACAACGGCACCTTCGTTCGAATCATCTTCGATTTTACATTTCGTGCGATGATCTTCGACCTTGTGCACACGACGGAATTCTAGCGCTTTTGCGGCGGCTTCCGTTGCCGCACAAATGGTGCCCGGTGCTATCGTAATTTCAATCGAGTTTGTTGGTAATTGATCTGCAGGTGCCTTCGGCGTGTAAATCAACGTAATCGCATCCAAGTAGGATGTTTCCGACTTCGACAGCGAGTACGTTTCACCGTTAAAGTCAATTTCCGTTGGATACTTCAGGTCCTCGATCGTGAAATTATCAATTTTGCCTTCAATGGCTTTCCGAATGTTTGCATCTAGCGAAATGTTCGCGCCCCGTTCGTTCAAATAGTCAACCACCTTAAGATATGCGCGACGTTGATCGGCAAGGTTATTCTCAAACTCAACAATCCTGCCACTCCCTTCGATGTGCATTTTTTCCCAACGG
>JANMEB010000334.1:0-1241 GCA_031376585.1 Planctomycetota bacterium | reverse complement strand
TGCAATGGGCGAAGGCGTTGGTAATTGGGATGGACACAAAACTCTTAAGGATCAGTACACCGTTCACGCACCGATCCTTGATCAACCGTGCGCGGCGCTGCTTACGGATCTAAAGGCTCGCGGGCTATTGGATCAGACGCTTGTGGTATGGGTCACCGAATTCGGCCGGATGCCCACGTTCCAAAAGGGAGCCAATGGCCGCGACCATAACCCGCACGGGTTTACCGTTTGGCTCGCGGGGGCTGGCGTTAAGCGAGGGTTCAGTTACGGTGCGACTGACGAATTCGGTTACAAAGCGATCGAAGATGTCGCCACGATTTACGACTTGCACGCGACGATTTTACATTTACTTGGTCTCGATCACAAACGTCTCAGTTTTTATCACAACGGGATCGAACGCCGTTTGACCGATGTCCACGGCCAAGTTCTGAATGAAATTTTGGCGTGAGCCTTGCCACGCCAACAACTGTCGAACCGTCGTTTTACCTTGGTCAAATTCGCCGCGCACGTTGTCGTGATACGTTTCGTTGCACGGGATGGTTTCGACAAAGTGAAATGAGGACTTGCCGCTTTTGTCGTCAACCGCGTCGCCGTTCGTCTCCTTCAAGCGGATCTCGCTCAAACTGTTTTCTTGCTATTTCTTACCTAATTATTTTCCATCGGCATTAGGGGGAAACACGTGAGGTAATCGCAATTCAAGAAAAGCATTGGTTTTTGCTTCCGCTGAATTCTTGATTTCCTTGACGGCTTGATCGAATTGATCCTCGCCCTTAAATGCGCGTTCGGTATAGGCAAAGATTATAAAACCATCCTTGCTTGAATCCGTGAACGATCGCTGATGGGTTTCGTATCGACATATGTGCCGTTCGTAATCAGTTGAGCGATCGAGACTAAATATTAATGTTTCAGCGACAGGCCAGCGGACTTCATCCTTAACCCGATTCAATTCGACTACTTCATCGGAATTTGCCTGTCGATCTCGCAATTCCAGGAATGTTTCGAAGGATTTTGCCGGTCCGCCTTTATCATTTAATGCTACGTATATTGATATCTCCTTCGTCAGCTTTGGAAAAGTCTCTCCCAAGATTCCGTAGATTTGTCCGTAAACTTGTCCGTCGCCGTTATCGATTGGTCCCAAGCTAGATACCAGATGATACGCCTCTTCATTGAAATCGATCGGACCTGGGACTCCCACGCAGTCGAGAACACCTGTGGTCGCTAGCGGATCGGGCGGCGGTTTA
>JANMEB010000332.1:0-10648 GCA_031376585.1 Planctomycetota bacterium | reverse complement strand
CGCCGAGTCGGAATTTGGTGGTTTTTGCGATTGAGCCTTTATCTATCGCTCGCATTTGGGCTGATCGCGTATCGCTACTACGAAATTCCGGGAGTGAGTCAGCAAGAGTTGGAAAGCGCCCTGACGAGCGTGCCGCGAATGAATGGCGAGCAAACTGCCCGGTTTCGGGTGCTTGCAGATGCACTTTCGGACCGAGAAGCGTTGGAGCCGACGGATATACACAATCAAATCGAAATCGAGTTGGCGTTGAGAAATAATCAATACCGCTGGGTCGCCGATCACCGAACTTTGGTTGACGAGATCATTGACGGACCGTATCTGACGTTGCAACTCCCTACAGACAAATCGGCGGTTGAAGCGGATTGGATGCGGTTCGTCACAATCAATGAATTCGTTTTGGCAGTACTCGAAACTGCGTTGCATGAAGGCGACGTAGATTTGGGTGAAAGAATCATTCGTAAAATACCAATCAACGTCTCGCCGTCAGATACGTTGCGTTGGTGCCGATTACCAATGAACGATTCGCAGCGCATTCGCCGTTTGGCACACCAACTTCAAGACGCATCCGTTTTCGATCGTGAATGCCGGCGAGTGTTGCTCCGATTATGGCTATTGCCAAACTTAAATCGAAAGTGGGGAGAGTTCTTTCAGAAGTCGAATTGGTTTAAAACGGCAGCGTTATACATTTTCACTGACGGAATGCGATGGAATCGACGCGCACGGTTTTTCACCGTCGAAGCGGTACGGCAATTGGAGACGACTCTACCTGGTTTCCCGCCCGAAGATGTTTTTGCCAAGCTTCGGGAACTCAACCGAGCGAAAAATACACCGGCACCGCCGATCAAACAAGGATCACAAGTGGAACGTGCCTCAATCTATGCAGTGTCGACTTACAGCGGGGTCCTTGGCAAACTAGGTGGTATGAGTCTGCAATTAGCTCTTGTCAGTTGGCAAATGGACCACGACGGTCGTTTACCGAATTCGTTGGATGAACTCACCATCGAGTACATGCCGAAACTTCGTTTCGATCCGAATGGCGGCGCGGACTTTATCTATGAAAAAGACCGCCACGCCGCTGGGGAGGAAATCGTCCTCCCAGGTGCTAAACACTATTTTGTATTTGCGTTTGGCGGCAGCACGAGGCGAATTGAAGTTCCCTTTAAGGTGTTGACAGGCAATCAAAGGATGCGCGATTCGGAAGGACGACTTCCTCCGTTTGTATGTTCATCCCGCGCGCTTAAGGTGCTGGGATTCCAGCTAAACACTGCATACTGGAGTATTGCAGAAGGTGCGGGAATGATTTTTCCCTTGGATCTGCCCGCAGATGAAACCGGATCCAACAATAGTGTGAATCAACCGACGGACGAAGTAGCGCCGGTGAAGTAACAAACGCTCACATCGAAACGGAAAATCGACTAACACAATGGCGCGAAGGAACAATGATGCAAAGGAGGCCAAGGCGTAGTTCTTGAGATTGGCGCTTCGCTCCCATTCATTCCATTCCTTTCATTCTTCTTCGCTGCCTTGGCGACTTTGCGGTTCAATTTCTTCACGTCCCCGAACCATCCGCGCTAAGGCTTGAGGACCGAGTCGAGGACGAGATCGAACTCGGCGCTAGTGAAGTCCATTTTGGCGGAGGCGACGGCGCATAGTCGCTTTTCAATTTCGGCCAAATCGCCGTCGGCGGCCATAAGGCGGATCATCTCTTGCAAAAGAGTCGTCCGCTCGCGCCTCGATTCGGGAAGATCGATTTGAGCCACGCCAGTCGAAATACCCGCAATCGCCGTTTCGAATTCGTCGTTGGAAATGCCCCAACGCTCCGCTCGCTCGGCGAGAAACTCCAATTCTTCATCGGTGAAACGGCAGTCGGAGGCCGCCAGACTCACCAAATTGTGAAACAATTCCAAGTTCTTTTGCATAACGACTGCTCCAATTAAGTTTTACGAATATACTCGGCGGCGTAGCTGCGAATGTGTTTGCCGTTGAGTACGTGCACCATTCGCAATCGCTGCACGGTCTCGTCGCTGAATTGGCCTAGCGGAACGTGAACAAGCTGTCGTCGGAAGTGTTTAGCAATCCCTTTCCAAGCGGTCCCCGGCGGTAGCGAACACAGCAACGCAACGTGCGGCGCGCGACTATGCATGCAAGCCGCCCCGATTAACCGCTCTTCCAATGTTTCCGCAAAGTCCAATCGCGGGTCAGACCAAATATCGGGAATGGGAACTGGCGGAAATAAAAACATCGCGCCCCCGTAGGTTGCCAAACAAATACCCGGCCCGACCGCTTGTTGGTGAAAGTCGGTCGCGAAAAACGCCAAGGTCGATTCTTCGGCGTGCTCAGCATACCATGTTGCCCGCCAGCGATAATCGCGCGGATCAGCGGGCGCATCGAACAGCATCACCACCGCATCCAGCTTACCTCGATTGGGCGGAAGTACTTTGACGTAAATCTCCCGTTCGTACCAATGTCGCAACGTGTCGCGAATGTCGATGCCATCCTTGATGCTCGTGGTGAACTTTTCCGTGCGGGCCAAGTCCTGGCCCATGATTTGTCGCGCTCGATCGAAAACCGCCGATCGAAAGTTTTCAATCTGCTCGTCTTCCGGCGGCCAACTGCATTGAGAAAACGGATTCCATTTTTGCTTCCATTGTTCCTTTTTTTGATCATCGGGTTTGGGAATCAAATGCAGCGATTGCCAAATGATCGGCGGCCCCGGCAAGCGGCTTGTCATCTTCAACGTGTCGCCACAGGGCAAAATCGCTCGATCGATTCCGAACCGAATGAGCGAATCGCCGTACCTATTCGAGTACGGAAATGACTTGGCGGTTTCGAGCACGTGCAAAGCGAATCCGTCACCCACGGTTTGCTGCGCTGCCGTAACGATCGTCGCCAACTGCGGTGAAAAATGGCGATCAAGCAAGGTCAGGTTTCGCGTGTATTTGAGACACACCGAGAGCAGTTTCGGCGTAATTTTCCGAGCCCGCGAGCCGTATGCGGCGCGATAAGCATCGCGAGCCGTTAACAACAATTCCTTGACGCCGTCGATCGAAAGCTGTGCGTCATCGTCGAGATTCTCACGCGCTTGTTCGTACAAGCCGGTGACGAATGGGATTTCACCTAACATGAAATAGAGCGTATTGGTTTCCACCGGATAGCGCTCAGTTTCCAAAATTAGTTCATCTTCGAGCGACGAGAGATTGTCCGACAGAAAGGCTTGGCGAATCCAGGGCCACTCCAAGATGCCGCACACGAAGAGGATTTTCTTGTAGCGGGTCGAAAGCGTTCGCAATTGGCTGGCCATGTGTTCGACGCGCGCTTGCCACTGCGGATGATCGGGTCGACGGAGAAAAGGGACGACGGCGGCGGCATACTGCTCGAGGGAAACTTTTTTTAAAGCGTATGCGTCCGGGAAATGATGTGCGACCGAAACGAATCGCGACGTTTCTAAGTCGATGAAATGGCGCGGGACGTGTTCTCCCATCGCCGTCCGAATCGCGGCGATGACTCCTTGGCAGGGGTCGATTGGTACGTAGCACGCCCCCGGTCTGTTATCGTCGGACTCGTTTGGATCCAAGTCAAAATTCGGATAGTCACGTTGCACCACCGCGCTGGGGCGGGGCAAATCGAGAATCGCTTTTTCGACGTCGGCGCAAAAGCTCTCGGGCAACGGGACAGCCAAACAGTCGAAGGGCTCCGACAAAAATATCCGTCGAACTTCCCAAGCAAAATCACCGCTGCCGTGAACGACGGGTGCGACCGTGATATTGGAGCCCAATTGGAGGATCGGATGGCTCATGGCGTTCGCTTTGGATTATTTGTCGTCGTCATCTTCATCCCAGTCGTCCTCGTCCTCATCATCACCTGCCGCGTCAGGGTGGAGGGGGTCGTCGGCACTAAAGAAAAAATCACCCATACCCATCGGCGAAATTTCACCGCCCAATGTCCGTTGTCGACGGCCGGCCAAGGCCTCCAGATCGAGGGCTTCGGCACCGAGGCATTTTTCGAGTGCTTCGCGCCAAGCTCGGTCTGAGGCAGCGGGATGGTCGGGCTGCTGTTGCAAGCGCTTCATGGCATAGCGAAGCATGTTAATTCCGTCGCGCGGCGAAAAATCGAGCTTGAGCTCGTGTGACTTTTGCAAAAACTCGACCGTCATCGCAAGCATTTCTGCTCGGCAAAACGGCAGATGATATTCGAGTATCGCCAGCTCGTCAGCCCGATCAGGAAATTGGACAGTCAAAGTTGGCTGGAGTCGGCTAAGAATGTAGTCGGGGATTTCAAAAGTCGATTCGTCTTGGTTCATGGTGACGGCGCAGCGAAAGTCTCGATGCGCGTGAATCGTGATGCCAGCGACGATCGACTCGACATATCGGCGATGATCGAGGAGCGGAGCGAGCGAAGCCCAGGACTTTTCGTTCATCCGATTCCCCTCGTCCAAAATGCAAACGCCCCCGGTAATCACGGCGCTGACTAGCGGCGACGCGTGATAAGCGATGCTGCCGCTTTGTGCCAATACGGGTGTGACCAGCAAATCCTCGGGACGCGTGTCGGCCGTGCATTGATAAATGAACAAAGGCTGCTTGCGGGAGTCTGCGGCGGCGATCGCGAGCGCGGTCTTGCCAATGCCAGGTGTCCCGACGATGCGCGGCGTCAACGGCAGATCGCGATCATCGACGACCAGCCAACAGGCGAGCACTTGAGTGAGAATTTCCGATTGGCCGATCCATCGGGACTTGTCGTTGTGTGGCTGGCCTAGGTGAAGGTGAACGCCTTGAATGTCCGCCGACTTGGTCATGATTTATTACTGGGCAATGGAGTGGCTGGAAACAGCTTGCGGTTTCGAAATGTACTTGGTCGCGTGCTGCCAATGTAGCCGGATGGATTTTGGCGGCAAGTGTCGCAAACGAGGCCGCGTGCACTGCCTGCTTCCTAGAATCCGCACAACCGGAATGGTCGTTGCTTTGAATGGCGGCGAAAAACGCTGATTTCTCCGACCGCAAAGTTTTGAAAAGCCTAAGTTTGCAAGTGAAATCCGCCACGATTGGATCACCTTCGCGGCGGCGCAGCATTACCCAAAACAAAATATGAACGACACCTCCGCCACCGCAAAACGCCTTGCAAAGCAGTCCGTTTGGTATCTGCTGCCGCTGGCGTTTGCCGTGGGGTTGGATGCGGGGATTTTGCTTGCGCCATATATTGTCGATGCGAGTACATGGACGCACGTTGAATTCGGCGAGACAATTTTGCAAGTCGGCGGATTGCCGAACACCACGGACGTCGCTGACGGATATGGCTGGATTAATGACAGCTATTTGTCGGATGTTTTGATGGCGTTGGTGGCTCGTGTCGGCGGCGCAAAGGCACTCGCGGGAGTCAGTGGATTTCTTGCAGTTGCACTGATCATTTTGTTGATTTGCGTCAACCGTCGCGACAAGGTCAGTTGGATGGCGACGATCGTCGCGGTTCTTTTGGTTTGGTCGATTTTGGTCCAGCAATGGCGCGTCGGTCCGCCGGTAGCGTCGCTGTGTTGCTTTGCGACGATGCTCGCGCTATTGCAATTCGCGTTTGAGGGATGGCGCGGCAAGTGGCATTGGACAGCGGTCAATCGCTGGAATCGCACGAATTGGGAACAAGGTGACGACGGCTTGAAATACAATTCTGGGCAATTGCGGATGCTGTGGCTTGCGGCACCAATTTTTTGTTTATGGTCCAACTTACACGGCGGCTTTCGGTTCGGGTTGGTGATTTTTTGGACGTACCTTGCCTGTCGAGCGCTTGAGGCGATTTTTCAGCGCGGTCGCTCGGGCTGGGGTTTGGTGCGACGCATGGCGTTGATGGGCGCCGTTGCCGGATTGGCGACGCTTGTGAATCCGTATGGTCCGTGGTTACACGGTTGGTTGACAAGCGGACAAACTCTGGCGCAGCGGAGTTTATTAGAAGGGACAGCCGAATCGATCATTGGCGCAAGCGGTTTGTGGTCCGTGTTCTTGATGGTGCTTGCGTTTGTAATGGCTTCGCAAGCGGTTGCCTTCCGCCGCTGTGATTTGGCTCAAGTCACTTCGTTGGCGGTCGCGGTTGGCTTAACGATCACGGACTCGCGTCAGGCGGGTTTTTTCGCGCTGGCCGCAGGCTTTTGGATAGGCATTCCGCTTCATGAATTCTGGAAGCTCGTCGAGAGCATAACCTTAGGCCGTCGACCGACGACATCGGCGGTAACTTTTCACAGTATTTCCGGCGTGGGCTCAAGCAAACGGTTTTTCGGCAACGCCAATGGAATTCCCGATACGATCGCCGTCGATGGCAACGCTTTTCTGCCGCCGTTGCCCGATGTGTCCCAAGTCGGCAATAATTTGCGTTCGACCAACGCACCGAAAGGTTGACATGCTTACTTCGCCCATCAATTTTCCAATGACGACCCCCGTTGAAGCAACGGCCTGCCTATGGGATCAGCAAACCGAAGACATCATTTATCAGTTGGAACAATCGCAACAGTTGGTTCGTTCCGAGTTGGAAGCGTATGCGGCTGGCTGCGATCGCAGGCCATCGGCGTTTCCTGCCAATTTTAAAGTTTCGGTTGTGATTCCTGTTTACAACGAAGAAGCAACTATCGCCAAAGTCGTCGCGCGAGTTGCGACACTTCCGTTTCCAAAAGAAATCGTCGTTGTCGATGACCGAAGCACAGACGGCACTTACCAAGTTCTGTCACAGCTTGCGGGTATCGATGGAATTCGCGTTATCCGACATGAGCAGAACCAAGGCAAGGGCGCGGCCTTGCGTACCGGTTTCGAAAACGCGACGGGAGATGTCGTTGTCGTTCAAGATGCCGACCTCGAATACGACCCGCGCGATATTCCCGGATTGCTGGTCCCGATCTTGCAAGAACAGGCCGACGTCGTTTACGGTTCACGGTTTTTGGGCGAGTCTCCGCAAGACAAATCTTGGGTGCATCGTTTCGGAAACTGGGCGCTCACGGCATCGTCGAATTTGTTCAGCGGGTTGCACTTGACCGATATGGAGACTTGCTACAAAGCGTTTCGCAGAGAAGTCTTAAATGGGGTCGACGTAACGCAAAATCGTTTCGGCATCGAGCCGGAATTGACTGCTAAACTTGCTCGACGCGGATATCGATTCACCGAAGTTCCGATCAGCTACCAAGCCAGATCGTATGCCGAAGGCAAGAAAATCGGCCTCAAGGATCTGTTTAACGCGCTCTACTGCATTGGTCGATACGGCGTTCGTGATTGAGTTTGTCTGATTGGTTGTGTTCCGCAATAATGCAACTGACTCGGCAAATTCACTCTCGTTCGTTCAAAGGCCAATGATGCGGCGAATCCTGTTCGTATTGCTCTGTTGCTGTTCGTTGTTGCTGCTGGCCGGTTTGGCTCTCGCTCAAAGCGGCGACCGAATTGTTGAGCTGGAAGTAAAAATAACGAGTGCGGCCGACGGCAGCCAACAAGAATGGTCGGAAGTCCTGGCCGTTGTCGGCATCGACCGGGTGCGCCTGACATCCACAGCCGGCAACAAGCCTGCAGTCAGCGAAAGCGAGTTTGGCGGCCAGAAGATTCTGAAGATCTCTGGTGTCTTGGAAAATAATGGACGGCTGTCGTTGCCGGGCGGAAATTTCTCGTTGCGTGATATCGACAAGATTCGCGAACTCGTGAAAAAGCTTCGGGCCGATGGCGCGGAAGTCACTTTGGCCCAGAAGTTGGCTTTCGGTCTGACGGCAGAGCAGCTCGTCGGACTGAGCGAAATGTTGGCGGCGGAGGTCGGCTTCGAGACCAAAGGCGAACGGATCGGCGAAGTCGTAAAGAATATTCAAAACTCGTTGTCGATTTCAATCGTTATCGCCCCCGCCGCACAAGCCAAATTGGCGAGCGCCGAATTGGTCCAGGAAGAGATGAAGGGGCTTTCGGCCGGTACGATCTTGGCTGCAGCCATTCGGCCCTTGGGTTTGGTTTTGGTGCCAAGTCGATCGGTCGGCAAAGAGGTGGAATTATCCATCGTCGATAGTCGCGTCGCCGACGAGCATTGGCCGGTTGGTTGGCCCATCGAACAAACGCCAGTCAAAGCCGCACCGAAACTTTTTGAGCGGAAAAATTTTGAACTTAATCGCGCGCCGCTCAGCGACGCGCTCAATGCGATCGAGAAAAGCGTCCAAGTTCCGATGTTGTACGATCATAATTCGCTTGCCCGAGATGGAATCGAGCTGGCAAAAGTCAAAGTGACGTTCAACAAGAAGAAGCAAACGTATTTCGGCGCGATCGACGATTTGTTAGGTCAATCTCGTCCGCGTCTAAAATTGGAACTACGAGTGGACGAAGCCCAGCGCCCGTTCCTGTGGATTTCGACCGGCCAACAGTAGCGCCAACTTCGTCGCGGAATCTTGGTTTAGTTGGCGCATTCCCCCGTTCTTCGTTTAACCCGCGCCGCCGTTGGCTCTCCGTTTAACCGGCGCCGCCGCTGGCTCTCCGTTTAACCGGCGCAGCCGCCATTGGAAGTCGAAGTGGACGGACCGAATGCGCATGATAGAATGAGTTAAACCGCAAGGGAGAATAAATATGATAAGAATCGTAGTTCAGTCGGAAATCGCTGAGCAAATCCGTCATTCTGACGGCCCAATCGAATTAGTCGATGACCGGGGAGTGCGAGTGGGTGTTGTTCGTCGCCCGCCAACGGATGAGGAAATTGAGAAAGCAAAGAGTCGCGTCGGAAGTGACGGACCGAAGTTCACCGTCGCAGAGTTGATCGCCAAGGTAGAGGCATTGTAAGCGTTTTGAATTACGATGTCGTTTTGTCGCTTGAAGCCGTCGAGGATGTGTTGCGGATCACGACAGCAAGCAAGTCCAAGGCAGCGATTATTGAAGCATCCAAGCAGCTACAGGAATCGCTGAAAATCAAACCGCGAGAGACGGGCGATCACCTTAGCGAAGGGCTGTATTTTATCGACCGCGAGCCATTGCGTGCATTCTTTACAGTGAGTGACGACGAGACGACCGTTGAGATCGTTAACATGCGTAGCTTGTAGGTCAGAAAGAAATAAGGGGACATTCTAGAATGGCATAAAGATAAGCGTAAGTCGTTGGTGCGGTGGCCTGAAGCGTTGCTGCGATAGCAGTGCTGGCAATCGGTTTTGAATCGCTCGTGCGTAAGTAAGGATAGTTCTTTCCTTTCTCACAACGAGGTGCTTTATGGTGGCGAGTTTCGGGCAAGCGATTCAACAGATCAAGTCGCATTGGGCATGCCAGTTCAGCGATCAAGCGATCAATGACGCTTGCCGCGCGGCGGGCCATACTTGGCGCGAGCGGATTCTACCGCCGGCGTTGACGGTGCGGCTGTTCCTCCTGCAAATCCTTTACGGCAACACGGCCTGTAGCCATTTGCCGCGCATCTCGGGCGAGGAGTTCACGGTTCAAGCGTACGGAGCGGCCCGCGCTCGCTTGCCCCGCGCTGCGCTGGAATCGTTGCTCGGGCAAACGGTTTCGCAGTTAGGGAAAGCGGTGCTCGATACGGCGTGCTGGCTGGGACATCGGGTGTTTTTGGTCGACGGCTCGACGTTTTCGACGCCCGACGTTGAGGTGCTTCAAACCGCGTTCGGTCAGCCCGGCGGTCAAGCCAAAGGCTGTGGTTTTCCGGTCGTCCACTGGTTGGCGATGATGCATCACGGCAGCGGATTGATCTTGAAAATGCTGGTCGCGCCATTGCGCACGCACGATCAGTCGCAAGTCGCTGAGTTGCATCCCGAACTTGCGGTCGGCGACGTGCTGGTAGGGGATCGGGCATTCTGCTCGTTCGTGCATTTGTGCCTGCTTTTTCAGCGTACTATCCACGGTGTGTTTCGAATGCACCAAAAGCAGATCGTCGATTTCACGCCCGGCCGACTACATCAACAAGCGATCCGTGGAATCGCCTCGAAGAAGAAGGGCCTACCCACCTCGCGCTGGATCAAGTCGCTGGGCGATCTTGATCAACTGGTCGAATGGTTCAAACCCGAGGTGTGCCCCAACTGGCTCGCGCCGGAATCGTTCGCTGCGCTCCCGCCAAGCCTCATCGTCCGCGAATTGCGTTATCGCATCGATCGACCGGGGTTTCGTGTGAAGGAAATCACGCTCGTCAGTCTGTTCGTCGATGTCGATCGCTATTCGAAGGAAGCCCTCGCGCAACTGTACTTCAATCGCTGGCGGATTGAAACGAATTTCGCGCATCTCAAAACGACGCTCGGCATGGATGCACTGCGCTGCGAGTCGGTGGAAGGCGTGCTCAAGGAAGCGACCATGTTCGCGCTGGCTTACAACTTAGTGCGACTCCTGATGCATGAAGCCGCCCAGCGCCAAGGTGTGTCGGTCGAGCGGATCAGCTTCATCGACGCGCTCCGCGCGCTGGCACACGCCGACGTGGACGCACGCTTTCCGGAACTCATCGTCAATCCCGAACGACCCGGCCGCCGCGAACCGCGCTTAATGAAACGCCGTCCCAAACAATTTGGATATCTCAAAGAACCCCGCGCCAACTACCACGCAAAGTTCAACGCCCCAACCACTTACGCCTTAAGTTGATGCCATTCGGGACATCCCCCTTTTTATACCGCACTTCCGATGGAACGGGAAACAGCACGACGGTACGGGCGAACGTCGTCGTCGGACAAGGATTCTCG